>DASWIB010000271.1:0-26823 GCA_036397915.1 Thermoanaerobaculia bacterium | reverse complement strand
GATCGGTCGCGCGCTCGAGAAAGAAATCGACGCGCGCCATTCCGGAGATTTCACAGAGACGGAAGGCTTGGACCGCGAGTCGCCGGACCTCTTCGGAGACTTTCTCCGAGACCGGCGCGGGGATGAGCAGCCGCGACTTGTCGTCTCGGTACTTGTCGTCGTAGTCGTAGAACTCGTGTCCCGGGACGACCTCTCCGGGGATCGATGCCCGCGGCTCCTCGTCTCCCAGAACTGAGCACTCGAGCTCCCGGGCGTCGATGCCCTCTTCCACGAGCGCTCGTTCGTCGTAGCGGAACGCCTCTTCGAGCGCGTCGTCCAGACGGCTCAAGTCCTTTACCTTGCTGACGCCGACCGAGGACCCGCTCGGCGCCGGTTTCACGAAGAGCGGAAGCGGCAGCTCGGCCACGAGCTCTCGCACGCGCGCTCCCCGTTCGGAGAGACGCACGACCACGAATCGGGGAGTCGGAATGCCGGCACTGCGCAGCAGCATCTTGAAAACGGCCTTGTCCATCCCGATCGCCGAGCCCGTCACCCCCGCGCCGACGTAGGGGATCCCGAGAAACTCCAGGAAACCCTGCAGGGTCCCGTCCTCGCCGGTCGATCCGTGGATGATCGGGAACACGACATCGGCGCGCCCCGGTGATATCTCGATCGGAACCAGGGCCTCGGTGGCCGGCGCCGCGCCGCGGAAGCGCTCGGGCACTCGTCCGTCGGCGAGCAGCCGCGCGGAATCCGCGGCGGGGAGAAAGTGGCCGCTCTCGTCGACGGCAAGAGGGAGCACCTCGTACTTCGACCGATCGAGCGCCCCGACGATAGTCCGCGCGGACACTCGGGACACTTCGCGCTCGACCGAACGGCCGCCATAGAGCACCACGACCTTGAGCCGGCTCACCACGTCACCACGCGGACTTCCTCGACGCCCGGGGCGGCGCGGAGTCTCGCCACGGCTTCCGATGACGGCACCGAGTCGACGGCGATCACCGCCGCGGCGTGCTGGCCACCGCTCCGGGCGAGCGAGAAGTTCGCGATGTTGATGCCTGCTTCGCCCAGAATCGTTCCCACGCTCCCGACGACGCCCGGCACGTCCCGGTTGCGAAGAAAGACTACCGTGCCCTCCGGCCGGAACTCGAGCGGTAACCCATCGACCTCGACGACGCGCGCGTCGCTCCCGGAGAAGAGCGTCGCGTGTGCGCTCGCTTCCAATCGTCCATCGGAGAGTGCGATTCGGATCGACCGCGCGTAGTTGCCAGGCTCCTCGTGGCGGGTCTCCGTGACGGCGAGGCCACGGTCCCGGGCGACGTAGAGGGCGTTGACGAAGTTCACCGTTTCGGGGGTGTGCGCCTCCAGCGCCCCTTTCACCGAAGCCACCGCGACCGGACGCAGGAAGTCCTCGGGCAGTCCCCAGGTCTCGACCGAAAGCGACGTGAGCCGCTCACCGGCGAGGTGGGAGAGAAAGCGCGCCGCCCGCTCGCTGATCCGCATCCATGCCGCGGCGCCACCGGCGTCCTTCGGACCGCGGAACGGGAGGTTCACGGCGGGGACGTAGGAGGCCCCGGCGAGCGCCTCGGCGACCGCTTCGGCGGTCTGGAGCGAGACGCGCTCCTGAGCCTCCACCGTCGAGGCGCCGAGATGGGGCGTGGCGACGACGTTCGGAAGTTTCAACATCGGATCATCCGGATCGGGAGGCTCGGGGTCGAAGACGTCGAGCGCCGCCCCGGCGAGGTGCCCGGAGACGAGCGCCTCCTGAAGCGCTTCGCGGTCGACGAGGCTCCCGCGCGCGACGTTGACGAGCACGGCTCCCCGCTTCATGCGCGCAAACTCCTCGCGGCCGAGCAGCGGCCGTGCTCCCACGGTCGCGGTCGCATGCAGCGTGACGATGTCGGAAGAGGCGAGCAGATCCTCGAGCGCGACGAGAGGCACCCCCATTTCTCGTGCCTTGTCGAGCGGAAGGTAGGGGTCGTGGCCGAGCAAACGCGCTTCGAAGGCGCGCGCCCGGGCGGCCACGCGCGAGCCGACCTGCCCGAGCCCGACGATCCCCAGGGTCTTCCCCGCGAGCTCGGAGCCCAGGAACCTCGATTTCTCCCATTTTCCCGATGCGAGCGACGCCGAGGCCTCGGCCACGCGGCGCAGCAGCGCGAGCAGCAGCGCGAACGTGTGCTCGACGGCCGAGACGACGTTTCCGGTCGGGGCGTTGATGACGAGAACTCCGCGTGCCGAGGCGGCGGCCACGTCGACGTTGTCCACGCCGACGCCCGCGCGTCCCACGACCGAAAGCCGTGGAGCGGCCGAGAGAAGCGCTGCGTCCACTTTGGTCCGACTGCGGACGAGGAGGGCGTCGGCGTCTCCGAGCTCCGCGAGGAGCTGCTCGCGCTTGGCCCCCGCGAGCTCGACGATCTCGTGTCCCGCCTTCCGGAGGACGTCGAGTCCCGCCGGCGACATCTCCTCAGCGACGACGATGCGGCTCACTGGTTGATTACTGGCGCGGTTCCCGCTGGGCGGGACCGTCTCCAGAACCCCCTTTCAAACCATTGGTAGGAAAAGACGGCGAGGACGGTCTCAATCTCGGCCGCCTCGACGGCGCGCGCCAGCTCCTCTTCCGTCAGGTTGCCCGTGACGGTATTCTCCGCCGCCATTCTTCCCCCGGTACGTCGAACGAAGGCAGAGTCTAACCGTTGGCAAAGAAGAAAAGGGCCGGCTTCTGGTTGCCAGCCGGCCTGGATTCCCGTCTGCCGGAAGACTCAGACTGTGCGACTGGTCCCTCGTTGTGGCTTTGTTCTTACTGCGGTAAGATTGAAGGAGGAGCGAATTATGGCAAATGCCGCCGTCAAGGTCACCGTGAGCCTGCCGAAGGATCTGCACCGGGCGGTCGAGCGTCGCCGCCGGGCGCGCAAGCAGAGCCGGAGTCAGTTCTTCCGCAACGCCATTTTGTCCGTTTTACGGGCCGAAGGCGAACGAGAGGCCGCGGAGCGTTACGTTGAGGGTTACCGGAGGCAACCGGAAGAGCCGCTCGAGGTGTCCGAGATCGACCGCCTCGGCCGCGGCGTCCTGGCATCGGAGCCCTGGTAATGCACCGCGGCGAGGTCTGGTGGGCCGATCTGCCCCCGCCCGCCGGACAGCGTCCCGTCTTGCTGCTCTCGCGTGAGGAGGCCTACAGAGTCCGCACTCTCATTACAGTGGCGCCGGTCACGACGCGCATCCGGGAAATCCCGGCCGAGGTTCCTTTGAGCCGGGAGGACGGGGTGCCGAAGAACTGTGTCGTCAATCTCGACACAATCGTTACGATTTCGAGGTCCTCGCTACGCGATCGAATCAGTGCCCTGCGGCCGGAAAAACTCCTCGCTGTCGAGGACGCGATTCACTTCAGTCTCGGCCTCACGCGGTAGAGAAAACATTCCCGGCTCGGTGCTCCGCTCGACTTCTCACTTGGCTCATACGAACGGTCTTTGCCCGACGCAGGCTCCGCAGACGGGTCTCTCCTGTTCCCCACCGAGCCTTGAGCACATGCCGCCCCTCATGCCCCGGAGAGATCCACCGAGTGGGGCCTGCTACCAGACGCTCCGGCGCTTATCTGGACGGGACTCATCCCGGCTGGTTCGGTGGAACCGCCAGGACGCACCATTCGACCGATTCTAGGCCGCCCGCGGAGCGCGGGACCCTAGAAAACTTCCGTCAGGGGAATCTCGAGGCCCGGGAAGATCGGGGTGACGAGCGTGTCGGTGCCGCTGAAGAGGGCGTGTCGGACGAACGCCTCCTCGGAGCGACGGAAGATCTCGATCGTCTTCTCCCAGGGATCCACGATCCAGAGCTCCTTCACACCCGTGCGCTCATAGAGCTTCGCCTTGATCCCGCGATCGCGCTTCGCGGTCGACTCCGAGAGGATCTCGACCACCAGGTCGGGGGCGGCGGACACGTACTTCTCCCCGACGATCTCCCGCCGTTCTTTCGCGATGAAGAAGATGTCGGGCTGGACGACGTCGGTTTCCGACAGGACGAGGTCGCAGGGCGCCGGGAGAACTTCTCCAAGACCGTGCTCCCTGACGTGACCGAACAGAAGGAAAAGCAGCTTCATCTCGATGCGCTGGTGGTATGTGCCGGGCGCGGGGGTCAAGAACAGCTCGCCATCGACGATCTCGTACCGGCGGTCCTCCGGGAGCTGGAGGTAGTCCTGGTAGGTGAAGCGGACTGAAGACGCTGGCGACATCGCACCCATACTAGCTTGTCCCGATGTCGCCCGCGGCCGCCGATGCGCGGCCCCCGATCCAGCCGGGCAGCTCCGCGAGGCGGACGAGATGCGCGTCCGCGGAGACCGCCGCGAGCTCCTCGGCCGAACGCGAGCCTCCGGGGACGAGCACCGAGTGACAGCCTGCCGCGCGCGCGAACTCCGCGTCGATCTCCATGTCGCCCACCACGATCGTTTGCTCCGGCGCCGCGCCCGCGCGCGCCATCATTCGCAGGAGCATTGCCGGGTGCGGCTTCGCGGGCGCCTCTGCGTCGGGGCCTGCAATCGCGAGGAAGTACTGCGCGACTCGCTTCGTCTCGAGGATTCGCCGCGAGAATTCCGCCGGCTTGTTCGACGCGACCGCCATCGAGTGGCCGGCGGCCGCCAGTCGATCGAGCACCCGATGCACGTCCGGCATCAGCGTCGTCTTCGTGTCCGCGACCTGCGCGTACCGTTCGCGAAAGAGCCGCACGCCCTGCGGCGCGAGCTCGGTTCCGACGGCCTTCTCCAGGAGCTTCTCGAGGCCCTGGCCGACCATCCCGCGAACCTTCTCCTCCGGCACCGGAGCGAAGCCGAGGCGCTCCATCGCGAAGCCGAGCGCGTCGGTGATGCCGTCATAGCCGTCGATGAGCGTGCCGTCGAGGTCGAACACGATGAACACGGAAGCTCCCCGCTGTCAGTTCCCGGCCCGCTCAAGCTCCTCGATCCAGGCCGGCGAGATGCAACACGGCCGCGACGATTCCTTCCTTGTCGTCGAAGCGATACGTCGGAACCGAGTCCTCGGGGGGATCGTCGGAGACTCGAACGAGCGCGTCGGGGACGGACGGCCGTGCGGCGCCGCTGCGCGTCACCTCGACCTTCGGAATCGGGAGGGACTTGTACCCCTCGACCAGGATGAGGTCGCAGCCAGCCATATGCTCGACCGTCAACTCGGCGAAAGCGATCGACTCTTCCGCCGCGACTATCCTCCGGCGAACCGTCGCTCGCTTCGGGGTCACCAGAGCCCACACGTCCGCGCCGGATGCTCCCATCCGCTGCGAGTCCTTCCCGACGACGTCGTCCTCGACGTCGTGCGAAGTGTGCTTGATCGCTCCCACGGTGAACCCGCGCGCCCGAAGACGCGGAACGAGCTCCGCGAGGAGCGTCGTCTTCCCGGAGTCATGCCCGCCGACGAAGGCGACGAGCGCCGGACGGTGATCCGGATAGAGAAGGAACGGGTCGCGCCGCGCGAGGAACTTTCTCGCCTCGTCGCGATGGCGAGCGATCTCCGCGGCGGTCCCGCGGCCGGCGTCGAGGCTCGCCCGCAGGCGCGGAGACCCGCTCAGGAGATCGATAGCCGGGCGCGGGTCGAACTCGTACGGCTCGGTTCTCCATGCAAACCGCCCGGACGCGAGGCGCCGCGCGGTTTCCAGGATGGAGATCGCGGTCTCGAACGGTCGAAACGATGCCGCGTCGGTAACCTCGAGCATCGCTCCGCCGCAGGTTTCTCCGGCGTGCTTCTCGAACATCGGACGGAAGCGGGTGGGCAGAAACGACACGCCCTGAAGATCCAGACGTCCGAGCGCGTCTGTCAACGCGAGCGGATCGATCCACGGCGCCCCGAACGTTTCGAAGGGCCGCGTCGTCCCTCTCCCCTCCGAGAGGTTCGTGCCCTCGAGAAGGCACATCCCGGGATACACGCGGGCAGTTTCGACGGTCGGGATGTTCGGCGATGGAGGGATCCACGGCAGACCCGTATCGGCGTAGGACGTATCGCGGCCCCATCCGCGCATGCGGGAGACGACGAGATCGAGATCCAGACCGCGCTCGGCGGCGAGGAGACGGGCGAGCTCGCCCGAGGTCATTCCGTGCCGCACCGGGATCGGATGGAGACCGACGAAGGACAGACAGTCCGGGTCCTGCGGTGCGCCCTCGACCGCGCCGCCGATCGGGTTGGGCCTGTCACAGACGACGAACCGCTTTCCGAGCTCGGCGCACGCCTCCATCGCGAGGAGCATCGTCCAGTGGAACGTGTAGTAGCGGCTGCCCACGTCGGGCACGTCGAAGACGACCGCGTCCACGTCCGCGAGGTCTTCCGGGCGCGGCTTCAGGCTGTCGCGCGTCGCGCCGTAGAGCGAAACGACCGGAAGACCACTCTCACGATGGATGGAGGAAGAGACGCCCTCCATGTAGACCGCCGCGCCGTCGATTCCGTGCTCCGGTCCGAACAGCCGCACGAGGCGAGAGTCGCGAACGGAGAGGAGCGCCTGCCAGGAAGGCGTTCCTCCCGACGTGACCGAGGCATGGTTCGTGATCAACCCGATCCGCTGTCCCGCCACCGGCGAAGGATCGGCAACCAGCGCATCGACCCCCGGAACCGTTCTTCTCCCGTACAAGGTCAAGTGTCTTCGACCTCCGGATCCGGACGCGGATGCGCGGATCTCTCCCCTCTCGCGAGCTCGATCGCGTGGGGCAGGAGCTCGGCGATCGCCTGAAGGCAGTCGGCGGCACCTTTCGGGGAACCGGGCAGCGCGACGACGAGCGCTCGGCCGCACACTCCGGCGACCTGTCGCGAGAGGTACGCCGCCGCGAAGTTGCGCCCGGTGTCCGCGCGCATCTTCTCGGCGAGACCCGGGGCCTCGAAGTCGATGACGCGACGTACCGCTTCGGGGGTCCGGTCGCGCGGGGAAAGTCCGGTGCCGCCGGTCAGGACGATCAGGTCCGCCGCGCCGGAGTCGGCCTGCGCGCGGACGGTTTCGGCAATCGAATCGGCGTCGTCGGGAATCGCTTTGCGCCAGACGACTTCGTGCGCGATGCCGGATCGTTGGAGCGCCTCTTCGCATGCGGGGCCGCCGTGATCTTCTCGTTTCCCCGAGGCGACGCCGTCGGAGACGGTCACGACCGCGACCCGGATCGGCGCATGCATCGGTGATCCTCCGTGGAGTCGAGAGTTGACGAAGCGCTGCGAGCGGTTACTATAGCCGGGCCTTCTCTCTTCGAGAGCCGCGGCCGCTCCGCGCTTTCGGCGGCTTTGGACGTGCGACTTGGACTTCGAAGCCTTCCCTGGTCAACCGTTTGCATGATGCGCGGGTGATGATCGACCCGGAGCCTCGCCGTGTCGGCTGGACCTACTACGCCGCGGTCGTTCTCTTCCTCGCCGTGCTCGCTTTCGCCGTGCTCGGGCTCGTGCGCTCTTCTTCCCTCGCGGGCGCCGCCCAGGATCGCAAACCCGACGCTTCCACGCCCTCCGCGTCTCCGACCCCGACGGTTCCGCCGCTCGCCGGCGGCCCGGTGCCCACGCCGCAGATTCCGCCGCCGACCCGGAGCTTTCCGACTCAACCCCCGAGCCGGACGTATCTCCACCCTCCGCCGGAACAGGCGGCCGTGCCGTAGGGGCTGTGGGGGACCGCCAGGTCCCCCACCGACAGATATTCAACAATCTTGTCGGTGTGGGGGATCGCCAGGTCACCCACCGACAGATATTCGGATATGGCCCGAGGCTCAACCGCGCCGATAGGGTCCGGAGCGACCTCCGGTCTTTTCGAGGAGCACGATCTCTCGAATCTCGATCGCGCGGTCGAGCGCTTTGGCCATGTCGTAGAGGGCGAGGCACGCTCCCGCGACCGCCGTGAGCGCCTCCATCTCGACGCCCGTTCGCGCCGCCGTCGAGACCGTCGCGGTGACGACGACGTCCCGGACGCGACGGTCGAGCTCGCATTCCACGGCGATCGATTCGAGAACGATCGGATGTGCCAGCGGCACGAGTTCGGAGGTCTTCTTTGCGGAGAGGATCCCGGCGAGCCGGGCGACCGCGAGCGCGTCTCCCTTGGAGAGGCGGCCGGTCGCGAGCGCCTCGAATGCCTCGCGGCCCATCCGGACCCGGCCCTGCGCGACCGCACGACGCCGCGTCATGGCCTTCCCCCCGACGTCGATCATGCGCGCTCGACCGCGCGAGTCCAGGTGGAGGCCGCTCTTGCGGAGCCCGGTGGCGCGCGGGCGCCGGGGCCTCTTCTCCGGCGGCGTCTCTTCGTCGTTCACGCGCGCTCCCGGTGCGCAGCAAAGTCGGCGAGGGTGTTCAGGTTCGCAAATGCGTTCCCGCTCGGGTCGAGCGCGCGCCAGACCCTCTCGGGCAGGACCTCCGCGCCGACCTCCTCCGCAAGTGCATTCAGCGCGAGCATCCCCCTCGCGATCCGATCCTTGGCGAGGCGCAGGGCCGAGCGGCGCCAGACAGCGGCGAGCGGCTGGAGCCGTCCATTCGCCTGCGGGACGAGGGCGGGCGCCGAAGTCTGCATTCCTCGAACCACGATCTCACGGACGATGTCGTGGGTCAGCCCCGGCAGATCCACCGCGAGGACGAAGATGCAGTCTTCCGTCTCTTCGAGGGCGCGAACCAGGCCGTGGATCGCCGCGAACTCGGGCGAGCCGTCGAGGACGACCCGCGCGGGGCCGACCGGGTAGTCCGGGCTCTCCTTGACGACCACCAGAACTTCGCGGAAGAGCGACGAAAGGCGTCCCGTCTGGAACTCCAGGAGCGTGCCGACGCCCCAGGGAAGCGCCGCCTTCGGCCGGCCCATGCGCCTCGAGGCGCCGCCGGCGAGCACCGCCGCCGGCATGGGAAGCTTCACTGTTCTGATGGTAGCACCCGACACGCCCGCGTCGGCCGAAAGCCGAGAACGGAGAACTGACCACTTCCCGGTGATCTCGGTCATCATCCCGACCCGCGGCGAGGGGCCGGAGGCCGCGGCCCGTTTTCTTCGGTTCGGACGCGGGCCCGATCGCGAGCTCCTCGTCGCCGACGGCGGAAGCCCCGCCTCGACGCTCGATGCCTTCCGCGGCGCGGGCGCCCGTGTCCTGGAGCTCGCCGGAACGCGGGGAGCGCGGCTCGCGCGTGCGGTGTCGGAAGCGCACGGCGACGTGCTCTTCTTCCTGCACGCGGACTCCCGCCCACCCGGCGACGCGCTTGCGATCATCCGCCGGACGATCTCCGCCGGAGCGACTGCGGGCGCCTTCTCGCTCGCGTACGAGGGAGCGGGTCCGGCGATGGACTGGATCGCCTGGTGGGCGAACCGCCGTTCCCGACTGGCGAGGCTTCCCTTCGGGGACCAGGGCATCTTCTGCCGGCGTGACGCGTACGAGCGCGCAGGCGGTTTCAGAGATCTGCCGGTCTGCGATGACCTCGACTTCGTCCTGCGCCTCAAACGTGCGGGGCGTTTCGTCGTGCGACCGGAGAAGACCCACACCTCGCCGCGGCGCTACCTCGAGCACGGCGCCGCCCGGCAGGTGCTCCGCAACTGGGCAGTGATCCTCGGGTACTTTGCGGGCGTCTCTCCCGCCACGCTCAGCCGATGGTACGAGACCTCACTCCGGGCGAAGCCCAGAACCTGATCCTCGAGCCGGCGGCGTCTTATCCGTCATCCCGAGGACCGGAGGTCCGAGGGATCCATGTCCTGAGGAGCGCAGCGACGAAGGATCTTTTTCCTCAGCGGAGAGATCCCTCGCGTTGCTCGGGACGACGGCTCCGCCGTCGGATCCCTCACTTCGTTCGGGATGACGGCGCGCAGCGCCGTCACTTCCCGTCCCCCCCGAGAATGATCGGAAGCCCGTTCTTGCCGCTCCCGATCACGACGACCTTCGTGTTCTGACTCGAGGCGAGCTTCTCGGTCGCCTCGATCCCTTTCCATTCGAGGAGCGCCGGACTGATCCCGGCGGCGACGATCCGCTGGAAGTCCGCGATCCCCTGCGCCTCGATGCGCTTTCGCTCGGCTTCCTGCTGCTCCTTCTGGAGAACGAACTTCATCTGTTCGGCCTCCTGTTCGCGCCGCAGCTTCTCCTGGATCGCGTTGGCGACGATGTCGGGCAGCCCGATCTTTCGCAGGAGGACGGCTTCGGCGATGATCCCGCGGTCGACGGCGAGCTTCCGAAACAGCTCAAGTGTCTCTCTCGATATCCGCTCGCGCTCTGCCGAATAGAGGACCTTTGCCTCATACGACGCCGTGATCTCGCGGATCGCGGAGCGGATCTGGGGCGCGACGGCGATCTCCTGATAGTCGCGGCCGATCGTCCGGTAAATGTCGTCCGCCTTCTCCGGATCGAGCCGGTAGAGAAGCGAGCCCTCGAGATCCATGACCAGACCTTCCTTGGAAGGGACCTCGGCCGTCTCCTTCACCTCCTGGGTCTTGATGGACATCTTCACGACCCGGGTGAACGGGAAGACCACGCGGACGCCGGGCGAGAGGACACTGGGAGAAACCCGCCCGAAAAAGTCCTTCACTCCGACGTGGCCGGCGGGAATGACGGCCACGGGATTGCCGGCGAGAAGAAGGACGAGCACGACGGCGACGATCGCGATGCGGACGATGCGGCGACCAGGAACGGACGGAGGTACGACCTCGAAGAGCTTGGCCATGGATGTCTCCTCTCCTTTCTGAAACGAACCGGGGGAAGGATACGCGGGAAGCGCGAAGGGCGGGGCGGGACAACGAGTTTTGTCCGAGTAATCTCAGCGGGGGACCTTGCGGTCCCCCGAACCCCCTGGAGTTTTGTCCGGGTAATCTCAGCGGGGGACCTTGCGGTCCCCCGAACCCCCTGGAGTTTGTCCGGGTGATCTCAGCGGGGGACCTTGCGGTCCCTTAGGGGTCAGGTTTAAACCTGACCCCACACCTAGACCATCTTCAGGAGGTGCCCCATCCTGTTCTTCTTCGCTTCGAGGTACTTGCGCGAGCCCGGGGTCGGGTGAACTTCGAGCGACACGCGCTCGACGATCTCGAGCCCGTAGCCGCCGATCGCGACGTATTTGGAGGGGTTGTTCGTCATCAACCGCATCTTACGGACTCCGAGGTCCCTCAGGATCTGGCAGCCGACGCCGTAATTGCGGATGTCCGGCGGGAAACCGAGCTTCTCGTTGGCCGAGACCGTGTCATGTCCTTCGTCCTGCAGCTCGTAGGCCTTCAGCTTGTTCACGAGACCGATCCCGCGGCCCTCCTGGAGCAGATAGAGGAAGACGCCCTTGCCCGCCTCGATGATCTTCTCCATCGCGAGGGAGAGCTGCGCGCCGCAGTCGCAGCGCGACGATCCGAAGACGTCTCCCGTCAGGCACTGTGAGTGGACGCGGACGAGCACGGGCTCGTCCTCGCGGATCTCGCCGTGGACGAGGACGATGTGCTCCTCGTGGGTGACGTCGCTGCGGTACGCGTAGAGACGGAACTCGCCGAAGCGGGTCGGTAGATGTGGCGCCGCAACGCGCTGCACGAGCCGTTCGGTTTTCATTCGGTGACGGATCAGGTCCGCGACCGTGACCATCGCGAGCCCGTGTCTCTCGCAGAACCTCGCGAGGTCCGGCACCCGCGCCATCGTGCCGTCCTCGTTCATGATTTCGCAGATCACCGCGGACGGGTCGAGCGTGGCAATCCGCGCGAGGTCCACCGATGCTTCGGTCTGGCCGGCCCGCTTCAAGACTCCCCCCGCTCTTGCGCGAAGCGGGAACATGTGGCCCGGCCGTGCGAGGTCCGATGGTTGCGTCCGTGGATCGATCGCCGCGTTGACCGTGGCCGCCCGGTCCGCGGCGGAGATGCCGGTGGTCACGCGGCCGCGCGCTTCGATCGAGACCGTGAATGCGGTGCCGAAGTTCGAGGTGTTCTCGTCGACCATGGGCGGAAGCTCGAGCTCGTCGCAGCGCTTCTCAGTCAGGGCGAGACAGATGAGCCCGCGCCCCTCCCGCGCCATGAAGTTGATCGCTTCGGGCGTAACCTTCTCCGCCGCGAGCACGAGGTCTCCCTCGTTCTCCCGGTCCTCGTCGTCCACGACGACGACGAACCGGCCGGCGCGGAGGTCCTCGACCGCGCGGTCGATCGACGAGAAGGGAGACTGCTTGTCGCTCATTCGATAAATTGTCTCATGGGGTCCACGCTCGATTGCCGAATCCCGGACCAGGGTTTTGTTCGAGTAATCTCAGCGGGGGACCTTGCGGTCCCCCGAACTCCCTGGCTGACTGTCGAGATGCAGCGCTTCCGCGTTGGCCCGGTCAGAAGACCGCCGGCTCCTCGTATGTCGCGAAGACCTCGCGCATCACATCGGAGATCTCGCCGACCGTCGCGTAGGTCTTGACGGCTTCCACGAGCGGAGGCATTACGTTGCGTCGGTCCGCGCACGCCTGGCGCAGGACGGCAAGCGAAGACGTTACGGCCTTTCCATCCCGCGAGCGCCGCAGCCGGGCGAGGTCCGCCTTCTGCCCCTCTTCCACGGACTCGTCGATGTAGAGCGTCTCGAGCGGCGCTTCGTCCTCCTCGACGAACTCGTTGACCCCGACGACGATCTTGTCTTTCGAGTCCACGGCGCGCTGGTAGGCGTAGGCGGCGTCCATGATCTCGCGCTGCGGGAACCCGGCCTCGATCGCCTCGATCATCCCGCCGAGCGAGTCGATCCGACGAAAGTAGTCGAAGCAGCCCCGCTCCATTCTCGTCGTCAATTCCTCGACGAAATAGGAGCCGCCGAGCGGGTCGATCGTGTTCGCGACCCCGGACTCGTGCGCGATCACCTGCTGGGTTCGGAGCGCGAGCTTCACCGCGAAGTCGGACGGCAGCGCGAGCGTCTCGTCGAGCGAGTTCGTGTGGAGCGAGTTGGTCCCGCCGAGGACGCCGGCGAGCGCCTGGATCGTCGTGCGGACGACGTTGTTGTAAGGCTGCTGGGCCGTGAGAGAGCAGCCCGCGGTCTGCGTGTGGAAGCGGCACATCCAGGAGCGGGGATCTTTCGCCCCGAACCGCTCCCGCATCGTCTTCGCCCAGACTCGCCGCGCGGCGCGGTACTTGGCGACCTCTTCGAAGAAGTCGTTGTGGGCGTTGAAGAAGAAGGAGAGGCGCGGAGCGAACTCGTCGACGGGCAGCCCCGCCTCGATGCCGTACTTCACGTACTCGACGCCGTCGCGCAGCGTGAAAGCGAGCTCCTGAAGCGCCGTCGAGCCGGCCTCCCGAATGTGATAGCCGGAGATCGAGATCGTGTTCCAGCGCGGGACGTGCCTGGTGCAGAAGGAGAACTGGTCGGTGATCAAGCGCATCGAGGGTCGGGGCGGGAAGATGTACTCCTTCTGCGCGATGTACTCCTTCAGGATGTCGTTCTGGAGGGTGCCGCCGACGCGATCCCACGGGGTGCCGTGCTTCTCCGCGACCGCGAGATACATCGCGAGCGCGATGGGGGCGGTCGAGTTGATCGTCATCGAGGTCGTGACCCGTCCGAGATCGATTCCGTCGAAGAGGATCTCCATGTCGGCGAGCGAATCGACCGCCACGCCGCACTTGCCGACCTCTCCGCGCGCCATCTCGTGGTCCGAGTCATACCCGTAGAGCGTCGGCAGATGAAACGCGGTCGAAAGGCCCGTCTGCCCGTGGTCGAGGAGGTAGCGGAATCGCTCGTTCGTCTGGCGAGCTGTGCCGTACCCGGCGAACTGGCGCATCGTCCACGGTTTTCCCCGGTACATCGTGGGCTGAACGCCGCGGGTGAACGGGTACTCCCCCGGCCAGCCCAGGTCCCGCTCGGGGTCCAACCCGGCGAGCGTGTCCGGCCCCGCCAGGGGGTCGACTTCCGCTCCCGACACGGTCGTCCAGTCGCGTTTCCAGGCAGGCCGCCGCGCGAATGCTTCGCGCACCGAACGCTCCCACCGCCGCCGACCTTCTCGGACGCCGGATGGGACTGTCGGATCGTCGAGCTTCTCTTCCGCCATCGAATTCCCCGGACGGCAGAATAGCCCAATCGTGTCAGCGATTTCCAACACATGGGCACGCGCGGTCCAAAAGGCACGAAAGATGCAGGAAAGGTTTCGCGGCCATTTGGCCGAGCAAGGAGGAACTACATGACGAAACGGATCACCACTCTTCTGGGAATTCTCGTGGCGGTCGTGTTCGCGATCGCGTGCGCCCAGACCGACGCCGGAATCACGACCAAGGTCAAGTCCAAGCTCGCTGCGGACGACACCGTGAAGGCCTATCAGATCGACGTCGACACCAAGGACAAGATCGTCACACTCTCGGGCAACGTGGAGAACCAGGCCGCCAAGGACCAGGCGGTCGCGCTCGCGCGCGGGACCGAGGGCGTCGCCGACGTGGTGGACAACATCATGGTGGCGGGCGGATCGATCGCGATGCCGGGCGAGACTTATGGCGGCGCCCCGCCGGCGGCGCCGGGGGGCGAGGGAGAGGCCACGACCATCGCTGAGACGATGGATGACGCGGCGATCACCGCGGCCGTGAAGGCGAAGCTCCTCGCCGACCCGTTGGTCGGAGGCTTGAAGATCGACGTCGACACTCGTGAAGGCATCGTCTCCTTGACGGGTGACAGCTTGAAGAGCCAGGCCGAGATCGACCAGGCGATCAAGCTCGCGCAGGAAACCTCGGGCGTCAAGAGCGTCGAGAGCCAGCTCACGATCGGCGAGAAGAAGTAGGGGGCCTTCGGAGGGCCGCGAGGTCCTTCGGATCCCGTCGGCTGAGACGCCGGCATGTTTCTCGGGGCCGGGGAAACCCGGCCCTTCTCTTTTAGCGGCGCCTCGACGGCGCCGGTAGAGAGTAAACGGCCGTAAGGCAGCATCCCATGGCGATTACGCTACGTTGCGGCTCCTCGGACCGGTAGCAGCGCCGTCGTCGCCAGCTTCGTTAGGCCCTTCACCGAGAACGGCAGGCTCGAGGACATGAAGCACGAGTGCGTGCACCAGCACTCGCGCCGCGCGACCCGGCGGCGGAGCTCGTTGGCCTTCTCGGAGAACCAGGCTTTTCGGAACGACCAGCCGAAGTCGCGGATGTTGCCGATCTCCCACTGGACCTCGCACAATGAGACCGTCCCCTCGGGGTTCAGGACTCCCGAGACGCTGCCGGCAAAGCACGGGTAGACCATCCGCCGCTCACGGAGCGTCTCGAGCTCCGCCTCGCGCGCGGCGACCTTCAGGTTCCGGAGGATCGGCCGGTAGCGATCGAACCCCGCCCAATAAGGCTTCAGGGTTTCGAGAGCGCGGGCGTACTCCTCCGCGGTCAGCGGTCGAATCGACGAATCCGGGAACGGCGGCCGGAGCAGCTCGAACGAGTGGAAGTCGATCTCCCGGAAGTTCGACGCGACCCAGGAGGTGATCTCCGGGAGGTCGTACTGGTTGAACGAGGCGAGCACGGTCTGAACGTTGACGAGGAGCCCTCGCCGGCGCCGCTTCAACTCCACGAGTCGCCCGTAGGTCTCGACCACCCTCGGGAAGTTGCCCGGCGCCCCGCGGATCTCGTCATGCCGCTCGCCCAGGTGATCGAGGGACAGGCCGACGGTAAAGGTCTGGCGATCGTCCTTTCGGGACTCGAGTGCTCCCGCGACGATCGCCTCGACCTGCTCCGGCAGGAGCGAGTTGGTCGGCATCGTGACGTTCGCGGCGTCGTGTCGGCGGTAGAGGAGCTTCGTCACCTCCGGCAGGTCGCGGTTCAACGTCGGCTCCCCGCCGGTCAGCACCACGCTGTAGAGCGAGGGCAGGTCCGCGAGCGCCCGGGAGTAGTCCTCGAGCGACATCTCGAGGTGCCTGTTGACGTTCAGGTGATCCCAGTAGAAGCACGTCACGCACTTCGAGTTGCAGAGGTTCGTCATGCCGAGGATCAAGTACCGCGGGAGCGTCTGTCTCCCCCGCAGCCACTGCGTCGCGAGCCCGAGCTCGTTCACCGCGCTGCTGCCGCGAAGAGGCCCCGGGCAATGCCGGTCACGAGCCCCGCGAAATAGGTCATGTGATGGAGCGCGAATGCGAAGGGCACGGCGGGAAAGAGAGCCGGGTCGTCGCGCCAGATCGGATACGACAGCGCCCAGGTCGCGGCCGCGTACAGGAGCGCGGCCGGCACGAGGAACGGAACTCCAATGAGCGCCGCCCCCGCGGTCGCGGCGAAACCTGCGAAGAGAAAGGTCGCAATCCGTCCGCGCGCGTGGAGGCCCGGCCGCTCGACTAACAGCCGGCCCGTCTTGACGCGATAACGCCAGCGCTGCGCGATGTATCCGGCGGGAAACGGCCGGCGGCGGTGCCGGACCCGAACGTCCGGGTCGAGAAGGACCGTGAGACCCCGGTCGAGCGCGCGACGCACGAAGTCCGTGTCTTCCCCGACGTAACCGAGCGACTCGTCGAGCCCCCCGAGCGACTCGAAGGCCTCGCGGCGCGCGAAGAGGTTGCAGAGCGCCACGTCGTGCGGCGAAAGAACGCGCCCTCCGGCGGGGTGACGTTCGTGCGCGGGCACCCCGCTGCCGATCGCCGGGGTTGCGAGAAGGAGATCGGAAATGCGCTCGAGGTAAGGCGCTCCGCTGGGTCCGAGGTCCGGGCCGCCGACGACATCGGCGTGCTCGAGCGCGCGGGCGCCTGCCGCGAGCCACCCGGGCTCGGCCTCCGCGTCATCGTCCAGGAAGGCGAGAATGCTTCCCCGGGCGCGACGCGCGGCGAGATTGCGCCGCGTTCCGGGATTGCGCGATTCGGCCGGCACCCACTCACAGGGATAGGACAATCGGTCCGCGCCGGTCGGCGCCGTAGCGGACGAGACGAGGACTTCGAACGAAGGCGCCTGCTCCTGCCGCTCGAGCGAGGAGAGGCACGCCGGGAGAGAGCCGTCCACGCGTTCCGATGCAATCACGACCGAGACGACCGGAGCCATCAAGGTGATCTTAGCCCCGTAAGTCGCCCGTCCCGCGGTCGCTTCCCAATCGAATCATGACCTGCCGCAGCCGGACGTGGCGCTGCAACCCCTTCAGATACCGGATCTCCCCCGTTCCCGCTTTCACCCGGATGATTCCGGCGAGATCGTCTCGCTCCTCGATACGCCACCGCGACAGATCGGGAACGAGATCGAGAACCAGCGCGAGGTCGCCGAAGGCTTTCCGCTCCGCGAGAGTCCAACGATCCGGCCGCACACCGAGCGCCCTTGCGATTCGGGTGCCGGACTCCCGCCGGGCGCGCCCGGCGTCGCCTCCATAACGCGCCCGCATCCGGCGCTGCACGGCAAGACCGAGGTTGCGGATGTGGAAGCGGTCCCAGTCGCCCGCGCGGCGGCGGTCCGTCTCGTAGAGCAGGTTCCCCGTCACGAGACGCGCGAGCGCGCGCGGCGACGATCGGTAGGCGGGATCCGCCTCGATCCGTCGTTCCTCCGCCTCAACGAGCCGCGCGATCTTCGGAGAAGTCGGGCGAAAGCCGAGCTTCCGGTAGAACCAGAACGCTCCCGACTCGATTGCCTCGTCGTTCTCGTGCCCGAGCTGGTAGGGATCGATCGAGAACGACGTCACGCCGTAGACCTGATTGAGGAGGCGCAGCACCCGCCCGAAGATCCAGGCGGACTCGCCCTCCCGGAACGTGTAATAGATGTTGAAGCCGATTTCGATCCGCTCGAAGAACGCGAGACCTTCGATGTAGCCGACCGGCACGCCATTCTTGACGACGAATCCGGCGAACCCCGCGCGCAGCGGCAGGCGGCGGCCCTTCTCGAGGCCCATGAGGAAGATCTCGACTCCCCTTCCCGCGCGCGCGACCCGCACCGACGCCGGATCGGCGTACGTGAAGCCGTAGTACTCGCGGTAGCGGAGCGCGCTCGCTCCGCGGGTGAGATCGACCAGCCGCTCGCCTTCGCCGCGCGATAGCTTTCGGAGCGGCAGCGGTGGCGCGGCCATCGCCTCGGCGAGCGAGACGTCGCGGCGCGCGATCAGAGGCTCGCGGTGAAAGAAGCGGCTCCCCCCGGGAGTCGACCAGCGCATCCGCGTCCGCGTGACCCGGCCGTTTCCCAGTTCCCACACGATCGGAACCCGCAGCGCCTCGTACCGCTCGGCCCGGTCCGGTTGTGATAACGGGAGCTCGCCGATTCGCGCGAGCAGCCACGCGAGATCCTTCCGGCCGTCGGGCTCTCCCGCCCGCAGCCAGTCGAGGTACGGCACGTTCGCGTCCTCGAGCGCTTCTTCTTCCAGGAGCGGCAGGAACTTCGGGAGGAGCGCCCGGAGTCGATCCGGGTCCTGCTGTCTCTCCCAGTCGAGCCGAACGCGACGCGGGAACCGGTTCGCCAACCATCGAACGACGTCGAACGAGTAGTCCGTCGAGATCGCCGTCCCGGCGATGCCGGAAACGTCCGGCCGGTCGAACGGCTCGAGGTCCCCTTCGGAGGCCGCGAGCCTCTCGATGCGATTCCCGAACCGCGACAGGAGTCTCTCGGCGCCGCGCAATGTCGCGCGGTCCTGCGGGTACGCCCGCAGAAAGAGCAGCGCTTCGTGCAGGCGAATGAGATCCGTCGCGTCGGCGAGAACGCGCCCGTCGAAGGATTCGAGAAGCCGCGCCGTTCGAGCGGGGTCGGGCCGCTTGCTCTTCGCGGCCCCGAGCCTTACGAGCAGCCGCTCGAGAGCCGGGCTCACCGGCGTTCTCCCAGGACCTCCTCGACCGCCGAGAGAGTCGGCTCGATCTCGACGGGACGGTTGGCGCGGGGGGGCGGTGGATCGGTCTCCTGGTGGTATCGCAAGAGCAGGCCGGGGTCCTTCAGGATGTGGCCGGTCAGGATCGCGACCACGCGGTCGGTCGCCCGGATCACGCCCTGCCCGACGAGCTTTCTCGCTCCGGCGACGCTCGCCGCGCTCGCCGGTTCACAGCCCGCGCCGGAGCCGTCCACGACGGCCTTCGCCTCGAGGATCTCGTCGTCGGTCACATCCGTGACGATCCCGTCGGTCATCTGGATCGCTTCGACGGCGCGGTCGTGCGACGCGGGGTCGCCGATCCGGATCGCCGTGGCGGCCGTTTCCGCCTTCACGCGGTGCCGCCGGGAGAACCCTTCCCGAAAACTGCGCGCGAACGGGTTGGCGCCTTCGGCCTGCACGGCCGCGAGCCGCGGCAGGCGCGGGATCAGACCGAGGTCGCGCGCCTCGCGAAGAGCCTTTCCGAACGCCGACGTGTTGCCGAGGTTGCCCGCCGGAAGCACGATCCAGTCCGGAGGCTCCCAGCCGAGCTGCTCGAGGGCTTCGAAGACGATCGTCTTCTGTCCCTCGAGCCGATAGGGATTGACCGAGTTCAAGAGATAGATGTTCAGTCTTTCGCTCGCCTCGCGAACGAGGGCAAAGCAGGCGTCGAAGTCGCCGCGTACGAGGAGTGTCTTCGCCCCATACGCGAGCGTCTGCGCGAGTTTGCCCGCCGCGACCTGCCCCGCCGGAACGAAGACGAGCGCGGGGATTCGAGCAAGCGCCCCGTACGCCGCGAGCGAAGCCGACGTGTTCCCGGTCGACGCGCAGGCGATTGCCCGGGCGCCCACCCGCTTTGCCTGGGTGACCCCGACCGTCATGCCGCGGTCCTTGAACGAGCCCGTCGGGTTGTGCCCCTCGTGCTTCAACCAGAGCTCCTCGATTCCCGTCCAGCGGGAGACCGGATCGCGCTTCAGGAGCGGGGTATTCCCCTCCGGGTGGGTGACGATGTCCGACTCGGCGTCGGGGAGGACGATCTCGCGGTACCTCCAGACCCCGGAGGAGTCGAGTCCCTCTCCCGCCTGGCGGCGTCGAGCGAAGAGCTCCTGAAGCTCGCGGCCTTGAACGCTCGGCGGCCGGTGCCTCGCCTCGAGGAGCCCCGCGCAGGTGGGGCACTGGCTCTTCGCGAAGGAGAGCGGAAGCTCCCGGCCGCACCGCGGGCAGATCTGCCAGCTCGAGTGCCCGGCGGCCATGGCCCGAGTGTTCAATTCTGACCGCCGACGAGACGAGCGCCGCGTGAATCGATCGCGCAGACTCGCGCGGTCGCGGCAACGTCCCGCGACCGGTAGGCTTCGATCATCGCCTTTCCGATGCGGCGGGCGGGCTCGTCCCCGACGGCGAAGGCGAACGAGGAGGGTCCGCTTCCCGAGATCGAGCACCCCAGCGCTCCGGCCTGGAGAGCTGCGGCCTTCGCCTCGGCGAAGCCCGGAAGAAGCGGCGCCCGCGCCGGTTCGGCGACACGATCCTCGATCGAACGCCGGAGCAGCTCCCAGTCACGCGTGGAGAGCGCGGCGACGAGAGCGCCGACATGGGCGGCCTGCGCCAGCGCCACCGAGAGCTCGACCGAGTGGGGAAGGCGGGATCGCGCCTCCTCGGTGCGCAGGCTCTGCCGTGGCTCCGCGAGCACGACCAGGAGCTCTCCCGGGAAGGTCAGCCGGACGACGTCGAGAGGCTCCAGCGAGCGAATCAGAACGACCCCACCGAAGAGTGCCGCGGCCACGTTGTCGGCGTGCCGTCCCGCCACCGCCGCCTCGGCTTCGAGGCACGGCTCGAGCAGCTCCTCCCTGCGGAGAGGGGAACCGAGCAGCTCGTTCACGGCGACGGCGGCGGCGACCGCCGAAGCGGCGCTCCCACCCTGTCCTCCCGAGAGAGGAAGGCCCTTCTCGATCTCGAGAGAGATCCCGGTCGAGCCGGCGGCCGCCCGGTCCCGAACGCGTGAGGCGGCGATCCCGGCGGTGTTCCTCTCCGGTTCGGCCGGGATGTCGGGATGGCCGGAGGAACGGATTCGGACCTCCCGGTCCGCGGTGCGCTCCGCCGTGACCGTGTCTCCCGCTCCCGTGACGGCGAGTCCGAGGATGTCGAGTCCGGGCCCGAGGTTCGCGACCGTTCCGGGAGCGAAAGCACGCACGGACCTCATCCGCCACCCAGCGGGTTCGGGGGACCGCAAGGCCCGCCGCCAATGTCATCCGGATGCACTCACCCTCCCCGGGGGACTGCAAGGCCCCCCGCCAGAATCACTCGGATACTCACCCTCCCAGCTCCGCGAGGTCGTTGAAGATCCCGGCCGCCGTCACGTCGAGCCCCGCCCCGGCTCCCTTGATGACGAGAGGATTCGAGCGATATCGCAGCGTCGTGAACGCGACCTGGTTGTCGGTGCCGCGGAGCCCGGCGAACGGGCTCCCCGGACCGACTTCGACCAGGCCGACGCGGATCTTTCGGCGGGTCACGGAGGCGATGTAGCGAAGGACGCGTTGTTCGGCCCGGGCGCGCGCCACGCGCTCCTCCCACTCGGGATCGAGCTCCTCCAGACGCTCGAGAAAACGTGCAGGCGAGAGCCTGCGGAACCTCTCCGGGACGAGCGACTCGACCGCGATCTCTTCCGGCTCGCCGCGGAACCCGAGCAGGCGGCCGAGGATGAGCGCCTTGCGCCCGACGTCCGACCCGGAGAGGTCCTCGCGTGGGTCCGGCTCCGTATAGCCCCGTTCGACCGCGCGGCGAAGAGCCCGAGAGAAGGGGCGGCCCGCTTCGAGCTCGGTCAGCAGGAATCCCAGGGTGCCCGAGAGACAACCTTCGATCTTCAGGATCTGGTCTCCGGACTCGACGAGCTTTCGGTAAGTGTCCAGGATCGGGAGCCCGGCGCCGACGGTCGCCTCGAACCGCAGTCTTCGTCCGGCCGCACGCACGGCGCTCACGATTCGCTCCCGGGCCTCGCGGCCTCCCGAGAGGGGCCGCTTGTTCGCGAGAACGAGATCGAACCCTCGCGCAACCGATTTCTCCAGAAGCGATGACGTGTCGTCGGCGGTCACGTCCACCAGAATGGGACGCGAGAGAGCGTGCTCGGCGAGCGTCGCGACTGCCTCCTCCGCAGCCGCATGGACCCCGCGATCCGACTCCGCGACCGAACGCGCGCTCGCTTTCGAAGCGGAAAGACGAGCGAGCTCACGTGCAGAGATTCCCTGCGGCCGGAAGACGTAACCGCCCCGGTCGACGACGGCAACGAGACGAAGCGCGTGTCGGCGGCCCGACCTCGCGATCAGGCGGGCCAGGGTCCGCCCGACCTGACCGAACCCGAGCAGTACGACATCGGAATGCTCGGAAGCTCTCGCCCGGCCTCCGCCGATCTTCGAGAGCTGAAACGTCTCGTGGATCCGCCGCTGGGCCTCCCCGGCACGCTCGCCCCCGATGACGAAGGAGATGGAGAGCTCCGAAGATCCCTGGGCGATGGCGACGACGTTGATCCCCGCCCGCGCGAGCGCGGTGAATACGCGGGCGGCGATCCCCGGAGTGCCGGCCATGCCCAGACCGACGACTGAAATCGTCGCGAGCCCCCGCAACACCTCGATGCCATCGACCTCCCGGCGGGAGATTTCCTCGCGAAACGCGTCGAGAAGGCTTCTCCGCGCGGGCTCGGCGTGCGGCTCGGGAACGCTCAGGCAGATCGAGTGCTCGGAAGAGGCTTGCGAGATCAAGGAAACCGAGATTCCCTCTCGGTGAAGCGCGGCGAAGGTCCGGGCGGCGATCCCGGGAACTCCGAGCATCCCGTTGCCCGTCACGGTCACGAGCGCCTGCGCGGAGATCGCGGAAAGCGCCTTCACCGGATAACGCCCGAGGGTCCGTCGCAGCGAAATCTCCGTTCCCGGGTGATCCGGGCGGTCGAACGGACGCACGAAGATCGGAAAACGCCGTCCGACCGGGATCAGCGCGCGCGGATGCAGCACCTTCGCCCCGTAATAGGCGAGCTCCGCCGCCTCCCGGAGGTTCAGTTGCGGGATTACCCGCGCGTCGGGCACGACCTGCGGATCCGCGGTGTAAAACCCGGACACGTCTTTCCAGAGAAAGACCCGTCGCGCCGCCAGAGCTCGCGCGACGAGCGTTGCCGTCAGATCGGAGCCTCCGCGCCCGAGGGTCGTCACGCGTCCCTCGGCGTCGGCGCCGATGAACCCGGGAACGACGGGAACCCGCCCCCTTCGCAAGAGGGGACGAAGTCTTCTTCGGACGTTGCGATCCGTCCTTGCGAGGTCGGGCGACGCCTGACCAGCTTTTCCGTCCGTCGCGACGAGGTCGAGAGCGCTGACGTACTCCGACGCGACGCCGCGCGCCGAGAGCCCCGCCGCGAACACCCGGGCGGATAGATCCTCCCCGGTTGCGACGATCCGGTCCACCGCTCGGGGTGAAAGCTCCCGCAGGATCCGAGGCGCACGAGCCAGCGCTTCGAGCTCGCCGAAAACCTCGCGGATCTCGGCCAGCAACTGCCTGCGATTCCGTCCGCTCGGATCGGCTGCGCGGGCCGCTTTCTCGTACCGGCCTTCGAGCTCCCCGACGGTCTTCCGAACCGCCAGGTCGTTTCCAGCCGACACGTCGGAAACGATCCCGAGGAGCGAGTCCGTCACGCCCGCGAACGCCGAGACCACCACGATCGCGGGACGGGAGCTTTTTTCGACGAGCGACAGCGCGTTGCGAAGGGCAGCTACGTCGGCGAGCGAAGCGCCGCCGAACTTGTGAACGGTCAACCCGTCAGTGCGGCCGGTTGGGCGTTTCATCATCTCGAGTTTGAACGATTATTCTCGAAACGCGCCGATCTCGGGGAGTCCGCCTGCCTCTCGACGTCTCCCGTCTACCGTCTGCTGTCTCCCGGCCCCAGCATGGCCTTCAACCGCGCATGGCCTTCCCGGCTGACCGGCACGCGCGAGCCGTCGGTCAGGACCGCAATGTAGCTCCCCTTCGAGTACAGCTCCAGCCGGGCGAGCCGGTCGAGGTTCAGAACGTAAGACCGGTGAACCCGGACGAAGCGCTCCGGGTCGAGGGCCGCCGAGAGGCCCCCGATGGTCTGTTGCTTCATATAGCTCTTCCCTTCGCTTTTCAGCCGCAGGTAATCGTCCTGCGCTTCCGCGAGGTCGAGCTTCTCCACCGGGATCACATGCACGCGCGCGCCGTCCTTCACCACGATGCGAGAGAGATACGTCCCCGGCGGCCGCGCCGCGGCGAGAACGGCGGCCCGGTCGTTTGCGTGTGCTCTTCCCACGCGGGCCTGGGCGCGTTCGACCGCCGCCGCCAGCCGCTCGGCCCGGAAAGGCTTCAGAACGTAGTCCACGGCGTTCGCCTCGAAAGCGCGCAGAGCATAGCTGTCGTACGCCGTGACGAACACCACCGCGATCCCGGGGTCGAGGAGCTCCGCGACCTCGAAACCGTCGAGCTTCGGCATCTCGATGTCGAGAAAGACGACGTCGGGACGGAGCTCCGACGCGGCCTTTACCGCTTCGAAGCCGTTCGCGCACTCGCCGAGGATCCGGACCCCGGGCAGGGTCGAGAGCATCTCGCGGAGAATGGACCGCGCGGGCGCCTCGTCGTCGACGATCAGCACTCCCGTGTCTCCCGATCGCTTCATTCGGCGACCTGCGCCGGAACGGACAGCACGACGAGGTAGCGGTCGGCGAGCCGGCGCGCGGCGAAAAGAGCCTCCGGCCCGTAGCGGGCCGCGAGCCGCCGGCGCACGTTCGTCAACCCGAGGCCGGCGCCGCGCCGCGAGGGCGCCTCCGGGTCGCAAGGGTTCTCGATCAGAATTCGAAGGCGGTTTCCGGTGCGGCGCGCCTCGAGCCGGATCACTCCCCCCTCGACGGTCGTGGCAATGCCATGGCGCACCGCGTTCTCGACGAGCGGCTGGAGGAGAAGCGGCGGGACCAGACAGGCCTCGCCGTCGGACTCGACGTCTTCCTCGACCGACAGGCGCGCCCCGAAGCGCAGGCCCTCGACCTCGAGGTACGCCTTCGCGAGCGCGAGCTCCTCCTTGACCGGAATGCTCTTCCTCTCTCCGAGCGCGAGACTCTTTCGCAGGAACTCGGAAAGGTAAAGACACATCGAGCGGGCCTTCGCCGGGTCGGTCCCGGCGAGCGCGGAGATGGAGTTCAGGCTGTTGAAGAGAAAGTGCGGGTGGATCTGGGCCTTGAGCGCTTTCAGCTCCGCCTCACGCGCGAGGACCTGGAGCTCGAGGGCCCGCCGTTCCGCCTCCCGGGTCGCTTCGAACGCCAGCAGCACGGCGTGCAGCGCGAGCGAGAGCAGGTAGAGGAGGATCCCCGTCGAAAAGAGGACGGGGACCTGTGCCGCAAACCGCGACGGAAAGCCCTTCCCCCAGAGCGGCGTGAGCAGCCTCGCGACACCGGCGCCCGAGAGCACCCAGACCGAGGTCGTCACGACGGCGGCGACGGCGTGCGTCACCGCCGTGCGCGCGAGGCTTCCGCCGCGGAGGGGGACCGCTCGCGAGGTGTACCAGACCGAGAGGTACAGGAAAAGCGAAACGAGGGCGAGCGGCAGCGCGAGCGAGAAGGCCTCCGCGACCGTGAACGTACCCGGTCGCGTGAGAAGGCCGGTGAGCACCGCTGAGAGCGGAAGAGTGGCCGCCAGGAAAGGACCGAGACGCCCCTTCCGCGCGAGGATCGGGTGGAGCGCACTCATGGCCAGTCGGGATCAGTTCTTGATCTCGACGCCGCCCATCAGCGCGGTGCCACGCACGACGAGGACCTGCCCCGGCCCGCCGGCCTCCCGCACCGAAGAGCGCGCCTTGTTGTCGAACCCGCCGAGAAGCGGCAGGCCCTTCACGTCCACCGTCCATTCGGGAGGTACGGTGATCTCGATTCCCCCCCAGAGGGCGAACACATCGATCACAGCGGGCGAGTTCACGATCGACGAGCCGCGCAGGTCGAGCTCGACGGCTCCCATGACCGCCGTCGCCTCTCCGCCGCGAAAGTCGGGATTCTCGACGACGCGGTGGACCCCTCCCATGAACGCGAAGTCGGAGAGCGTCGGCCGCGAAGGGTCCGGCGCCTGAGCGGGCGCGCGGTTTCTTTCCAGAGCGCGCCAGACGAGAATGCCGCCGACCGTCAGGAGAAGAACCGGCCACACAACGTCGAAAGAGATGAGGGCGAGCTGCTCGAGCTGGAAGACGATTCCGAGACCGATCAGCACGAACCCGAACGCGCGGCGTCCCTCGGATCGTGGCTGCAGTACGCGGACAACGCCGATCACGATGAAGATGACGGGCCAGTAGTCGAACACGTCGCCCGCGTCGAGGACTCCGAGGTTGTCCAGCGTGAACAGGAGTCCGAACAGGATCAGCAGTCCGCCGACGATCAGGCGTCCCGTGATCGGGGGGGCGGACGGTCCATTCATCGCGCGCCTCCGTTCTCCAGCGACCGGCTCGGCGCCGGCGCGGAGCCCCGGCGCTCGGCGAACGACCGGACGATCAACGCCACGCCGGCGAGGATCAGGAAGGCTGGCCAGATATCGCGAAGTTTCCAATCGACGACGTCGAACTTGCGCAGCAGGAAAAATGCGCCGATCGCCGCCGCGACAGCGCCCGCCGGGGCGTCGCCCGCGTCCTTCGGCGCGATCAGAGACGAAAGACCGAAGCCGATCAGGATGACCGGCCACCAGGAGCCGAGCTCGCCGGCGTCGACGATGTCGAAGTTCTGCAGGACGTAGATCGCGCCGAGTCCGATCAGGATGACGCCGAAGACGGCCGCTCTCGCCCTCTTGTTTCGTTCTCCAAGTGTCTGTCCGAGTAATCTTAGCGGGGGACCTTGCGGTCCCCCGAACCCCCTAGGCTCGAAACTCATCGTTGCCTCCTCGTTCGAGAGGAACTTACGCGGATAGCGGCGCTGTGTCCCGCGGTTTTCGGCCAACGGAGCCGCGCGACCGGCGAATGGAGGTTAGCAGCGTGCCAAAAGACAGAGATAAGGGTCGTCGAGGGCTTCCGTTTAGAAGTTTCCGTCCGCCGTTCGCGCAGCGAACGCCGCGGACCCAGTCCGAGTCCTGTTATTCTGGTTTCGTTTCGGAGGAGGTGGGATGCCGACTGAGATCATCATGCCCCAGATGGGCGAGTCGATCGCCGAGGGGACGATCACCAAGTGGTTGAAGAAGGTGGGCGAACCGGTCAAGCGTGACGA
>DASWIB010000270.1:0-3269 GCA_036397915.1 Thermoanaerobaculia bacterium | reverse complement strand
TGGGGCGGCAAGAACTTCAAGGCGACGAGGCGGTCCAGCCTCAGGTCTCGGGCCTTGTAGACCACCCCCATGCCGCCCTGACCGAGTCGTTCGAGGATCTCGAAATGCGAGACCGTCTGGCCAATCATCCGCAGCTCGCGGTCGTCAGCAACAGCCGGGCGTCACCCGGTCATTCTAACTTCGCGGTCGCTCCCGCGGCGCGAGCCTCCTCCCTCGATTACCTCGGGAGACTTCTCGCGCCGCGACCCTAAGTACGGATCACGCTAGAATCCCCGCCGTTTGACCCCGAACTTCACCTACGGAGAGCTGAAGATCTTCTCGGGCCGGGCGCACCCCGGTCTCGCCCGCGAGATCTGTGACTACCTGGGTATCGGACTCGGGCACATCACGCTCTTCAACTTCTCCGATGGGGAGAACTACTGCCAGATCGACGAGAACGTCCGCGGAGCCGACGTCTTCGTCGTTCAGCCGACTTCCTCTCCGGTCAACGACCACGTCATGGAGCTCCTCATCCTGCTCGACGCATTCCGCCGCTCCTCGGCCTCCCGGATCACGGCGGTCATGCCGTATTTCGGGTACGCGCGGCAGGACAAGAAGGACAAGCCCCGGGTGCCGATCGCGGCAAAGCTGATGGCGGACCTGCTGACCGCTTCGGGCGCGGACCGGATCCTCACGATGGATCTCCACACGCTGCAGATCCAGGGCTTCTTCAACATACCCGTGGACCACCTCTTCGCCGCGCCGGTTCTCCTCGACGCGATTCGCGAGATGGGCCTCGACGATCTCGTCATCGTCTCACCCGACGTCGGTGGCGTGGCTCGCGCGCGGGCGATCGGCAAGCGGCTCGGCGCCTCCCTCGCGATCATCGACAAGCGGCGAGGTAGCCCGAACGAGACCGAGGTCCTGAACGTGGTCGGAGAGGTCGAGGGACGAAACGTCTTGATCTTAGACGACATCATCGACACCGCGGGGACGCTCATTCAGGCGGAGGAGGCGCTCCGTCAGCAGGGTGCCCGGCGGACTTTCGCGGCGGCGGTCCATCCGGTGTTCTCCGGACCGGCCCTCGAGAGGATCCAGGCTTCCAAGCTCGAGAAGCTCTTCGTTACGAACACGATTCCGCTCGACGACACGAAAAGACACTGCTCGAAGGTCCACACCCTTTCGGTCGCGCCCCTGCTCGGCGAGGCGATTCAACGGATCCACCAGGGAGCTTCCGTTTCTTCCCTTTTTGTGTAGAATGTCGCGTTTTTCGAGGCATTCCGCGAGGGAAAGAATATGAAGACGACCGAGCTCACCGTCGAGCGGCGGGAAACGAAGGGAAAGAACGCGGCCCGGCGGACTCGGGCGACGGGAAAGATCCCGGCGGTGCTCTACGGCGCGGGCCGGGACACCGTTCCGATCACCGTCGACCGCCGCGCCCTGTCGGACGCTTTCCGCGGCGGAGCGGGGGAGAACGCGATCTTCCTGTTGAAGCTCCAGGGATCCGACCTGACCCGTCACGCGATGATCAAGGACCTCCAGCGGGATCCTCTGTCACGCCGTCCGGTTCATCTGGATTTCGTGCGGGTCCTCATGGACACCAAGATCCGCGTCCGCGTGCCGATCGAGGTCGTCGGCGTCGCGAAGGGCGTCAAGACCGACGGGGGGATCCTCGACTTCGTGACGCGCGAGATCGAGATCGAGTGCCTGCCGGGGAACATCCCCGTGCATCTTCCCGTCGACGTGACCGAGCTTTCCATCGGAGACGCCCTGCGAGTGTCCGCCGTCCTGGCCCCGCAGGGAGTCGAGGTCGTCGACGACGCCGAGAAAGTCGTCGTCCACGTCGTGCATCCGGCGCACGAGGAGGTGGTGGCGGCGCCCGAGGCGGTCGAGGTCGCGGCGGAGCCGACTGAGCCGGAAGTCCTTCGAAAGGGCAAGGCGGTCACCGAGGAAGAGGGAGAAGAGAAGAAGGAGAAGTAACGCCTGCGCGCGATCGTCGGTCTCGGCAACCCGGGCGACCGCTACGAGAACACCCGCCACAACGCGGGATTTCAGGTGGTCGAAAAGCTGGCGACCGAGGAGGACATCCGGATCCGATCGCGCGAAGGAAGGTCCCGGGTCGGCCGCGGTCGGGTTGCGGGAGAGAGCGTGATGCTCGCCCTCCCGCAGACGTACATGAACGCCTCCGGAGAGGCCGTTCGAGCTCTTTGCGAACGAAACGGCATCGGTCCCGACGAGCTGTGCGTCGTCTTCGACGACATCGACCTGCCTCTCGGCGTCTTGCGGATGCGAGCCCGCGGGTCGGCCGGAGGGCAGAAGGGGATGAAGTCGATCATCGGAGCGCTCGGAACGAGCGAGTTCGCCCGGCTGCGGGTGGGAGTGCGTGGCGAGCACTATTCCCGCGAGAGCAGCGAGCTCGCCGACTACATCCTCGAGCCGTTCGCGCGCGGCGAGCGGGAGCTATTCCGGGCAAGCCTGGATCGCGCGGTGGAGGCGCTCCGGATCTGGCTCACCAGCGGAATCGATGCCGCCATGAGGCTCGCGAATCGAAAACCATCCTCTCCCGGCTCCGACGAGCCGGGGTTGACATCCACGAGGAGAAGCGAATGAGGCTCTACGACATCGTCGCTCTGGTCACGCCCGACCTGACCGACGAGGACGCCCAGAAAGTGGCGGCCGAATACCGGAAGATCCTTTCCGATGGAGGCGCTGAGATCGTCAAGGACGAAACCTGGGGGCGGCGCCGCCTCGCCTTCCCGATCCTTCGAAAGAGAGAGGCCTACTACCACTATTTCCAGGTTTCGGCGGAGCCCGCGATCATCGCCGAGACCGAGCGCCGGATGAAGCTGTCCGACCAGGTCCTGCGGCACCTCGCGGTGCGCGCAGACCTGGAGCTGAAGCGCGCCGCGAAGTCCGCCGCCCGGCAGCGGGAAAAGGCGGCGAGGCGTCCGCCACGGCCACCGTCGCCGATGCCGCCCGCGGCGCCGGCGCCGGTCCAGGAGGCCACCGACACCGGCCGCCAGTTCAGAACGGAGAAAGGAGACCCGTCATGAGCCCCGCGCCGCGCGGGGGAACCCGGTCCGCCACCGCAGGGCGCGATGGGAAGACCGGTGCCCGCAAGAAGTTCTTCGTCCGCCGCCGGAAGGTCTGCAAATTCTGCGCGGAGAAACTCGAATACGTCGATTGGAAGGACGTCAAGCTCCTCCAGTCATTCATCCCGGAACGCGGAAAGATCCTGCCGAGGCGAATCTCCGGCGCCTGCGCGCTGCATCAGCGAAAGCTCCAGACCG
>DASWIB010000269.1:0-7828 GCA_036397915.1 Thermoanaerobaculia bacterium | reverse complement strand
AACTGCCGTCGTCGAGGCGGCAATCCGACGACGAGAGCTCGCCGCTCGAGCTCGACGAGGGACAGACGAGCGTTCCGAAGTGGCCGCACTCGTGATCCAAGGCCTGGAGAGGCCGCGTCCCGCCCGAGAGCTTGACGCCGGCTCCCTGGGGCCTGGGACGAGGAGTGTGTCGGAGTAATCTCAGCGGGGGACCTTGCGGTCCCCCGAACCCCCTGGCGACCCGGGACTTCTGCGGGCGCCTTCCGCTCAGGGGAAGAGCAAACGCGCTTGCGATCGCGGCGATCCCGACCAGAGTCAGGCCGATCTTCTTCCGGCGATTAGTCAGAAGGACTCCCGTAGCTCCGGTCCGAACATATCAGAGCGATTCGCCCGAAGAAAACGCGAGGCCTCACCCGCTGGGGAAAAAGAGGGAGCGGAATCCGCCCCTCTCGATCGTTTGTCTCGCCGGCGGTCGGCGCCGGCGAGATCCTCACGGACAGGTCGCGAACGCGTTCGTGTCCTGGATCGGCGCGAATGGAGTTCCCTGAGGATTCGTGTACGGGCGTGTGGTTTGGGTCGACGTGTCGGTGACGGTGAGGTTGACCTGCACGTTGGTCAATCCCCCGGCGAAGACCCAATAACGGCTGTTGAACGAACACCCGTTGACCACCTTGATGATCGCCTCGATATTGTTGGCGCTGAAGAACCAGAACATCCCGGTGTCGGAAGTCTCGGGCACGGCGGTCGCGTCGCCGCTCTGCCCCTGGGGCGTGAGGAAGGTCGCCTGTACGCGGAACCGACCGTTGTTCAGGCAGAGCGTCGTCGAGTTCGGCGTGCAGAGACCGGTGCTGCACTCGAGCGTCAGCGTGTAGGCTCCGACGGTGTTCGGATCGAACGCATTTGCCCCGATGAACCAGTTGCCGGTCTCGTCGAGCGTGAAGGCGAGGCGCGAGTTTGTCCCGCCGCCGCTGTCATCGTCGAACGCGGCGACGGTGTCGCCGTCGGGCCTGATGAGGAAAAGGTAAGTGTCGAAATCCGAGGAGGCCATCGTGATCGTGATCTGCTGACCGGCGGTGCCCGAGAAGCCATAGAAGTCGATGTAGCTTTGATCGGTGAGCTGGCAGGACCCGGTTGTCGTGAGTTGATCGTTCGTCGTCGATCCGCAAGTGATGCCCTGCACGTGCGGGGTGTTGGCAGGGCATTCGTGATGCGCGGGGCTGAAGGTCCGAGCTCCGCCGCTCTTGGCGGCGAGGACCGTCCGCATCAACTCCTCCTTCGCGAGCCCGACCACAGGGACCAGAGGGGCGTCGCTCACGATCTGGGGCTGCAGCCTCGATGTCTGAGCCATCGCTGGATCGGCCACGACCACCCCGACGGCAACGAACGCGAGACCTGCAACGTGGAGAAGGCTTCGCCGTCTGCTATTCATAACGATCTCCCTCTCGGAAAAAGACCATGACGCGATCCTTGCGAGATTCCGCCGGGCAGTTCTGTCGTGGATGAGAATTTCAAGATGATCGTGGATTTTAGCACCGGACTCGATCGAAGATCGTCTGCTAACGTGCCCGGATGCGGAACGCGAAGAGGCTTCGCCCAATCTCGGCCGTCTCGATCGCCGGTTCCGATTCGGGGGGCGGCGCCGGCATCCAGGCGGATCTTCTGACCTTCGCGGCTCACGGCGTTTACGGCGCGACGGTCGTGACCGCCGGTACCGCTCAGAACACCCGGGGAGTCGTGTCGGTCGAGCCCTTCACCGCCGGCTTCGTCGGCGAGCAGCTCGACGCGGTCTTTTCCGATCTCGCTCCGGCCGCCGTGAAGATCGGAATGCTCTGTGACGCCCCTCACGTCCGGGCGGTGGCGGAAGGTCTCGCGCGACACGGGGCGAGAAACGTCGTCCTCGACCCGGTCTTCTTTTCGACGAGCGGCGCCGTCCTGCTGTCGCCGGCGGGGGTCCGCGCGCTCCGAAGTGATCTCCTTCCGCTCTGCGACGTCGTCACGCCCAACCTCCAGGAGGCGGCGATCCTCGCCCGAAGAGAGGTCCGGACGGCATCCGAACAGCAGGATGCAGCGTGCCGACTGGTCGAGCTCGGTGCTCGCGCGGCCCTTGTCAAAGGAGGTCACGCGCCGGGAGATCGGATCCGCGATGTCCTCCGAGACGGAGAGGGAATGCGGGTTTTCGAGAACCGCCGGGTCACGACCCGTGCGACGCACGGGACCGGCTGCATGTTATCGGCCGCCATCGCCGCAAACCTCGCGCTCGGCTTCGGAATGGAAGAGGCGGTTCGACGGGCGATCCGCTACCTCCGTGCGGCGCTCAGGCGCGGCGTGTTTCCGGGTGCGGGAATGGGGATCCCGGGGCTCCCGGCGCGCTTCAGGCCCAGAAGTCGAATCGGTAGCCGGCCCCCGAGTAAGCCGTCTCGGCGATCGCGCTCCGGAGGGCGTCGCGGGCGGCGGCACGGTCCCGGTCACGATTCTTCTCGACCTCCTTGAGCTCGCCGACGATCCGATACTTTGCCGCCTGAACGAACGCGCGGGCGAGACGCACCTCCTCGGCCGCCTTGTCTCCCCCGAGCCGCCTGACCGCGGAGCTCGCGCGCGACAGCACGGCGAGCGAGGCGTAGAGATCGAGCGCGACGTTCGCGAGTCGCTCCTGTTGGTACTCCCGCTCGAGGACGTTTTTTCCGAAACGGGAAAGAAACGTCTCGGCCGCGGCGGCGAAGAAGCGCGTGTACCGCGTGACGAGGTCCGCCTCGGCGGCGAGCTCCGGGACGACCGACTCGAGCCGCTCGGGCGCCACGTAACCCCGGATCTTGCGACCCACGTAGTCCGAGAGGATGCCGAGGTTCGACAGCGGCGTCTTGAGCGCCCGCGCGACCCCTTCGAGGTCCGTCCCGAGGTCCCGCAGCCCCGAGAGCGCGAGCAGGACCCGAAGGATCTCGTTCGTGCCCTCGAAGATCATGTTCACGCGCGAATCGCGCAGAGCGCGCTCGTACGGGTACTCCTCCATGAATCCATTGCCGCCGGCTACCTGAAGGGCGTCATTGATGACGTTCCATACGCTCTCGGTTCCGAAGACCTTGCAGGCGGCGCCTTCGAGCGCGTAGTCCGACAGGCCGCGATCCACGAGCCCGGCCGTCATGTAGACGAGTGACTCGAGCGCGTAGGTATTCGCAACCATGCGGGCGAACTTTCCTCGGATCATCTCGAAGTCCGCGATCCGGCTGCCGAATTGCCGGCGCTGGGTCGCGTGGAGGGCGGCTTCGCGAATCATGGCCTTCGAGCCTCCGAGGCAGCCGGCGGCGAGCGAAGTCCGACCGGTGTTCAGGATCTCGACGGCGATCTTGAATCCCGAACCGCGCTGCCCGATGACGTGGAAAGCGGGAAGGCGGAGCTCCTTCAACAGCAACGGGACCGTCGAAGAGCCTTTCAGGCCGAGCTTCTTCTCCTCGGGCCCGATCTCGAGACCCGGCAGCCCTTTCGTGACGGCGAACGCGGTAATTCGCCGATGCTCGTCCCTCGCTTCGAGCGCGACGTCTTTGGCGAAGACGGTGAAGAAGTCCGCGATCCCGCCGTTCGAGATCCAGTGCTTGGAACCGTCGAGCACGAACTCGTCCCGGGCCTCGTCGTAGCGGGCTGTGGTGCGGATCGACGCGGCGTCGGACCCGGCCTCCGGCTCGGTCAACGCAAAGGCGGCGATCTCTTCGCCGGCGGCGAGTGCTGGGAGCCATCGGCTCTTTTGCTCCGGCGTACCGTAAAGGAGGAGCGCTTTCAAGCCGATGGACTGGTGACCGCCGACGAGGATCCCGAGCGACGCGTCGGTCTGCCCGATCTCCTCCATCACCCGGCAGTAGGCCGACGACGAGAAACCGTAGCCGCCGAACTCCTCCGGCACGGTGAGCCCGAAGATCCCGAGGTCCGCGAGCCCCTTCACGACGTCCGACGAGATCGTCTTCTCCCGGTCGAAGCGTGCGCTGTCGATTCGATTCCGCGCGAAGTCGCGGAGCGAGCCGAGGAACGCGGTGACGGTTTCCCTCTCGTCGGGCGATGGCTCTGGAAACGGAAAGAGCGCATCTTCGAGGATCTGCCCGGCAAAGAGCGCTTTGATCGGAGAGGACAGGGAGTCCGAGGCCGGGCGTGGCCGTGTGCTCATGAGGCCGCCTCCGTGCCGGCGCGCTCGCGGGCCGCCGAATAGAAGCCGCCGCGGGCGTCGGCCAGCCGCCGGATCGTCGTCGCCGGCTCGAAGCGCGAGCCGAAGCGCCCGGTGAGCTCCTCGAGGAGAGAGCGCACCCGCGGAAGGCCCGTCGCGTCCGCCCACCGAAGGAGCCCGCCGTGGAAGGGCGGGAATCCGGTCCCGAGAATCATGGCGAGATCGAGCTTCCCGGGGCCGGCGACGACGCCGTCCTCGAGGCAGAAAGCCGCCTCGTTGACCATCGGCAGCACGAGGCGCGACTCGATCGTGTCGCGCGACAGCGGAGAAGCCGTGGCCGGCTCGACGCGGAGCGCCGCATATGCCGCGGCGGAGGGCTCCCCCCGCTTGCCGCCCGAGTACTCGTAGAAGCCCCCGCCGCTCTTCCTTCCCAGCCGGCCCGCCGCGACGAGCGCCTCGTCTCCGCCCGACTTGATGCGCTCCCGAAACGCCGCTTGCAGCACCTCCCCGGCCTTGACCGCGACGTCGAGGCCGACATCGTCCAACAGCGCCAGGGGCCCGACCGGCATGCCGAAGTCCCTCATCGTGCCATCGACGTCCTCGATCCGGCACCGTTCCCGCACGAGCCGTACCGCTTCGGAAAGATACGGGGCGAGGATGCGGTTCACGAGGAACCCGGGCATGTCGCGCACGACCACGGGCGTCTTCCCGAGCTTCTTCGCGAGCGCGAAGATCGTGGCGATCGTCTCGTCCGACGATTTCTCGCCGCGGATCACCTCGACGAGCGGCATGCGGTGCACGGGGTTGAAGAAGTGCATTCCCGCGACGCGTTCCGGCCGGCCCGCAGCCGCCGCGATCTGGCCGATCGGAATCGTCGAAGTGTTCGAGGCAAAGATCGCGGTGTCCGGCACGGCGCCCTCCCATTCTGCCAGGACGGCACGCTTCACCTCTAACTTCTCCACGACCGCCTCGATCGTCACCTCACAGCGCGCGAACCCGGAGTAGTCGAGCGTTCCGGAGAGCCGCGCCATGCGTCCGGTCATCTCCCGCTCGGTCAGGCGTCTTCGCGCGACCGACTCTTTCCAGACCGAGGCAGCCGCCGCGTAGCCGTGCGCGAGCGCTCTCGGCTCGATGTCCTTCATGCGGGCCGGTATTCCGCGGTCTGCGGCGACCTGCGCGATTCCGCCGCCCATGACACCGGCTCCGAGCACCCCGACCCGCGTGACCTCGCGCGGGCGGACGGCCGGATCGTCGACGCCGCTCTCCTTCTTCACCTGCTCGGTCGCAAGAAAGAGATCGAGCAGGTTTCGCTGCACGGCGCCGCCGAAGACGTTGGCGACCCTGCGGCTCTCCACCTCGAGAGCGGCCTCGATCGGCATCCCCCAGGTCTCCTCGATTACTGCGAGCGCTTCGAGCGGCGCCGGGTAATGCCCGCCCGTCTGTGCGAGGACCTTCTCGCGAGCCTTCTTGAAGACGAGCTTCCGTCCGAGCGGGGTCGCCTCGAGGGCGCGCTCGGCCGCGCTCCGCCGGGAGGAACGAGGAGCGCGCTTGCCGCCGGCGATCTTCGATCGCGCGAACCGGCGGGCGTAGTCGTCGAAAATCGCTGCGGGCACGGCCTCGTCGACGAGGCCGATCCGCCTCGCCCGGCGGGCGTCGAGCTGTTTGCTGGTCAGGATCAGGTCGAGCGCGGTCGAGAGCCCGACGAGCCTCGGGAGGCGCACGGAGCCTCCCCACGCCGGGAAGAGCCCGAGCCGGACCTCCGGGAACCCGATCCGCGCGGCGGGAGAGTCGGACATCACGCGCCAGTCGCAGGCGAGAGCGAACTCGCTCCCGCCGCCGAGGCACACCCCGTTGATCGCGGCAATGGTCGGGAAAGGGAGCCGCGCGAACTGCTCGAAGAGCGCCTGCCCGCGCGCCGAGCCGGCGGAGGCGTCCTCGGGATTCAAGAGGGTGAATTCCTTGATGTCCGCGCCCGCGATGAACACGTCCGGCTTGCCACTTTGCACGAGGAGTCCCCGCACGCGCGGGTCCTGCGAGAGGCGCACGAGCATCTCCGAGAGCTCCACGAGAACCTCGCGCGAGAGTTTGTTGACCTTCTCGCCGGGCAGATCGAAGGTCAGAACCCCGAGCCCGTCCGGCGCGACGTCGAGACGGAAAGCGCTCACATGGCCTCGACGACAATGGCGCCGCCCTGCCCCCCGCCGATGCACATCGTCGCAAGACCGAACTGTACGTCCCGGCGGCGCATTTCCTTGAGTAGCGTCGTCACGAGCCGATTCGCAGACGAGCCGACCGGATGGCCGAGCGCGATTGCGCCTCCGTTCACGTTCGTCCGCTCCCAGTCGATCTCTCCGATCGGTCCGCCGGTCTCGTACCGTTGGTGCCACTCGGCCGACGGAAAGACACGACCGAGCGCGAGGCACTGAGCCGCGAACGCTTCGTTCAGCTCCACGAGACCGATGTCCTCCCAGGACACTCCGGCGCGTTTCAGGGCGAGCGGGGTGGCGGCGGCCGGGCCGAGACCCATGCGCTCCGGCTCAACCCCCACGAAAGCGAAGCCGCGGACCTTTCCGAGCGGCCGGTAGCCTCTCTCGCGGGCCGCCGATGCGCTCATCACGAGGGTCGCCGCGCCGCCGTCCGTGATCTGAGAGGAGTTGCCGGCCGTGACGGTCCCGAACTTCAGGTCGAAGTACGGGCGCAGCTTCGCGAGCGCTTCCATCGTCTGGTTCTCGCGCACTCCGTTGTCCGCAGTCGCCATCTCCTCGTAGCGCGGCGGCACCGGCACCGGCACGATCTCCTCGGCGAGCTTCGAGCGGGCGAGAGTCACCCTTCGATGCGACCGCAGAGCAAACTCGTCCTGCTCCTCGCGCGAGATCCGGTGCTCCTTCGCCAGGACCTCGGCGGTCTCCCCCATGTTCAGCCCGCAGACGGCGTCGATCAGCCCCTGCTGAAGTCCGATCTCGGGCTTGAAGTGCTTCGGGCGGAACCGGCTCGCGGCGGCGAGCCGGTGTCGCAGGTCCCGGGCGGTGAAAACCTCCGTGAAGATCTCCCGGCTCTCGCGCGAGTAGAGAAACGGAATGTTGGACATGGATTCGACGCCGCCCGCAATGATCGCGTCCGCCTCTCCCGAGGCGATGCGATACCACGCGTCGACGATCGCCTGGAGCCCGGAGCCGCACAGCCGGTTTACCGTCACGGCCGGGACGCGGCGCGGCACTCCGGCGAGAAGCGCCGCTACCCGGGCGAGGTTCACCGCGTCCGGCGGCTGCGCGATGTTCCCGAAGACGACGTGGTCGAGCTCCGCAGGATCGAGACCGGTCCGCTCGAGGAGCTCGGTAATGACGACCCGCGCGAGCTCCTGCGCGGGGACGTCCTTCAGGAGGGTTCCGGCCTTCGCGTAGGGCGTCCGCAGCCCTTCGACGACCACGACCTCACGCGACATGCGCCTTCTCGGCCGCGCGATACATGGACTCGATCAAGTCGCGATAACGGCTCTCGAGGATCCGTCGCTTGACCTTCAAGGTCGGCGTGATGGAGCCGTCCTCGACCGTCAGATCGGAGGACAGGATTGCGAACGCACGGATCTGCTCGTGGTGCGGCTTGTCGGAGTTGTAAACGTCGATCTCGCGCTGGAAGAGCCGCCGGATCTCCGGATTCGCGTCGAGGTGCTCCCAGCTCACTTTCAGCTTGGACGCGGCGACG
>DASWIB010000268.1:0-15603 GCA_036397915.1 Thermoanaerobaculia bacterium | reverse complement strand
GTGGTTTGGAAGACGGTCGCTTCGCTCGCTCTGTCGCTCGCCGTCGTGTGGGCCGCCCTGCTCGCCCTCGCGAGCGTGATGGAGAACCGGTTCATCTACTTTCCGCTGCGGCGGCTCGACGCCTCGCCCGCCGACTACGGCCTTCGGGCGGAAGAGCTGCGCCTGACGACTTCCGACGGCTTCCGTCTCCACGGCTGGTGGATCAAAGCCGGCGGCGAGCGCGTCGTCCTCCTCTTCCACGGCAACGCCGGAAACGTCAGCCACCGTCTCGATCGGGCGAAGCTCTTCTCCGAAGAGCTCGGAGTCGATCTCTTTCTCGTGGACTACCGCGGTTACGGACTCTCGAACGGGAAGCCCTCCGAAGCGGGCCTCTACCGCGACGGTCTCGCGATCTCCGACGCGGCGCGGGAGCGCGGCTTCCCGCCGGAACGCATCGTGCTCCTGGGTGAGTCGATCGGCTGCGCGGTCGCGGTCCAGGTCGCGCTCGATCGTCCGTGCGCCGCCGTCGCGCTCGAGACGCCTTTTCTCTCGGTCCCGGCCCTCGCTCGCAGACATTACCCGTTCGTGCCGGGGTTTTTGATCCGGTCGAGGTTCGACACCGAGTCGAAAATCAGCCGCGTCACCGTTCCAAAGCTCTTCCTGGCCGCCGAGCGCGACGAAATCGCGCCTCTTTCCCACGCGCGGCGCCTCTTCGAGCTCGCTCCCCCGCCGAAGGAGCTCTTCGTCATCCCCGGCGCCAGCCACAACGACACATATGCCGCAGGCGGCGAGAATTACCTGGCCGTGTGGCGTCGGTTCCTCGCCGGGGTCAACGCGGAATGACTGAATCTGGCCTCCGATCGCAGCGATTGAGCGTTGGCCCGAGCCGTCGATCCCTCGACGCGATAGATTCCCGGTTGTGACGACGGTCGGGATTCTCGGATTCGGGCGGATCGGGAGGAATCTCTTCCGCCTTCTCTACGACCGGCAAGACATCCGGATCGCGGCGATCAGCGACTGGAACGAGCCGGAGCCCCTCGAGTACCTCTTGAGATTCGACACTCTGCTCGGCCGGTTCCCGGGCGAGGTCTCCATCCGCGAGGGACACCTCTATGCCGCCGGACGCCAGATCCGGATGATTACCGGGAAAGACCAGGCGCAGCCGGCCTGGACCGAGCTCGGGGTCGAGACGGTCCTCGAGGCGACGGCCCGCAGGCGGACGCGCGCCGAGCTCGAGGCGCATCTGGCAGCGGGCGCCCGACGCGTCATCGCCTGCGCACCGCCGCTCGAGCCGCCCGATGTCACGGTCGTGATGGGGGTGAACGACGCCGATCTCGATCGCCGCCAGCGGATCGTCTCGAACGCGTCCTCCACCGTGCACTGCCTCGCGCCGGTCGTGAAGATCCTGAACGACGCCTTCGGGATCGAGCGAGCGCTCTTCACGACGGTGCACTCCTATACGAGCCAGCACCGGCTCGCCGACGTTCCGGCGGAGGAGATGCGCCTCGGGCGCGCGGCCGCTGAGAACATCATTCCGCAGGAGTCGCGCTCGCCCGCGATGGTGATGGAGATCCTGCCCGAGCTCCGCGGCAAGATCACCGGCGCCGCAGTCGCCGTCCCGGTGCGCAACGGCTCGTGCGTGGACCTCGTCTGCTGGCACTCGCGCAAGGTCACGAAGACCGCGGTGAACGAGGTCATGCGGACGGCGGCTTCGACCGACCGCTGGAAACGTGTGCTCCGCTGGGAGTCGGACCCGATCGTGTCGAGCGACGTCGCGCGGTCGTGGTGGTCGAGCGCGTTCGACTCGCTGGCGACGATGATCCTCGGTGAGAAGGTCTCGAAGACGGTTTCCTGGTATGACTCCGGCTTCGGATACGCGCACCGCGCGGTGGACCTCATCGACCGTTTCGTGGAGCTCGACCGGGCGGCCGAGGGCGTGGCGTGACGATCCGGGTCGGAATCAACGGGTTCGGGCGGATCGGCCGCTCGGTCTTTCGCATCCTTTCCGACCGCGAGGACATGGAGGTCGTCTGCGTCAATGACCTCTTCGACAACGCGCACCTGGCGTACCTCCTGAAGTACGACACCGTGATGCGCGTCTTCGGGAAGGAAGTCTCCGCCGACTCCGACGCGATGTACGTCGACGGAGAAAAGGTTGTCATGACCGCCGAGAAGGACCCGGCCAAGGTCCCGTGGGGCCGGCTCGGCGTCGAGATCGTCGTCGAGTCGACCGGCGTTCTCACGAAGCGCGAAAAGCTCGAGCCCCATCTGACGGCGGGTGCAAAGAAAGTCATTCTGACCGTCCCGCCGAAGGACGCGATCGACGCGATGGTCGTCGTCGGCGTGAACGACTCGAAGCTCACACGCGAGCACCGGATCGTCTCGAACGCATCGTGCACGACGAACTGCCTCGCACCGCTCGCGATGGTCCTGGACGACGCGTTCGGAATCGAAGAGGGCTTCATGACGACCGTTCACGCGTACACGAACGACCAGAGGCTGGCCGACGTGCCGCACAAGGACCTCCGGCGCAGCCGAGCGGCCGCCGAGAACATCATCCCGACAACGACCGGCGCCGCGCGGGCCGTCGGGGAGGTCCTCCCGAAGCTGAAGGGGAAGCTCGACGGCATGGCGATACGGGTTCCGGTCCCCGACGGATCGGTCGTGGACCTCTCCTGCCGCGTCCGCGAGAGGCCGACGGCAAGCCAGGTGAACGACGTGGTCCGTGGCGCGGCGGAAGGGCGGCTGCGCGGGATCCTCGAGTACAGCGAGGTGCCGCTCGTCTCGAGCGACATCATCGGCAACCCGAACTCCTCGATCTTCGATGCGCTGTTGACCGCAGCGGCCGGCGACGGCTACTTCAAAGTCCTGGCGTGGTACGACAACGAGTGGGGATATTCGAACCGCGTGGTGGACCTGATCGCGCGGCTCGCGGCACTGGGAGACTGAGTCACATGCATCACTCGAAGGGATTCCTCGACATCGTCAACGACGCGAAGACGCGGGTTCGCGAGACGTCACCGGAAGACGTGCGGCGCCGGCAGGAGCGCGGCGAACGTTTCTATCTGGTCGACGTCCGGGAGGACGGCGAATGGGAGCGCGGGCGCGCGCTCGGCGCGTTGCACCTGGGCAAAGGGGTCATCGAAAGAGACGTCGAGCGGGCGATTCCGAACTACGACGAGGAGATCGTCCTGTACTGCGGCGGCGGCTACCGATCAGCGCTCGCGGCAGACGCCCTGATGAAGATGGGCTACAAGAACGTCATCTCGATGGACGGCGGCTGGAAGCGCTGGCGCGAGCTCGGCTACCCCGTAGAGCAATAGGACCGTTTTCCGAGCCCTCGTGCTCGGGCGACCACACCTTGCCCGGAGGCGGCGTGCCCGGCGGCGCGGGGGCTGGGGTGGCAAGAGTCGGAGGCGGAACGACCGGAATCTTCAAAGTGGTCTCGGCCGAGACGGGTGGGTGAAAGTGGCGATGCTCAGGCTCCCAGATCCATCCGGGAGGCGGCGTTCCGGTCATCGCGGGGGAGTTCGGATCGTAGGGAAGAAGAGTAGGCTGTCTCGGGACAGGCGCTTCGTGCCAGTGCCCGTGCTCCGGCGACCACACCTTGCCCGGAGGCGGCGTGCCCAGCGGCACGGGGCGTAGACCGTCCGGAGTGACCGCGTGGGGGTCGAGGCGGCGCTCCGACGCCGACCGGCCGGGGGCCGGCTCCTCGTGCCAGTGGCCGTGCTCGGGAGACCAGACGCGCCGGCGCGGCGAGATGTCGGGACTGCGCGCGATGCCGATCACGACCGCCGCGGCGCCGACGGCAACGAGAAGGACGAGCAGCGCCAGAGTCCAAACCCCAGAGCGGCGGGGCTTCGCGACGTCCTGCCCTTCGTGACAGCGCTTGTACTTGAGACCGCTGCCGCACGGGCAGGGGTCGTTTCGGGAGACCGCCATCGACTCCTATCCTATTCGTCTCAGGTCGTACGTCTCTTTTCTCACGGAATGAGCAAAAGCTTGCCCGTGCTCCGCCGCGACTCGAGAAGGCGATGCGCCTCGGCCGCCTGGGCGAGCGGCAGCTCCCGGAAGATCCGGACCGAGAGTCTCCCCGCGGCGACCCAGCCGAGGATCTCTCCGGCGCGCTGCGTGAGCTCCTCGCGACTCCGCGTGTAGTGCACGACCGTCGGGCGCGTCAGGTACAGCGAGCCCTTGCGGTTCAGGATCTGCGGATCGGTCGGCGGGACAGGGCCGCTCGCCTGACCAAAGAGCACCATCGTGCCGCGCACGGCGAGGCAGTCGAGCCCCTTCTCGAACGTGTCCCGGCCGACACCGTCGTAGACGACCTGCACTCCCGCACCGTCGGTCAGCCGGCGCACCTCCGCGACGAAGTCCTCTTTTGTGTAGAGGATCGTCTGGTCTGCCCCCGCCTCCCGCGCGAGCCGCGCTTTTTCCTCGGTCGAGACGGTCCCGAACACGCGCGCGCCGCGCAGCTTCGCGATCTGGCAGAGGAGGACACCGACGCCTCCGGCCGCCGCGTGGACGAGGCACGTGTCTTCCGGCTTCAACGGATATGTCGAGGTCGCGAGGTAGTGAGCGGTGATGCCCTGCAGCATCACCGCCGCCGCCTGCTTCGCCGTGACGCCTTTCGGCACGGGAATGAGCCGCGCGGCGGGAACGGCGGCGAGCTCCGCGTAGGCGCCGGTTCCGGAGGCGAAGGCGACGCGGTCGCCCGCCGCGACTTCGGTGACGCCGGGGCCGACCTCGACGATCGTGCCGGCGCCCTCCTGCCCCGGCACGAGCGGGAAGGGGAGCGGGTACGCGCCGCTGCGGTGATAGACATCGATGAAGTTGACGCCCGCCGCCTCGAGCCGCACGAGCGCTTCTCCCTCGCGCGGCACCGGCTCCGGGACGTCGGAGAGAAGCAGCGTCTCGGGACCGCCGGGCTGGTCGACGCGAATCGCCTTCATCGCCGCGGCATTATCCGCCTTCGGTAAGCTCCGCTCGTGACTTCGCGCCGTCTTCTCGCTTTGCTCCTCCTTTTCGCGCTCGGGCCCGGCTGCGCGGGGCCGGCGCGCGCGCCGGCCTCCGCCGAGCGCAGCGAGGGATCTCGACCTCCGCGAGCCTCGTCGCCCGATACTCTTGATCAGATGAACGAGGTTGCCCCGGCTTACGTGAAGCTCGTCCTCGCCGTCGGCCAGCACGACAAGGACTACGTGGACGCGTTCTATGGGCCGGCGGACTGGAAGAACGAAGCGGAAGCCATGAAGAAGCCGCTCGAGGCGATCACGTCCGACGCCGAAGCGCTCATCTCGCGGCTCGAGAGGCTTCCCCAGCCGTCGGACGAGATGGGGCAGCTCCGGCGGAGCTACCTGACGCGCCAGCTCCAGGCGCTCTCCGCGCGCGTCGCGATGCTGCGTGGAAAGAAGCTGTCCTTCGACGAGGAGTCGCGCGCGCTCTACGATGCGGTTGCGCCGGTGAACACCGAGGAGCACTTCCGCGGCGTCCGCGAGGAGCTCGATCGCGCGCTGCCCGGAGCGGGCGGCGCCGCGTCGCTCGTCGAGCGCTACGAAGCCTGGCGGAAAGACTTCACGATTCCGAAGGGGAAGGTGGACGGCGTCTTTCAGGCGGCGATCGCCGAGTGCCGGGACCGGACGATGCGGCACATGTCACTGCCCCCGGGCGAAAGGTTCACAGTCGAGTACGTCACGGGAAAATCCTGGAGCGGCTACAACTGGTACCAGGGCAGCTACAGGAGCCTCATTCAGGTCAACACGGATCTGCCGATCACGATGGACCGCGCGATCGACCTCGCCTGTCACGAGGGATACCCGGGCCACCACGTCTACAATGCGCTGCTCGAGAAGAATCTCGTCCGCGAGCGCGACTGGGTCGAGTACAGCGTTTACCCGCTGTTCTCTCCACAGTCCCTGATCGCCGAAGGCAGCGCAAACTTCGGAATCGAGATGGCGTTCCCGGGTCGCGAACGCGTCGAGTACGAGAAGGCGAGTCTGTATCCGCTCGCGAGGCTCGATCCGTCGCGCGCGGAGGAATTCGACCGGGTGCGCGAGATCGTCGGCCGCCTCGCCTACGCGGGCAACGAGGCGGCACGCCGGTACTTGAACGGCGAGATCGACGCCGCATCCGCGGCGAAGTGGCTCGCCGAGTACGCTCTCTACCCGCGCGACCGCGCCGCGCAGCGCGTACGCTTCTTCGACCAGTACCGCAGCTACGTGATCAACTACAACCTGGGAAAAGATCTCGTGCGGCGCTACGTCGAGTCGAGGGGCGGCACCCCGGACAACCCGCCGAAGCGCTGGGAAGAATTCGAGAAGCTTCTGTCGTCACCGCGCCTCCCATCCCAGTTGATGTGAACCGGGGACCTTGCGGTCCTCCGCCGACGAGCACTCGGACACTCTCCTGGAACCCCGAAGGTCGTCAGCTCGGCCGCTTCCGCTCGTTCTTCTTCGACGCGATCGCCGACTGCTCCGAGATCTCCTCGACCTTCTTCAGCTTCCACCCTTCGCCCGTCCGCTTCCACGTTTCGCGAAGCGCGGAGCCCTTTCCCTCGAGCCCTGGGGTCACGATCGCAACGTAGCTGCTCTCGTCCTGAGTGAGCTCAGTGATTCGCGAGGGCACGGAGCTGTCCCCCTTCTCAAGGAGAGCCTCGTAGCCGGCGCGGTCGAGCTTCGTTCCGTCGGCGAGCGTGACCGTCAGATCCGAGGCGTGCTGCTTCGAGAGGGAGGCGACGTCCTTGCTCGCGATTGCCTGGTCGCGCGTCTTGTGAACGGCGGTGAGCTCGTTCAGGGCGGTGTTCGGGTCGGTGCCGAGTGTTGCTACGGTCGAGCACCCGATGAGGCTCCCGCAGACGAGTGTGGCGAGCGCTGCCGGAATCCGATTTCGCATTTGAAAACCTCCTCTGTTTTTCCCGTCAGCAATTGAGACGGGTACCGCGCGATTTGGTTTTGTCGCAAAGAGAAAACGACGCCTCGCCGCGTGGCCTCTCGTCATCAATGGGACACGCACGGCAACGCGGCGAGAGAAGTGCGTTCCTGCGGCGCGGTCGGGCGTGTAGAAAAGTCGCAGCGATCCTCCGGAGACGGTGATCAAATGAGCGAAGGGATGGCTCGAAACAGGGTGCGTTCTTCCTCAGGAAGAGCAGCGCTTCTCGTGCTCGCGGGTGCCGCAATCGCTGTCGCGGCGTGGCTGGCCGGTCGAACGATGGAACGGAAGGCCGTGAGAGGAGTCGAGGGGGCGCGTCCGGCTGCCTCGCCGTCGGCTCTTGACCCGCATCCCAAGATCGCTCCTCCGGCGCCCGCGGATGAGCTCGGTCCCGCTGCTCCCGAGACGACCGAGCAGGGGCCGGCCGGAGAAGAGATGGAAGCGACGTTCGTGCTTCCGGTCCGCGAGGTCGAAGAGCGCCCAAGGGCCGTGCCGTACCGGGCCCCCGAAGCTCGGCCGGCCGACTCTCCGGCGCGGTGCCTCGCGCTGCAGGCCTACCCGAGCTCGGTGTCGGCGTACGGAGTCCGCGGGGAGGTGGTTCAGCTCGTCGTTCGCGCGCAGAACGGTTGCGGGACGACCTTCGGCGGCGCTTCCTTTCGGGTGACCGCGGTCGGCCCCGACGGCAGCGAGGTCGCGTCGGCCTCCGGGAGGATCTCCGTGGCGATTCCCCCCGGCGGAAGTGCCGAAACTCTAGTCGCGATTCCGACGAAGCCGAGCATGGCCTTGAGTTACCGGGCAGAGGCGAACTGGTAGAGGGTCAGGTCTCCACTTGCCACATACGGGGTCAGGTCTCCACTTGCCGCCTTGCTACAACAAGAGTTGACACCGGGAGACCTGACCTGGCGAGTTGCCAGGGGGTGTGGTCGACCGCGGGTCCCCCGCCGACAGATACCTTGGGGGTTCGGGGGACCGCAAGGTCCCCCGCCAAAAGATCACTCGGACGCACTCTTGGCAAGCCTTCTAGTCCCTTGGAACCCTCGACAAGTCCACGTTTCCCCCGGAGACGAGCGCGACCACTTTCGCTCCAGCCGGCGGCTTTACCTTTCCGGCGAGCAGCGCCGCGGTCGCCGCCGCTCCCGCCCCCTCGACATAGAGCTTCGCGCGCGTCATCAGGAGCTTCATCGCCTCGACGATCTCCGATTCGGTGACGCCGACGACGTCGTCGACTGCCTCCCTGGCGATTTCGACGGCGATCGCGCCGACGAACGGGGGCGTCATGCCATCGGCGATCGTGTTCCAGGGACGACTGACCGTTACCGGCATTCCGGCGGCGAGCGCGGGGCCGAGGCCGGGACCCTCCGCGAGCTCGACCCCGACGACCTTCGCCGACGGACGGATCTGCCGGACCGCGGATGCGATCCCCGAAAGGATTCCGCCGCCGCCGACCGGCACGAGGATGATCTCGACATCGGGAAGGTCTTCCAGGATCTCGAGACCGGCGGTTCCGGCTCCCGCGATGACCTCCGAGTCGTCGAACGGGTGGACGAATGAGAGCCCGCGACTGTCACGGACCTCCGCGAGTTTGTCGAAGAGCGTGGCGCGGTCCTCGTGAAGCACGATTTCGGCGCCGTAGCCGCGGGTGGCCTCGATCTTCGAGGCCGGGGCGGCCGTCGGCATCACGACCGTGCACGCGGCACCCGCGATCTGTGCCGCCCAGGCGACCGCCTGCGCGTGGTTTCCGGCCGAGACAGTGACGAGCCCGCGCGCCCGCTCTCCGGGGGAGAGCGACAGCACCTTGTTCAGTGCGCCGCGTGGCTTGAAGGAGCCGGTCTTCTGGAAACTCTCGCACTTGAGATAGAGCAGTACGCCGGCGCGGGCGCCGAGCCCCGCCGCGGAGAGGAGCGGCGTGCGGTGGACCTTTCCGGCGATCTTCTGGGCGGCAGCGCGGATTCGCGAGAGGGGTATCAAGACTCAACCCTCTCCGCCTGTGAGAGGGTCGGCGTGAGGGCTTTCTCCCCCTCCGCCCCGGAGGGGGCCGGGGTGAGCGGGCTGACCTGACCACGTCGGCTGAAGAGCTCCCGCAACACCAACACGCCCGTCACGAACAGAAGCGGTGCCGTCGCGACGCCGGGCACGTAGCCCCGAAACCAGATTGCGCCGGCCGTGTGCCCGATCCCGTTCAAGACCTCGATCACTCCCGCGACGCCCGCGAGCCCGAGAGCGAGCGGTTTTCGGGCCCGCACGGCGGGCACGGTTCCGAGCAGGATCGTGATGAAGCTCATGTTCAAGAGCGCGAAGGTCTGCGCGCTCATCCGGACCGGCGTAATCGCCGGGAAGATCTCGTGGAGCCGTCCCGTCGCGATCCAGAAGAAATCGTAGAGGCGGGCGCGCATTTCCTCCATCGAGTGCGCCGCCTGCGCGAAGCCGAGCAGCCAGTAGCGAAGCGTCAGCCGGTCGAGTCCGAGAGGGCTCATCGGAGCGACCTCTCCATCCTCACGCAGTCGAGCTCCACGTCCTCCGCGACGCGATGGCTCGCGCGTCCGAGCCAGCGGTACCCCATCCGGGCGTAGAACGGCTCGGCGTTCAGAGTCGCATTCAGGCGCACGACCGTGTGGCCGCGGCGGCGGGCCTCGTCCTCCATTCGCGCGAGCAGCGCCGAGCCAATCCCCGAGGCGACCGCTTCGGGCGCCACGTAGCAGGCTTCGATCTCACCACGACGAGCGTCGAGCTGGCCGAACCCGACGATCTCGCCCTGCCACTCCGCGACGAACAGGTCGCGCGACGCCAGAGCGAGGCGATATGCCTCACGAGGTCGGAACGCGATCCACGCGGCGATCTCGCGCGGACCGTACCGCTCGCGGCAGAGGGCGCGGATCGAATCACCGTGGACGCGGAAGATCGCGTCCACGTCCGACTCCCGCGCCGGCCGAACGATCGTCGCCGGGCGCCGGTCAGGAGAGGATTGGGCGTCCACTCTCGTCGAGGGCGGAAAGCGCGTCGACCGGACACACGGTGCATGCCTCGACGGCGCGATCTTCGGGAAGCTCGGTGGAGGGCTCGCGAAACGTGACGATCCTCTCGTCGTCCAGGACGAAGAGCTCGGGGGCGATCTTCGCGCAGTTCGCGGTTCCGATGCAGGTCGTGCGATCGATCCGCACCGTCACGGCGCCGACCTTTCGCTCCAATAATCCCGTCACGGCTGGCTGTGCGGGATTGTACCCGCAGGCCTCTGATACCGTTGAACGCCGTCGGCGACCGAACCGATGCGAAGACTTTCATCGAGGCCGGGACTCGAGAGAAGGGTCATGGCCTATTTTGAACCCTTCTGCCCGCAATCGCGCAGCGAGCGCGCGACGGCGTGGTCGCTCGTCGAGGGATTCGTCACGATGCTCGTCGGCGCGTGGCTCTACCGCGAGAGTGACTTTCCGGCGATATCCTAGGGAGTTCGGGGGGCCGCAAGGTCCCCCGTTCTAAGGTTACTCGGACAGACACCGTCGGCTCGAAGTAAAGGGAGGGAAACAGGATGACCAGGAAATCGAGATTCGCGTTTGCCGGACTCGCGTGCGCGCTGATCACGTCTTTCGTCGCCGCCCAGCAGCCGCAGCAGGTGCGCTTACCTCAGATCAGCCAGGGCGCGTCCGTGAAACAGACGATCGGACTGAACGACGTGACGATCACGTACAGCCGTCCCGGCGTCAAAGGACGGAAGATCTGGGGCGGACTCGTTCCGTTCGAGAAAGTCTGGCGAACCGGCGCCAACGCCGCCACCACGATCCAGTTCACCGAGGACATGCTCGTCGAGGGTCAGCCGCTTCCCACCGGGACGTACTCGCTCCACACGATCCCCGGCGAGAAGGAGTGGACGCTCGTCTTCAACAAAGAAGCGAACCAGTGGGGCTCCTACAGTTACGACGCGGCGAAGGACGCGGTGCGCGTGAAAGTCACGCCGATGCCGGGGACGCCGCAGGAGTGGATGCAGTTCCGGTTCGAGGACCTGACGATCGACTCCGCCCGCGTGGTGCTCGCGTGGGAGAACCTGCAGGTTCCGTTCACGGTCAAGAACCAGACCGACACCAACGTGAAAGTCCTCGGGATGCTGCGGGACAGCATCTCGAAGGCAAAGCCCGACGACTGGCAGTCGTACTACCGTGGCGCGAATTACCTCATTCAGAACCGGGTCCATCTCGACGACGCCGCCGCCTGGATCGACAAGGCGATCGCGATCCGCCCCATGCCCCAGACTCACTATGCCAAGGCACGCCTGCTCGAGGCGACCGGCAAGATGCGGGAAGCGATCGCGGAGCTCGACAAGGCGGTCGCCGCGGCTTCTCCGGAGACATCGCCCGCACTGCTCGAGGAGATCCGGAACGTGAAGAAGACCTGGAGCGAGAAGAAAGCGTAAGATCGGCGAGTTTCAGAGCATTACGCTCTTGCTGTGGAAGCCCGCCGCGCCCGAAGGGTGAGGCGGCGCCGGGTCGGGCGTCTGTAAAGTGCCGCGGCGGTCGTAACAACGCACCGAGAGGGTGTGCTGTCCCGGCTGGAAGGGCCAGTCGTACCGCCAGATGACCCATGTGAGGCCCGACAGCGGCTCGCGCAATCGGGCCTCGCGCCACGGGCCACCGTCCGTCCGCACCTCGACGCGGGATATGCCGCGGGCGCCGGCATGAGCGATGCCGCCGACCGGAATCAGCGTGCTCGCATCCGCCTGCGAGAGCATCATGTCGACGGAGACCGTGTCGATGACCGACGTGGCCTTCATCCGCGCCGTTCGGTCCCAGCCGCGCTTCACCCAGTAGCCCGGCTCCCACTGGTCCATCGCCTCGATGGACTGCAGCCACTTGGGCTGCTTCATCCCGTACAGATCGGGGATGTAGGTTCTCAGCGGAAAGCCGTGCTTGGTCGTCAGCGGCAGGCCGTCCCACTCGTAGGCGAGCATCGCGCGCTCGTCGTTTCGGATCGTCTCGAGCGCCACCACCTCGTAGAAGCGATCCGCCGAGGTGAGTTTCAGGTGTGTCGCATTCGGCGCGAGGTGCAGGTCTGGCAGGAGGCGGTGCAGGCTGACGCCCGTCCAGCGGGTGGTGCCGATCAGGCCGCCGCCTACCGGATTCGAGATGCAGGCGAGCGTGACGAACTGGTGCAGCGGCTCATATCGGCGGATCTCGCCGAGCGTCAACTCGAGAGGCCGCTCGACCAGGCCGCCGATCTTCAGTCGCCACTTCGCCTCGTCGATCACCGGGGGAATCGTGGTGATGTCGATGCGGTAGTGGTCCTCGAGCGGCGTGAATTCCGGGCGCGTGCCGGGCGCCGGCTTCACGTCCGCGCCGGCGTTCGGCAGAGGATGATCGGCGGACCAGCGCTTGCCGGCAGAAACCTCGCGCCTCCGCCGGCCCCCGGCGAGCGCGCCCACGGCAGCACCGGCGACGGTGATCGTCGCGGTTGCGGCGCCCAGCTTGACGATGAATTGCCGACGGTCCACGCGCTCGAGCCTCATCTCGCGAGCGGAGGGAGGGCTCTCACCACGTAATGCGATTGTTTGTCGCGTGAGACGGCGATTGGCCACCCCGAGCGCGGCGCCCCACGCCACAAAGGCCGCGACGGTCCAGGCGTTGCGGACTGCCGGCGCGACGCTCTCCGGCCGGTCGAGGCTGCGCGCGACGAGCACCGCCGCCACGCCCGCCGCCGCCCCCAGCAGGATGCCGGGAAGGACGGGGCGCCTCGCTCTCAGCAAGCGCGACAGTGCGAACAGAACGGCCCCGGCGATGACACCGGCGACGAGGAAGAGGATTATCGCCATGCTCTGCTCGGCGGCTTTGGCGGCGGACGAGGTGTCTCCGATGCGCAAGGCGCGGATCCCTTTCACCATCGAATCGATGCCGAAGGTGATGACACGCCCGGGGAGGATGCGCGCGGCCCAATCGAAGATATTGAAGGGGACGAACGGCAGACCGACGAGCTTCCACCCGAGATAGAAGAAGGCGATGAGCGGCGCCGTCAGAAGCCCGCCGATCAGTGCTCCGGTCAGGAAACCCGGCCTTCTCACTCCTCGAGCATCAGCGGCCACGGAGTTTTCTCTCGTCGAGCTGACTCTATCGCCGTGCGGACGGCAAGCGTGTAGCCGTCACGCCCGAACAGGTTCGATCCGACCCAGGCGTGCGGGGGGACCGCAGGGTCCCCCGCCGGCAAATACTGAGACCTCGTCGCATCGCCATGCACTGCCGGATACGGAAGGGAACCGGCTATTTCTTCTTGGAAAGGGACCTCTTGCGCGGCACTTTGCCCCCCTCGCGGCGGGCTTGCGCCAGACCGATCGCGATCGCTTGCTTCCGGCTCTTCACCTTCTTGCCCGAGCGTCCGCTCTTCAACGTGCCTCTCTTCCGCTCGTGCATCGCTTTCTCGACCTTCTCGGATGCCTTCTTGCCGTATCGAGCCATGTGATTCCTCCTGGGACGCGCCCCTCGGGTGCATGGGTATGTCCCGACCTCTACGGTTGCGCCGATCCTACAGGTCTTCGATCGCGAGCTTCGCCGTGCCGCCTTTCCAAACCGCCTCGAACTGCCGCTCGACGAGCGCCGCCTCGGTGTCGCGCTTCTGGGTCGCGAGGCTTTGCCAGAGTCCGAAGAGCAGCCGCCCGTCCCGCGGGTGCTTCTCGATCGCCTCGCGGAAGACCGCCTCCGCTTCCTTCGCCTGTCCGTTTCGCAGCAGCGCGGCGGCGAGCGACTGTCGGACCGGATAGAACCAGGCGGGGGGCTCGTCGTACTGGACGGCGGCCTCGAGCTCCACCGCGCGCCGCCACTGACGGATCGAATCGTTTCTCTCGCCGCGCGCCCAGGCGAGCTGCGCCTCGAGCGTCGCCGCGGCAAGCGCGAGCACGTCGGACGCCTTGTTGTTGATCAGGTACATCGATTCCGCCGGCAGAGTCTTGCGCATTGCTTCGAATTGCTCTTGCGCCGCCGCCGCTTCGGCCGGCTTGCCCTGTCCGGCGAGCGCCATCGCCCGCGCGTGCTGACGGAAGGCTGCGAGCACCTTCCGCTCCGGTCTGGGAGCGGGCGCCGCGAGGACGTCGCCCCAGCGATGGAATCGCAGATCGACCATCAGCGGGTAGAGGTGAAAGCCTTCGAGCATCTGCATCTGGAAGTCCGCATCACCGACGTTCTCGACCATTTCCCGCGCCGCCTGCTGCGCAGCCTCGTAGAGGCCCTGCTGGGCTCGAGCATAGGAGATGAAGTGAATGTTGTGCGTCCAGTACATCAGCGGGTACATCCCGGTCGCGCCAGTGCGCTGCACGAATGCGCGATCCGCCGCCGCGGCCTTCACGTTCGTCTCCGCGGCCAGATCGTAGTCACCCGTCTGAAGAAAGATGTGCCCGGGCATGTGAACCAGGTGGCCGGCGCCGGGCACGAGCGTCATCAAGCGCATCGCGCTCGGGATGGCGCGCTCGAGGTTCGGCGACGCCTCCACCGCATGAATGTAGAAGTGGTTCGCGCCCGGGTGATCCGGGTCTCGTTTCATCACGGACTCGAGCACCGCAACGAGCTCGAGAGTGCCGGGCGCCGGCTGCCCGTCCAGCGTCCACAGCTGCCACGGCCGCAGCATCATCAGGCTCTCGGCGAACATGGTGGCGAGGTCGAGGTCGTCCGGGTACTTCTTCGTGAGCTCGCGCATGGCGTTGCTGTAGTCGAGGTGGAACTTTTTCCAATCCGACTTCGCATTCGGCGATGCGTAACGCTTTGCCAGAGCATGGACGTAGTCGTGCTCGATGGCGCTCGCGTTCGGCGCCCGCTCGAGCGCTTTCTTCACCGCGTCGTAGGCGGCCGCCGCGCGCTTTTCATCCACTTCGGCATCGTTGTAGTTGGGCCCGATGGAAAGCGCGAGGCCCCAATAGGGCATCGGCGCCGCGGGGTCGAGCTCGGCCGCGCGCCGGAAGTACCGTGCGGCCTCGTCGTGGTTGAAACCGTAGAGGAACGCCAGCCCCTGGTCGAAGTACTTCTGCGCCTCGGGGTTTTTCGTCGTGATCGGATGGCGGTGATTCCCCATCCCGGCCTGGATTTCGGGCGCCGACGCCGCCGCTTTTCCATGATCGTGCTGCGCCGCTGCCGATGTGACACAAAGCGCAAGAAGAGACGAGATCGCCAGAGACCGCATTGACAGGCTCCTCCAGTTCAGCTCAGCTCGACCGGGCCCTTCGGCGTTCGAAGTGTCGCGCTGAGTCGGGCACGATCACCCTCATTGACGTTCCCTTTGATCCCGAGTCTCGCGAGCGTGACTTGGACGTCCGCGGGCTTCGGGTGCTCGATCTCCAAAGCGAGAAGCTCGCAGCCTTTCGGCGAATCCTGCGAAGGGTGCGGCGAATCGGCCTCCCACTCGATGAAGAACGGGATCGGCTCGACGCCGGCTCCGCCCAGCTCGTTCATCACGCCGAAAGTCTTCCACCGGAGAACCTTTCCATCGGGACGTGCGCGGGATCCCGCCTGTGGGCCGAAGGTCTTGTAGCCGACCCCGCTCGCCTTCTTTGCGAGGGCGTCGATGTCCCTCGTCCCCGCCGCCCACGTGATCAGCCGGGGCTGCGAGAGTTTCCGCACGTCGATCCGAAAGTTGAAAGCCGTCTGGGCAGGATCGGGCGCGATTATCTCGAGATATCGTCTGCCGCCGAGCGAAAGCAGCGCGTTCCGCGTACCCATGCCGGGATGGGTTCCACCGATG
>DASWIB010000267.1:0-9526 GCA_036397915.1 Thermoanaerobaculia bacterium | reverse complement strand
TGGCAGAGCATCCGGCTGTTAACCGGAGGGTTGTAGGTTCAAGTCCTACCTGAGGAGCCATTTGCTCCAATCACGGATGAGGCAAGCCCAGCGCCTTACCGGAACATTCGCACGTCAAACTCAAACGGAGCCGGTTCCTGCAATTTGACTTTCGAGAAATCAGGATGAACAGGATTCAGCAGGACATTCCATTCGCGACGGATCGCTGCCGATGGTACGAGCAGCGCCACCGACCGTGCGGCGTGAATCCATTCGTCTCCGAAGCGACGCAGAGATTCACCGCTGGTTTCGTACCAATTTGCCGGGAGCGCCTGCGGGTCGAGCTTTCCAATCTCGAGCTCATCAGGGATCTCGCCCTCAATGGACACGAAGTCCTTCGGGTGCAGACTCGGTTCCACATTCACAAAGGTTTCAACCGCAGCGAGCGCCAGGGAAGTCGAGGCGTAGACCATCCGCACGCCACGGCTGTTCCACCGACCTCCATAGAGCCGAGCGCCTTCCCCGCTGACAGCCGCGGCCGCGTAGCGCCGTCGGCATATCCGCCAGAATCGCACTAGCTGTACACGCCATAGGCAATCCGGCCCAAGATGTCCTCCACGGCGCGGGCACCGAGGTCAGTATCGAGCTGATCCAGAGGCCGTTCACCACCCAGCGCACGATTCGGAGTGCGCAGCCACTGAACTGCCTTCTCCACATCTCCGATCATCTCGACGGCACTGGCGTATATCCGTGCGAAGCGAACCGTGCGATCCGACTCGGCGGCCGTCAGCCGGGACCGCTGACTCAGACGGCGAGTCAGCGTGCGCTGCGGAATACCGAGCTTACGCGAGAGAACCGTATTACCTACGTCGAGCTTCTCCGCAAGCGCCGTCACCGAGCTCGCAGGCAATCCCCTGCGGACGAGCTGTGCCAGATCGTCAGGCTTTTTCACGGTCTTGCCGAGCACTTTCCGCCCGCCCAAAACCTCCGCGATCGCCTCGGTCTTCATATGGCCTCCTGGCTAGATAGAATACGCCATTTGGCCAAGATTTGGGGAAAACGCTGGGTCGCAAGCGTCACACAAATCTGCGCCTGCCTGCTCCCTTGGTTGCGCACATCGCTAAGCCATTGGATTTGCAGTAACTTCACGGAAACCCATTCGACCGGAGGTTGTAGGTTCAAATCCCACCTGAGGAGCCATTTGCTCTAGTCGCTTGCGGAGATCGTCCTTGCCGTCTCCGAGTCCACTCGGGGTCTCCGGGGACTCTCGGTCGAACGCGGTGGGATGCCAGCAGGAGAGGACGGGGAAGCGGAGAGTCCATCCCTCCTAAAAGAGTCTCGTATGAATAATCAGTTCCAGCAGCCGTCTCGCGACGCCTCCTGCCCATCGCAACAGCCGTACCCTTCGTTACGCGACGTGATTTCAGCCATTTGCGACGTGCGCCCGCGTGGCGTTCTCCCGGGATCCGGCCTGCCGCGAAGCCCGCGATTCGGGCCCGGCTTTTGCACTTTTCCCCTCCGACGGGAAACAATTGGAGAGAGAAGGATGACCGGGTGCGGAATCGCGATCGTCGCAACACCGCTCGCGACGGACCGTATGCGTCCGCTTCCCTTCCCCGCGGTTCCGTCGGGCGAAAGGAGTGACCGCCATGCTGTTTCGTGACCGCGTCGATGCCGGACGACGCCTCGCCGAAAGACTTCGTCACTACGCCGGCCGCCCGGACGTCCTCGTCCTCGCTCTACCGCGCGGCGGAGTCCCGGTCGCCTACGAAGTCGCCCACGCGCTCGACGCGCCGCTGGACGTTTTTCTGGTCCGCAAGCTCGGATTCCCGGGGCAGGAGGAGCTCGCGATGGGTGCGATCGCGAGCGGGGGGACCCGAGTGCTGAACACGAGTCTTCTCCGGCGGCTTCGCATTCCGGAGGATGCGGTGGATGCCGTCGCGAGCCGCGAACTCCGCGAGCTCCAGCGCCGCGAGAGCTCCTACCGTGGGTCGAACCCGCCCCCTTCCGCGCGCAGCCGGACGGTGATCCTCGTGGACGACGGGCTCGCGACCGGGGCCACGATGCACGCGGCGGCGGCGGCCCTGCGGGCTCAGGAGCCGAATCGAGTCGTGGTCGCTGTGCCGGTGGGCGCGCCGTCCTCCTGCGAGGAGTTCGGCGGCGTCGTGGACGAAGTAGTCTGCGCCGAGACGCCGGAGCCCTTCCACGCGGTCGGCCAGTGGTACGACGACTTCTCTCAGACGACCGACGAGGAGGTCCGTCGGCTGCTCGAGCTCTCTCGAAGGGAGCACCCCGGGGCGAGGGCGGGAAGCCGCCGCAGCGCGACGGTTCCCGTGAAGAAAGCCTGGAAGGGAGTGGACCATTTCTGACGCCGTCTCGCTCCGCGCCGCTGCCGCGGCGGTGTAAGACGCTGCGTGTCTCGACAAGGTCGACCCGGAGGCGGCGCGTCGCGCGCGATATTGTGAGATCGAACGATAGGAACGATAGGGGAGACGACGATGGCGACGAACACGATGGTGACCAAGGAGATTGCGCGGAACGAGTGGCCTGAGTTCTTCGACGCATTCAGCCGGCGGCACCAGGGTTGGCTCGTGACGGTCGAGGTCTTCGGCGAGCTCGGCGCTCAGATCGAGGCGGAGAACCAGGCGCTCAAAGGGATCGTCGCGGAACGGCGCGCCGACTCCACGGAGATCGAGATCCTGACCGGGAACGCGCCGGAGGAGACTCTCACTCACATCATCACGCGGCCGACGCGGGTGTGGATCGAAGAAACGGGGGAAGGGGCCGAGGCCGCCCTGGAAATCGAATCGGAAAAGCACGGGACGACTCTCGTCCGGTTTCGCTCGACAGTTCTGCCGGAGTCTGTCGACGGAGTCGCTCGGGAACCCTGACGAGAAAAGAGATCATGAACCGGAAAGGCGGGACGGGCGAGCGTTGCTCGCAGCGCCGGGCCGAAACCGGATGAACCGTCCGGCCGAAGGCACGCTCGTCCGGTTCGGTGTTGGCCGGGTCACCCTCGAAGGGAACCTCGCGATCCCGCCCCAGGCCTCGGGCGTCGTGATGTTCGCGCACGGAAGCGGCAGCAGCCGGCACAGCCCACGCAACCGCGCAGTCGCCCGCGTGCTGCGCGAAGGAGGCCTCGCGACCCTGCTCGTCGATCTGCTGACTCCCGAGGAAGAGGCGGTCGACGAAGAAACCGCACACCTGCGGTTCGACATCGGGCTGCTCGCGGATCGCCTGGTGGACGCGACCGACTGGCTGGGCGAGATGGAGGAGACCCGCGGCCTCGCCGTCGGCTATTTCGGCGCATCGACCGGCGGCGGCGCCGCTCTCGTCGCCGCGGCACAGCGGCCGAACGCGGTCCGCGCGGTTGTGTCCCGCGGCGGGCGACCCGACCTCGCGGGCGCCGCGCTCGCAAGGGTATGGGCGCCGACCCTTCTCGTTGTCGGCGGCAACGATCACGTGGTGCTCGACTTGAACCGCCAGGCGCTCGCGAGGCTTCGCAGTGAGAAGAGGCTCGAGGTCGTACCCGGCGCGACGCACCTCTTCGAAGAGCCCGGGGCGCTCGAGGAGGTCGCGCGGCTCGCACGCGATTGGTTCCTGAAGTTCCTCGTGCCGGCGAGTACCGCACTCCGCGCCGCGCGAGAGCCGGAGCCGGAAGCGCGTTTCTAGGAAGTGCGGGGGACCGCAAGTTCCCCGCCGACAAATACTCGATACTCCTTGCCCGGTTCCCTTCCATAGGCCAAACGAGAGGCGGGTTCCCTTCACGCGGGCCGACCTGGCCCGTGGTCACCCGCGGTTCTCGGGCGGTCCCGGCGGCTTCCCGATGTCGGCGGGCACGCCCGGAGGTGTCGTTCGCTCTTCCGGCGCGCCCCCGATCGGTCCGACGAACTTCAGGGCCGCCAGGCAGATCGCCAGAGGCCGCGTCGGCGCGTTCACGGTGATCAGGTTGACGTAGCGGCTGATCGTCGACGCGTCCGGATCGAGATTCTCCATTGGTCGCCGCCAGTGAAAGGTCCATTCCTTGCCGCTCTGCACGCACATCCACCGCCAGGGCGGGCGCGCGAGAGCGCGGACGACCACGTCCGCCGCTGAGTCGCTCGTCGAATAGGGTGGGACGTCCGAAATCGGCTTTCTTCCAAAAACGCGCAACTCGATCAGGCGATCGAGAACCGGCCCTGCCTCGGCATTCACGTGGTGCTTCCGAAAGGAGCCTAACCCCGATGCGCGGCCGGCGCAGTAGAATCGAACAAAAATGTCGTCGCGCCGCGCAGTCCGAAGGCTGCTCGTCTGTCTCGCGATCGTCCTCTGGGCCTTTTCGGAGCTCGCGGGAGGCTCCGGAAGCGAAATTCGGAACGGAGAAGAGTCCGCCAGAGTCCCCTCCCCGGTCGTTCACGAATCCGGTCGCGTGGCATCGCGCGCTTCCCGGACCTCTCACTCGACCGGAAACGGGGCAAACCAAACGAGTGCGGCGCCGGTCGCGCGGCCCGCCGCCTCGCGGCCGACCCCGGTCTTTCGAGGTGCGGAGCGGTTCGCGGTCTCGGGGCCGGCGCGGGCGATGCGGCCGGGTCCCCCAACCTTCATCGGGGACCGGCTGATGCGGGAGCACCGAAGAAAGCGAACACTCCGCCGCGGCGCGGACACCGCGGACCCGGTCGTCCAGAGCGTCGCGCCGCCGCCCGCGATCCCTTCGCCGCTCACGACCTTCGAAGGAATCAACAGCCAGGACAACTTCGATCAGTACGGGGGATATGTGATCCCGCCCGACACCGTGGGCGACGTCGGCCCGAATCACTATGTGCAGGCAGTCAACCTACTTTTCCGCGTTTTCAACAAGAGCGGGACCGCGCTCACGGCGCCCCTTCCGATCAGCACTCTCTTTTCGACCCTCGGCGGACCGTGCGCGACCACCGATGACGGCGACGTGATCGTCGTCTACGACCCGCTGGCGAACCGCTGGCTGGTCAGCCAGTTCGCCGTCACGAGTCTGAACCCGACGCATCAGTGCATTGCGCTCTCTCGGACCGGGGACCCGACGGGCTCGTGGTTTCTGTACGACTTCGCGATGCCCAACAGCAAGTTGAACGACTACCCGAAGTTCGGCGTCTGGCCCGACGCCTACTACATGAGTGACAACCAGTTCGATCCGGATTTCCAGGGCGCGGGGGTGTTCGCGTTCGATCGCGCGAAGATGCTCGCGGGCGATCCGGGCGCGGGCTTCATTTACTTCGATCTCGAGGGGCTCGACCCGACGATTGGAGGTCTTCTGCCCTCGGACGTCGATGGCCTGACGCCGCCACCGGCGGGCGCGCCGAACGTCTTTGCCTATTTCACCGCGACCGAGTTCTTCGATGCTCAGGACGGGCTGCGCCTCTTCTCCTTTCACGCCGACTTCGGGAACCCGGGAGCCTCGACCTTCACCGAGCGGCCGGAGAGCCCCGTCGCGGTTGCGTCGTTCGATCCGACGATGAACGAGTCGATCGACGGCGGAGCCGCGGACTGCTCCCTCGGGGTCCGGTGGGACGCGCAGGACGACGTTCCGCAGCCGGACGGTACGGGTCTGGCTCTCTGCCGCCGGCTCGACAGTCTCTCGGACCGGCTGATGTTCCGGCTCGCCTACCGCAACTTCGGTGCGCACGAGTCGCTCGTGACGACGCACTCGGTGGACGTGAACTTCTCCCCGATCACTTCGAGCAGCGGACACCGTGCGGGCGTGAGGTACTACGAGCTCCGACGCCCCCTCCCTTCCGGCTCGTTCTCCGTTCATGAGCAGGCGAGCTTCGCTCCCGATACGAACCACCGCTGGATGGGCAGCGCCGCCATGGACGGGTCCGGCGACATCGCGGTCGGCTACAGCGTCTCCGGCACGTCGACGTTCCCGTCGATCCGCTATGCGGGAAGACTCGCAGGGGATCCGGCGGGCGGCCTGACTCAGGGCGAGACGACTCTGCAGGCCGGGAGCGGAATCCAGGAATCGACCGCTTCGCGCTGGGGGGATTACGCGGCGATGTCGGTCGACCCCGTCGACGAATGCACCTTCTGGTTCACGACGGAGTACTACACGGCCTCGCTCGCCGGCTGCACCGGGAACTCCCCGCGTTGCTGGCAGACCCGGATCGGTTCGTTCAAGTTTCCGTCGTGCGCGACGCCTGCCCGCGGAACGGTGCAGGGAACAGTGACCGACTCGATGACGGCCGCTCCGATCGCGGGGGCGCGAGTGGCTCTCGTTTCGGGCGGCGCATCCTACGAAACGGCGACGAACGGTTCCGGCGCGTACTCGCGTCTCCTCCCTCCCGGCAGCTACACGGCGATCGCCTCGGCGACCGGATACTCGCCCTCCGCGCCGGCGGCGGTTTCGATCACCAATGGAGGGATGACGTCGCAGAACTTTTCTCTCGGAACGGGCGGGGGTCCGACGCCGACCCGCACGTTTACGCCGACCCGGACTCCGACGCCGACGCGGACCGCAACTGCCACGCCGACGGCGACACGGACCCGGACCCCGACGCCGACCGCGACTCAGACCCCGACTCCGACGCCGACGTTGACCCGCACCGCTACCCCGACCCCGACGCCGACTCTGACGCCTGCGGGTCCGACCGCCACACCGACGTCGACCCCCACTCCGACGTCGACGCCGACGCCGACGATCACCCCGACTCCTCTCGTCGGAACCAGCCTTCAGACGTTGACGCCGTGCCGCATCGCCGACACGCGCAGCGCCCCGGGCCCGCTGGGCGGTCCGGCGCTCGTTGCCGGCTCGACTCGTAACTTCCCCGTCAGCGGAGTCTGTGGGATTCCTTCATCGGCAAGGGCGGTCGCGATCAATCTGACCGTCGTCAACCCGACGGCGCCGGGCCACCTCACTCTCCATCCTGCGGGAGCGTCGTTGCCTCTCGCGAGCACGATCAACTTCCGGGCAGGAATCGTTCGCGCAAACAATGCCGTCATCTCGCTCGGCGCGGGAGGTCAGCTCTCGGTTTTCTGCGGGATGACTTCCGGCTCGACGGACTTCGTGCTCGACGTCTCCGGATACTTCGAGTAGCGGCTTCGGCGTTCGCTGGTTCTCTCCGGCCGGAAGGCCGATCCGAATAAGATGACCACGCAAGTGTCAACGGAAAATGCCCTCGCGCGCCGCCGGCGGGAACACCCGCAGGCGCAGCCGGTTGGAAGAAGCAGCGGGTACGCTGCCGGAGGGGGCGGCGGTATGCCGTCCCGGTCGGGAAGCCGCGACTCGAGGGGGCAGCCGGCGGATCGAGACATGGGAGGTAGGTGTTTATGCTGCGTATTGCGACGCATGCAACGGCTCTTTTGCTTTTGTTCGGCGCGCTCCCCGTCCGGGCCGAAACGGTCTTCGTGCGCGCGGATCGGGACACGACGCTAATCGAGGATCCGGACGGCGCTTTTTCGAACGGCGCCGGTCCAGTGTTCTTCGTCGGACAAACGAACCAACCCACAGGGAGCCTCCGCCGTGGGCTGGTGCGGTTCGACGTGGCCTCGGCACTGCCGCAAGGCGCGATCGTGGAGTCCGTGGAGCTCCACCTCACGGCGCTTCCCGGCAACCCGGGCGCGTCCCCCGTCCGGCTCTCCAGGGCCCTCGCCGACTGGGGCGAGGGCGCGTCCTTCAGCACCGGCGGACACGGCGCGCCTTCCGAGCCGGACGACGCGACGTGGATCCACACCTTCTACGACACCGAGTTCTGGAAGCACACAGGCGGGCAGTTCGTCGGTAGCGCCAGCGCGGCGTTCGTCGTCGACGGGCCCGGAGAGTATCTCGTCACGAGCGGCCCCAAGTTGCTCGCCGACGTGAGGCTCTGGAAAGCCGCTCCGTCGCGCAATTTCGGGTGGATCCTGATCGGGAACGAGAGCCGCCCCCAGAGCGTGCAGCCCTTCGCCAGTCGGGAGAGCCCGGACCCCGCCGCTGTTCCTGTCCTCGAAATCGTCTATCGGTTGCCGGCGAGCAGGTCCTGAGGGTCGGGCGGTGCGTTTCGGCCGAACCAGACTCGATACCATGACGCCAGACTCGATACCATGACGCCACTGATGCGAATGCATCTCTGCCTGAGGCCGCGGATCAACATATCTAAGGGCATGCGCGCACCCAGCACGGCGCTGTTGGGGGCGGCACTGGCCCTGGCCGGCATGGTGCTGCTGGCCGGGCCTGTGAGCGCGGACACGGTCATTCTGGGGACGAGCAAGGACAACACGCTCTACGAAAGCCCGACCGGCAGCCTGAGCAACGGCGCCGGCTCCTATTTCTTCGTGGGCAGGACGAACGTGGGACAGATCCGGCGGGGTGTCATTGCCTTCGACGTGGCGGGGAGCGTACCTGCCGGCTCGACCATCACCAGCGTCATGCTGACCCTTCATCTCTCGCGGACGATAGCGGGCAACGTGGATGTGCAGCTGCGCCGGCTGTTGGCTGACTGGGGAGAGGGAGCCTCGAACGCAGGCGGCCAGGAGGGTGGGGGCGCCTCCGCCCAACCCGGAGACGCGACCTGGATCCATCAGTTCTACAACACCGAATTCTGGGCATCGCCGGGTGGCGACTTTTCCGGGACGATGAGCGCCACGAATTTGGTGGGGGGCGCGGGAGACTACACGTGGAGCTCTGCGCTGAACCCGCAGCTGGTCGTGGACGTGCAGTCCTGGCTGGACAACGCCTCGGGCAACTTTGGCTGGATCGTCTTGGGCGTCGAGACCGTAAACACGACGGCGAAACGGTTCGACACGAAAGAGAACGCAACCGTGGGGGACCGCCCCGAGCTCACCATCAACTACACGACCGGGGGAGTGACACCGACTCCGACGGCGACCTTCACGCCGGTTCCGCCGAGCCCCACTCCAACAGTGACACGAACAGCCACCCCGACGGCGACACGGACGCCGACCACGGCGGCGACCTCGACGCCGACGAGGACGTCAACACCGACGCCGACGCGGACACCGACGCCGGTCGCCCCGACGGCGACGCCGACGCGCACGCCGACGCCTGTCGCTCCGACGGCGACTCCGACGCGCACGCCGACGCCTGTCGCTCCGACGGCGACTCCGACGCGCACGCCGACGCCTGTCGCTCCGACAGCGACGCCGACTCGGACACCGACGCCGGTCGCCCCGACCGCGACTCCGACTCGGACACCGACGCCGGTTCCGCCGACGTCTACGCCGACGCCGGTTCCGCCGACGTCTACGCCGACGCCTGTTCCGCCAACGGTGACCCCGACGCGGACACCGACTCGGACACCGACGCCGGTTCCGCCGACGTCTACGCCGACGCCTGTCGCTCCGACGGCGACTTCGACACGCACGCCGACTCGGACACCAACGCCTGTCGCTCCGACGGCGACCTCGACTCCGACGGGGACATCAACGCCGACTCAGCCGCCGACGAACACGCCGACCTTAGTGCCCACGAACACTCCGACGCCGACGGCCACGCAGACGCCGACCACGGCGGCGACCTCGACACCGACGAATACGTCAACGCCGACTCAGCCGCCGACGAGCACGCCGACCCTGGCGGCCACCAACACGCCGACGCCGA
>DASWIB010000266.1:0-4789 GCA_036397915.1 Thermoanaerobaculia bacterium | reverse complement strand
ACGTCACTCATCCGGCAGCTGCCGGTGGACCCTCCGCGCCGGAACAGGCCCGTGACTTCATCGCCGCGCTGTTCAGCAACGGACCGGGAACCGTCTGGACGCCACGAGAACCCTTCTGGAATCGCTTTCTTCAGCTCGCATTCGACCTGGACATCCGAGGGGTGCGGGTCTTCGATCTTCAGATCGCACTGACTGCCTTCGACAACGGGGCCACCGAAATCTGGACCCACGACGACGCGTTCGTTTCGTTTCCCGGACTTCGCGTCCACGACCCGCTCTGAAGATCCTTCTCTCCGGTTACGGATCAGCGGGTCATTCCTGGTCCTCTTCCGATTCTTCAGGAGCCGAGCCAGGCCAGCGCAGAGCTCGGATCCATCACGGGGAGCGGCGCGTTACGAAATCCCCGCGGGTCGCGCGTCGCGAGGACGTCGCATCCGGCAATGACCGCGGCTGCTGCGCAGACGGCGTCTTCGAAGTCCGGCCAGGAGAGGGCAAGTGCCTGTCGGAGAACCTGTTCGTCCACACGCGCGGCTCGAAATACCGACAGCAGCTCCTCGACGACTCGACGGCCGAAGGAAGGTCCCCGTTCTCGACGCGCCAGATAGTAGGCCGTCGTCAGTCCATGCGCCGGAATGAAGCCGATGGCGGCGCCCCGCTCGATCGCGCGCCAGAGAGCCGCGGCGGGTTCGGCGTGAGCCCTCCTCTCGAGAAGCACGTCCAGAACGACGTTGATGTCCAGGAGGACCTTCTTCAACGGTACTTCTCGCGAAGGTAGCGGTGATAGTCGCCGACGCTCACGCCCTTCAGTGAGCCACGGAGGCGACGGAGCACGGGCGGATCTTCGCCCGCCGCGGGAGAGCGGGAGACGAGCTCCAGGTAGGTCTGGACCATTCGGGAGACGGACGTTCGGCGCTGCTTCGCGACCCGCTTGGCCCTCCGGATGACTTCCGGGTCCACGCTGAGAGTGAGCTTGCGGGTCATACGTATGATTCTATCCCACATATACGTATATTGTCGTGACGGAAGGACGGGGGCGATTTGATCAGTTCTCTCCGCCCGGGACGTTGAGCAACCGGCGGAACGGGTCCTTCCAGGGAAAGAGCTGGGCGTATCGCCAGATCCGGTCGGTCAGGGGCGGCTTTGCGGCGGGGTTCTTGAAACACTCGGCGCAGCGGGGAAGCTTCGCGAAGTCATGCCGGCGGAAGCCGTCCTCGATCGTGTCGAGGAACGGCGACGCGGCAATCTCGGCGATCGTCTTTTCCCGCACGTTGCCGAGCTTCTGCGTCCCGTCGTAGTCGTAGCAGCAGTGGGTGACGTCGCCGTTGCAAAGGATGACGAACCACTGATACGGCGTGCCCTGGAAGCAGCCGTAGTACGCCTGGTGGAGCTCGGTGACCTCCGAGGTGTCGAGCCCTTCACACGTCTTCTGGACGACGACGGCCTGCGGAAACCGGTCGAGGCGGAAGAACTCCCGGAAGTCCTTGACCGACTCGTCGTGCGTCTGCGTCGTGATCATCCGCTGGATTTCGACGATGATCTTCTTCCCCTTCGACATCTCGAGGAACCGCCGGATGTTCTCGACGACGGGTTCGAACTTGCCGCCCTTCCGGACGATCGGGTACACGTCCGGCTTCAAGGTGTCGATGCAGAGGCGGATCTTCGAAAGAGACGTCGAGAGGATCTTCCTCGCCCACTCCTCCGTAAGAAGCGTCGCGTTCGTCGAGACGCAGACGCCGGGAAAGAGGTCGATTGCCTCGGGCAGCCGCTTGTAGAGGAACGGCTCGCCCATCTCGTGGAGGTAACGCATCTTGAGGCCGAGGGCCTTCATTTGCCGCGCGACGTCTTCGACCATGTCCCACGGCGCGTCCTCGAAAGGTCGGGTGAGCACGTCCATGGGGCACATGCCGCAGCGCAGATTGCACCGGCTGGTGAGCTCCAGCATGTACTTGAGCGTCGAGAGCCGCAGTCCGTTCTTTCCGCGGCTCATGACGGACGCGCCCTCGAAGGCTCGAACCCCGCCATCGCGGCGAGGACGGGAAGGGCGTTCGCGCGGTCGAAGAGGATCATCGTGCGTGCGTTGCACTCGTGCGTGCAGCGGCAGAGGCGCTCGCGCTTGTCGTCGACGAAACGCCGGACGGCGTCGCTCCCGCGGATCTTCGCGAAGTCGTAGCCGGACTCGCGCACGTTCCCGAGCGGCGTGCCGATGAGCTCGCAGCCGTGGACCGTGCCGTCCTCGGTCAGAACGAACTCGCGCTCTCCGGCGAGGCAGAAGCGCTCGAAGTCACCGCCGCGGGCCTGGCGCGCGATGTACTCGAAGCGGCGGCGATTGACCTCACGCCGCGCCCGCGTGCGCGCGCCTCGCCAGCCGGTGCGCGCTTCGTCGGGCGGATAGCGAGCGTCGAGCCAGCCGGAAAGCCTCTCGTACCGGTCGACGTCGAGCCCTTCCTTGAGCGTCGGATCGTAGGCATCGCCGCGAATCAGGCCGAGTGAATGGTGGCTCGGCCGGTAGCGCTCGTACACGAACCGGCAGAAGTCCTCGACGTCCGCCTGATTGTCGCGCATGAAGACGGTCGTCACGCCGACGGTCAGGTTCGGCGACCGGCGCGCGAGGTCGAGGAGCGACTCGAGCGTCGCCAGCGCGCGGTCGTAGAGACCGGGCACCGCGCGGACGCGATCGTGAAAACCGCGGAAGCCGTCGATCGAAACCGACACGCCGAGCGAGAGGCCGGGAGAGAGCGCGCAGATCCGCTCCACCATGCCGGCGATCTCGCCTGCGGCGAAGCCGTTCGTGGGGACACCCACGGTCGAGACCCCGCACCGCTCGAAATAGATCCGGATGATCTCGGGGAGATCGCGCCGCAGGAACGGCTCGCCGCCGGAGATGAGCAGCAGCCGGATTGGTGGAAGCGTCGAGGTGAAGCGATCGATCTCGTCGAGCGTGAGCTCGTTTTTCCCCGCGTTGATCGGGTAGAAGCAGTGCGCGCATCGGGCGTTGCAGACGGAGGTCACGAAGTGCGTCCACTGCGCGATCGCTTCGCCCGGCGCGATCCAGTCGCGCGCGAGCGCCAGGCCCTGTTTCACGCGGACCGGGATCACGCGGTTTCCTTCACCCTCTCCCCGCGGGCGGGGAGAGGGCCGGGGTGAGGGGTCTCCCTCCGCGCCTCGAAGAAGCCGCGGATCCGGTGGATCTCTCCCGCGACGAGCCACGGAAAGAGCGCCACTGTCCGCCCGGCGTAGCCCGCGCGGACCATCCGCGCGATCGTCATCCAGAGGTGCGGAAAGAGAAAGAGGAGCGCCGGCCAGCGCACCAGGACCCGTCCCGGCCGATCGAGGCGGAGGCGCGTGACGTAGATCGTCCGGCCGCACGCGGCCTGTTTCTCGCGGAACGCGCGCGCGTCGAGTCGTTCGTGGCGGTGCGTGAGCACGATCCCCGGCTCGTACCAGAGCTTTCCGCCGCGGGCGAGAACCGCGAGCGCAAAGGACGTGTCCTCCCCGGAATTCGTCTCGGGGAAGCGCACGTCGCCGACGGCGTCGCGCCGATAGACGATCCCCATCGTGGGGATGTTGCGGCGCGGACCCGGTCTCCCGGCGCGAATCCACTCGGAGTGGTTCAGGAACCAGTCGAGCTCGCCCCAGCGACCCGGGCGCCCGTTTGCGATCCGCCCACCGACTGCGACGATGTTGCGGTCGCTTTCGAATGCCCTCCGCGCGCGCTCCAGCCAGTCGCGCGGCGCGATTGCATCCGCGTCGAGAAAGGCGAAGGCGTCCCCGCGCGCCGCTTCCATCCCCGCGTTGCGCGCGCCGCCGGCATTGCGGCGGCAGGAGTTGCGAATCGCTCGCGCCCCGGCGCAGCGGGCGGCGTCGGCGGAGCCGTCCGTGGAAGCGTCGTCCACCACGAGGACCTCGAGCGGCGACTCGGTCTGCTCGAACGCCGACCGGACCGCGTCGCCGACCGTACGCTCCGCGTTGCGGCAGGGGATGACGACGGAAGCACGCATCGAAACAGTCAGTCTAACGCTGCCGGCGCCGGCAACGCGGGAACCGCTTCGACGAGGATCCGATAGCGGAAGAACGGCCCGACGAGCGGCAGGCGCCAGAGGGTTCGCTCGATCCAGCGAATCAGCGGGAACGGCGCGGGCGAGTAGCGGAGCGATCGCACGCGCCATCCCTCGCTTTCGAGGAGCCTCCGGATCTCGCGCGGCCGCCGCACCGCGATGTGCTCGGGGAACTGTTTCAAGACGAGGTTTCGGGCCTTCAGCCGCTCGACGTAATGCTCGCGGTTCGGGGTGTACGCAACGAAGACCCCTCCTGGTTTCAGGACGCGCGAGAGCGCCCGGAGCATCCGGCGCACGGTTTCGTCGTCCACGTGCTCGAGGAGATCGAACGCGCCCGCGACGTCCACGCTCGCGTCGGGAATGCCGGCGAGCTCCGCCACGTCTCCGGCGACGAACCGCACGTTCGAAGAGCCGCGATCGCGCCGCCTCGACTCCGCGAGCTCGATGGCCCGCGGTGAAGCGTCCAGCCCGATCGCCTCTTTGACCAGCGGCGCGATCAGGAAGCAGACGTCCCCCAGCGCGCTGCCCAGGTCGAGGACGGTCTTCTCCGAGGACGGCCGGGTAAGCGAGAGAATGTCGCGGTCGCGCTCGCGCCACTTCCGTTCGGGCGCCGCGAACCGCGTGACGCGGTGCAGCTGTTCGAAATACTCGTCGGGATAAAGATCGTCTCGGAACAGGGGGTCAGGTCTCCACTTGCCACATTGGGGGCCAGGTTGCCACTTGGCTAATCGCTG
>DASWIB010000265.1:0-3354 GCA_036397915.1 Thermoanaerobaculia bacterium | reverse complement strand
CGGACGCTCCATCTCCTCTTCTGAGGGCCAGGAGTGCTCAATCAGCCCCCTCACCCTACCCTCTCCCAGCGGGAGAGGGAGACCCCTCATCCAGTCCCGGAATTTCTCCGGCCCCTCCCGGCGAGTCAGCCAGCGGCTGCGGAGCTCCTCGAGCGCCGAGGGCTCCGGCTTCGGCTGCGCGCCTCCGTACCGCGCGTCGTCCTGCCCGTGGAAAGGCAGTGGCTCGACCGTCTGTCCGGCAACCGTGTTCTTGTCTCCGTCCTTTTCCCATCCGTCCAGCGTCAGTACCCAGTCCCGTTCCCAACCGTCGGGAGGAGGCGGCAATCCCGATCCGTCGTACTCGAGTCGGATCGCATCGCCGCCTTTGAAGACGACGTAGCGATCGTCCGCGGCCAGCAGAAGCTCTCGGACGTCACCAAAACGGGTGTACAGGCCGGTCATGTCCGCCCAGCGCGGGGAGGTGTCGACGTCGTCGTGGAGGAACACGTGCGGTCCGTCGGCGCTCTCCCGGACTCGACGCGAGAAGCCGCGGAACGAAAGCTGTGCCGACGTGAGCGGGACTCGGGAAGTCCGCACGTCCGCGGGAGGATCGTCCGCGGTGTACGCGATGCGATCCCAGTAGATGGCGAGGTTCGTTCGGATCCGCACGCGCGGATCCTCGCGGACCAGAACCTCCGAGAGGTCGACGGGCATCGTCTTCGTTTTCCCGGCCGGGAACCCCATCGCCGGGAGAGCGACCTTCCAGCCCCCGCGGCCATCGGGCACTTCGAGGACCGGCCCCGACGGCCGGATCGTGCTCGGGCCGGGGCCGAGTTGCGAGAGCGATACCTGGATGGACGTATCGCTGTAGAAGATCCAGCCGGTCAGGTAGAGCATCACTTGCTTCGCCTTCCGCGCCCGCGGGAGCTCGAGGACGAGATCGTGCGGCGCCACGATTCCCTGATACCTCGTCGCCGGGAACCCGCCGAGGTAAATCCCATCGCTTCGCGCGATCTCCTTCGTTCGGTCGCGCCCGGTCTCATCGACCGCGCGCGGTACGAGAGGGTTCGAGACGGTGAACAGCCGCTCCCGCGGAAACGGAGGAGGAACCATCGGCTCGTTGGGAACGATCTCGACACCGCGATGGTGATCGACGGCGACGAGCTCGGCCAGATCGAGGTACGCGGTCTCCCAGAGCTCCTCCGTGAGATCGAGAATGAGGCGACCCGACGAAGGTCGAAGCTCGGTGCCCCGGACGATCAGCCACTCCCGCGTGTCCGCGGGAGCCTGGTGGACGCCGTCGTAGAGGAGACCGAGCGGGCTCGCCCCGAGGACGTCGGTGACGAAACGCCAGCGCTTTCCGTCGAAGGCGTACAGGAACGGACACGATCCCTTGAGCTGCTGGACTTCCTTGAGGACCGCACGGGTGCGCGGGGCGAGCTCGTTCTGCGGGATTCCGTTCGTCCAGACGACGCGCAGCACTTCGGCCTTCCGGCGGCTTCCCAGCCCGAGGTGCGTCACCGGCCGGTTCACGACCCGGTAAACGTAGAGATCCTGCGCCTTGAGCTCCACCTCCGAGCCGTAGCCGGCGCGGTTGACCTTGGCGGATCCGGTCAAGAGCCCCTCGAGGGCGACGTCGACCCATCCGTTCGCGTTTCCACCCCGGTTCTCGAGAAGCGCCGCCTCTCCCCCGGCCGTCACTACCGCGAGGTCGAGGTCCCCGTCGCCGTCGAAGTCGACCGGCTCCGCGTCCTGCATGGGCGGCAGCGGTCCGACATTCCAGTGCGCGAAGCCGCCGGCGCCGTCGCCGCGGAAAAGGAGCGAGGGCGCGGCGGCGGAGGCGAGCAGCAGGTCGAGGAACCCGTCGTTGTCGAAGTCCGCCAGGACCGGCTTTCCTCCCGCCGGGAGCGCTCTCGGAGGAGAAAACGTGCCGTCGCCGCCGTTGCCCGCCACGAACGCCGTCTCGGCCCGCGACCAGACGAGGTCGAGCCGCCCGTCGGAATCGAGGTCGCCCGCCACGACCCAGCGGTCGCTCCCCTCGCGCGGGAGGCCGGCGTTCTTCTCGGCGAATCGGCCTCCCCGCAGGTTGTCGAGGAGGGCGAGTCCGCCGCTCGACCGGATCACCAGCAGGTCGGGATCGCCGTCCCGGTCGATGTCGCCGGCCAAAGCCGCCCGTGAGGAGAGGGACTGCGGAATCCCCGCGGCGCGAGTGACGTCGGCCCAGGTTCCGTCCAGGTTGTTCCGCAGGAGGCGGTCGCCCGAATCCGAACAGAAGAAGAGATCGAGATCGCCGTCGTTGTCGAAGTCGATCGGGACGGCGGCGCCCGCCTGTGGCATCTCCGCCTTCTTCCAGCCGGACGGTCCCCCATCGATCCAGAGCGCGCCGGATGAGACGAGATCGAACCGGCCCGAGTTCGTGACGTCCGCCGCTTCGACGAACCCGAACGAGCCCGCGAGCGGCGCTTCGCCCCGATATCCGTCTCTGGCGCGCCGCGCGACGACGATCCCCGTTCTTCCGGCGAACACCAGGTCGCGGCCGTCCCGTCCGGCCGAGCGCACCGCGGACATGCCCCGGACGCTCCCGATGGGGCCGCGCGGCGCCTCGGCAAACGACACGGGAATCGGCTGGCCGGCCCGCGCGCGAACTTTCGCGGCAAGAGCGGGTGACCAGTCCTCGAGCGGGATCCCCAGGATCCCGGGCTCGACGTCGCGGCGTGCCTGCTGGTATCGGGGCGACACCCGGAACAGGTTCTCGACGATCCGGTACTTGAGCGAGGCGGTCCGCGAATCCCCGGCCGACAATGCCCGGCGTGCTTCGCCGAGATAGTCCTCGAGCTTCGGGTCGCGCTCCTCGACCGCGCGGGCGAGCCGGTCGTGCGCCTCGATCGCCCTCGCGGTGTCGCCGGCGCCGCGAAGGAGCTCGGACCACCGGGCGAGCAGGAAGAGATTTGCGGGCGCGCGCTCGAGCGCCGCCTCGACCGCCCGCACCGCGCGCGACGCCCCCCCCGCGACTCTGTCGGCCAGGAGACGGGCAGCGGCCCACCGCGAGGCGAGATCCGACGGGTCCGCTGTGACGACTCTCTCGTACGACTCGATCGCGCCGGCCGGGTCTCCCGCGAGCTCGCGTCGGGCGCCCTCCAGCGCGAGCACCCGCGCATCGTTCTTCGACCGGTGGAGCGCCTCGGCCAGGAGCTCTTTTGCCCGGGCGAGATCCTTCGCCCGCATCGCGGTGACCGCCCCGTTGGCCCAGCCGAGCGGCTCGGTCGGCGCGAGCTGACGGACCGTCTCGAAACGCCGGCGAGCCTCGTCGAGGTTGCCCTCTTCGAGAGCGGCCAGGCCGACGTTCTTGGCGGATTCGAGCCGTGGAACGTCGAT
>DASWIB010000264.1:0-7087 GCA_036397915.1 Thermoanaerobaculia bacterium | reverse complement strand
CCTCCGCCTGTGGCATAGACGGTACTCGCAGGGCCAGGATCTTGAGTGATGAAGTTCACGTGACCTGTGGGCCCGGAGGGTCTCCACTGTCCCGCTTCCGCGGCAGTTTGATCAGGCAGGAGGAAGTTGATCAGGGCGGCGAGGCCGATTGCGACGAGTCGCCGCACGAGTGCTACACCCCGATCGGGTGCCAGGTCGTCTTCGTCTCGGTGAACGCTTCGATGAAGTCGAGGCCCTGCGCGTCCTCGTCGAAGTAGTCGGCGATCTTGTAGCTCTTCACGCGCTTCACGTTCACGGCGGCGTCCGCGGCGATCGATTTCGACAGCGCTCGGTCGCCGTCCGCGTCTACGATCGCGTTCACGTCCATGTGGCGCGCCAGGTGCGGAACGAGCTCCTCCTTGCGTCCGGAGATCAGGTTCGCGACGCCGGCGGGCAGGTCGGAGGTCGCCAGAATCTCGGCAAATTCGAGCGACGCGAGCGGATGCTTTTCCGACACGAGCGCGACGGCCGCGTTTCCCGAAACGATCACCGGCGCGAGGTGCGAGATGAGCCCGAGAAGATCCGGCGTCTCCGGCGCCACCACGCCGACGACCCCGGTCGGCTCGGGCACGGAGAAGTCGAAGTACGACGACGCCACGGGATTCACGGTCCCGAGAAGCGCGACGAACTTGTCTGACCATCCGGCGTAGTAGACGAGCCGGCCGATCGCGGCCCGCACTTCCGATCGCGCCTCCGCCGGCGTCAGCCCGCGCGTCTCGCGAAGAATCTTCTCGAAGCTCTCCGCGCGGCCGTCGAGCATCTCCGCCATGCGATAGAGGATCTGCCCCTTGAGGTACGCGCTCTTCGCCGCCCAGCCCGGCTGCGCGGCGCGGGCCTTGCGCACCGCCTCGCGCAGGTCCTTGCGCGAGCCGCGCGAGATGTTCGCCAGGAACTCGCCGTCGGCGTCCGGGACCGGGTCGTAGCGGCCGGATTCGGAGCGGGTGAACTCCCCGCCGACGTAGAGCTTGTACGTTTTCCGGACTTCGAGCTCGGGCATTCTTCGCGAGGCCGGGCTAGTTCGCCCGCTCCACAGTCATCTTTCGCGAGGCCGGGCCAGTTCGCCCACTCACAGTCAGCAGCCGGCTGCCCGGCCTCGGAAGAGAGAGTTCAAAGTTGCCGCGGCGAGGTGAGAAGCGAATGCGATTTCGGTCACACGATGCTCTTCTCATGAAAGCTCCACATAGGCCCGCAGGCCGTGCACGCCGCCCTCGCGTCCGAAACCCGACTCCTTGTAGCCGCCGAACGGCGAGGCCGGGTCGAACTTGTTGAACGTGTTCGCCCATACGACGCCCGCCCGCATCTTCGAGGTGATCTTGAAGATCTTCGAGCCTTTGTCGGTCCACACGCCGGCCGACAGCCCGTACGGGATGTTGTTCGCCTTCTCGACCGCCTCCTCCGGGGTCCGGAAGGTCATCACCGAGAGAACCGGCCCGAAGATCTCCTCGCGCGCGATGCGGTGCGACTGCGCGACGTTCGTGAAGAACGTCGGCGGGAACCAGTAGCCCCTCGATGGGATGGGGCACGACGACTGGTGGATCTCCGCGCCCTCCTCGACCCCGGACGCGACGAGCTCGCGGATCTTGTCGAGCTGCATCCTCGAGTTGATCGCGCCCACATCGGTGTTCTTGTCGAGCGGATCTCCCAGGCGCAGCGTCGCGATCCGGTCGGAGAGCTTGCGCAGCACCGTGTCGGCGATCGATTCCTGAACGAGCAGGCGCGAGCCGGCGCAGCAGACGTGCCCCTGGTTGAAGTAGATCCCGTTGATGATCCCTTCGACCGCCTGATCGATCGCCGCGTCCTCGAAGACGATGTTGGCCGCCTTGCCGCCGAGCTCGAGCGTCAGGCGCTTGCCGGTGCCCGCGGTCGCGCGCTGGATGATCTTGCCGACGTCCGTCGAGCCGGTGAACGCGATCTTCTTCACCCGAGGGTGATTGACGATCGCCGCACCGGTCTCGCCCGCCCCCGTCACGATGTTGACGACGCCGGGCGGAAGGTCCGCCTCCTGGCAGACCTTCGCGAGCGCCATCGCGGTCAACGCGGTCGTCTCGGCCGGCTTCAGGACCACGGTGTTCCCGCACGAGATCGCCGGCGCGATCTTCCACGCCGCCATCAAGAGCGGGAAGTTCCACGGGATGATCTGGCCGCAGACCCCGATCGGCGAGACGGCGTGCCGCGGGAATGCATACTCCAGCTTGTCCGCCCAGCCCGCGTGGTAGAAGAAGTGCGCGACGACGAGCGGCACGTCCACGTCGCGCGACTCCTTGATCGGCTTGCCGCCGTCCATCGTCTCGATGATCGCGAGCTCGCGCGACTTCTCCTGGAGGAGGCGCGCGATGCGGTAGACGTACCTGCCGCGGTCGGCGGGCTTCAGTCTCGACCAGCGCTTGCGGTACGCCTCCTCGGCCGCGCGCACCGCCGCGTCCACATCGGCGGCGCCGGCCTCCGCGATCTCGGCGAGCTTCTCCTCGGTCGCCGGGTTGATCGTCGAGAAGTACTTCCCGGACTTTGGTGCGATGAATTTCCCACCGATGAAGAGGCCGTATCGGTCTTCCAATCGGACGTGGTCGGGCGACTCGGGGGCGGGGGAGTACTCCCACGCGCTTCCGAACTCGAGCGCGGGCTTCTCCGCCGCGACGTGTCGGGCCGCGCGAGCTTTCGATGCCTCTTCTTCCTTGACGCTTGCCATCGGTTCAGTCCTTCGTGAAGTAGTCCTCGCTCTGATACCGCCCGCTCGCTTCCTTTGCGAGCTGCATCAGGAGGTCGTTCGTGACCGTGGACGCGCCGATCCGGAAGAGGTCGGGCGTCAGCCACGCGTCGCCGAGCGTCTCCTTGACGAGGACGAGCAGGTGAAGCGCCTGCTTGGAGGTCTTGATGCCGCCCGCGGGCTTCATCCCCACGCGGCGGCCGGTCTCGAAGTAGAAGTCGCGGATCGCCTCGAGCATGACCAGCACGACTCCCGGCGTCGCGGCCGGATTGATCTTGCCGGTGGACGTCTTGATGAAGTCGGCGCCGTAGGTCATCGCCAGGCGCGACGCCTTGCGGACGTTGTCGTACGTCTCGAGCTCGCCCGTCTCGAGGATGACCTTCAGGTGCGCGTCGCCGCAGGCGTCTTTGATCGCGATGATCTCGGAGGCCACCTTTTCGTAGTCGCCCGAGAGGAAGGCGCCGCGGTCGATGACCATGTCGATCTCGTCGGCGCCCGCCTCGACGGCGATTCGCGTGTCCTCGAGCTTCGCGGACAGCGGAACGAGGCCGGCCGGGAAGCCGCTGGCGACCGAGGCGACCTTGACGCCGCTGCCGGCGAGAGCGTCCCTGGCGACGGCGACGAGGTTCGGATAGACGCAGATCGCCGCGACGTGCGGCACCGACGGGTCGCCGGGGAGCGGGCGCATCGCCTTCTGGCAGAGCTGGCGGACCTTTCCCTCGGAGTCCTTGCCCTCCAGGGTCGTCAAGTCGAGCACCGAGATCGCGAGCTTGATCCCGGCGATCTTGGAGGCTTTCTTGATGGAGCGCTTGCCCAGAGCCGCGGCGCGTTCCTCGATCCCGACGGCGTCGACCCGTGGGACACGGGTGACGTCGAAAGGAAGCGGAAGGGAGCTCATTTTCGAGCCGTCAATTATAGGACCCGGGTGACGGCCTGGTTTCAGCCGTTCGGGATCTCCCAGAGGTCCTTCACGGCGGGATGGTCCCACGCGATGCGGAACTCGTCGGGCGAGTCCGGGTCGAACGTCTCCGTCACGAAGTAGAGCAGCGAACAGGGATTCGTCAGCGGACGATAGCCGTGCGCGACGCCCGCGGGGATGCGAACGAGCACGTCCTGGCCTCCGCCGGCGACGATTGTCTGCGTGCGACCGAATGAAGGGGAGTCCTTGCGGACGTCGTACAGCACGAGCTTCGCCTTCGATGGAGGAGGGAAGAACCAGATGTCGTCCTGCTTCAGGTGGTAGTGCAACCCCTTGATGTGGCCTTGCGTGTCCACGATCGAAAAGTTCATCTGCGCGAGCGGGACACCGGCGAAAAAGTCGGCGAGCTCGCGGCTGCCGGCGTGGTTCGCGCGTGCGCGGAAGATCTCGAGGAAGAAGCCGCGATCGTCCGTGAAGCGGGCGAGCCTCAGAGTTCGGACGCCTTCGATCGGCTCGGGACGCGTGTAGCTCTTCGCGGAGGCGCGGAATTCCGGTGCGATCTCGTCGGGGGTCACTCAGAGGATTCTACGCTGTCATTCCGAGGCCGTTCGCTCAGCGTGACTGCCAAAAGAAAACGGGCGGTCGCCCGCCCGTTTCTCTCACTCGTTCTCGACCTCTCAGTGATGCGAGTGCGTCGCGGCGCTGGCAGCCTTGGGAGCCGCAGCCTTCACGTCGCCCTTCACGGTCCAGGCGATCGTGAACCCGTTCTTCTTTTCTTGTTTGAACTGCGGCTCGCCGTTGAAGTGATGCGTCGAATAAGCGAGGACGAACCCGTCGTTCGAGGTCGTGAACCAGTACTGCAGGTTCTTGACCACCACGGGCATGCTCTTGTCCGGACGGAAGGTCGCCATCTTGTCGAGGGAAATCTCGCCGAAGCCGCTCGCCAACTTCGCGTGCGCCATCTTCGCTTCGTCGTGCCACTCGATCGAGTCCTCTCGCGTGGAGAACTTGCCCCACTTCACGGGGAACACGGTGTTCAGAATCTCGCCGATCGCCTGGCGCTGCTCGGGCGTCGACTTCTTGTCGAACGTGACCACGGCCCATTCCGTCGGCATTCCGGGGCCCGGCTTGTGGTGCCACTCGCCGCCGAGGTCGCCGTTGACCCATACGAGCTGATTCGAGAGGTCCACGTTGCCGTAGTGGCTGCCGGGACGGAACTTGTAAACGTTCGTGAACGTGCACATGTGCTCGTCGGCCGAGGCTCCGAAATAGCAGGTGCAGAAGAGCGGGCAGGAGCAGCCTTCGATCGTGTCGGCCGTGACCGAGAACGTCTTGGACTTGTCGGCCGGCGTCGCCGCGACGACGAGGATCGCGACCGCGAGCACGGCGAATGGAGAGAGATATTTCTTCAAGTGCATCACTCCTTTCGTTGAATCGCCTCTCCGATACCCGGAGAAAAGCGGGGTCTTCCGGCAACCATTGAGAACCTCAGACGCCCCCGATCTTACCGCAGTCGGCACGCCCGGGTGGTAGTCTTGCCGGGTTCGCTCTTTCCTCGGGAGGAACCATGAAACGACGCGTTTTCTCCCTCGGCGTGGCGCTCCTGCTGGGCTCCGCCCTGGCAGGCGCTTCCGGACCCGACCCGCGCGAGCGCAACTTCAGGCTCTTCGTCGACGGCGTCGAGATCGACGGGGTCGTCGGATACCGCATCTCCTTCGCTCGGGTGCCCGTGCCCCGGTCCGACTCCCGGCGCCTCGACCGAGCCTACGCCCCCGATGAACGCCGCCTCGTCCTGACGTTGACCGAGAAGGGTTTGAACCGCCTCCAGGACTGGTTGAACGACGCGACCGACGACGGCACTCCGGCCGGCAAGAACGTCACCATCATCGCTCGCGACAACGAGAACCAGGTACTTGCAAAGTGGGATTTCACCGGGGTCAGCCCCGTGACGTTCTCCTCCGCGGGGGCGGGGAACATCAACCAGGTGGACTCGACCGTGGAGTTCGCATTCGAGCGGATGAGGCTGGTCGAGGCGCGGGCGAGATAGCGAGGAACCCGGGCTTCCGGAACGCCGGTGGAGAAAGCCATGGCGATCCTGCTACGGCGATAGCGCCAAAGTGATCCGGACGGCTTCCTCGACGTCGAGGAGTTCATCCCGGCTGAGGGTACCGATCCTGGACTTCAGGCGCGCCTTGTCGATCGACCGGAGCTGGTCCCCCAGAACTCTCGCACGAATCCCGCGAACTTCGATTCGGGCCTCACCCGGGAAGAGCGAGTCCACGTTGCTCGTTGCTGGCAGGACGACGACTCGGGAGCCATATCGGTTGCAGGAGTCGTTCGAGATGACGACCGCTGGCCGCGTCTTTCGGATCTCCGTTCCGAGAGCGGGGTCCAGAGCCACCAGGTAGATCTCACCCCGGCGCGGCGGACGCTTCATCGAGGCCAGTGCTCCACCTCGGTCGCCGCCCAGTCAGAAGCGAGCGCTTCCCGCCAGCGCTCTTTGCGGGCCGCTTTATAAGCCACATCGAGCACGGGCCGGCCCGGGAATAGGCGGGCGCGGACGGAGGCCTCGATGAACGAGCTGATTCCCTTCGGGGGAAGCTCTCTTTTCAAACGCCTGTAGAGATCCTCGTCAATGGTGATGTTGAGGCGGACCGTCATTCCTCGGCCTCCTGATCCTGTATTATATACATCATCTCTCGGCCACGGTCTCAGGATGAGTTGGGTGGAAGCGAGGGCGCGGTAGAAGTCGCTCGCCACTCTGACCGCGACCTCACGCGAGAGCCGCGCGTCCAGCGCCGGCTCAGAGCTCTTCCTTCCCGCCGCGGCCGAGATTCCTTCCCCTGTATCGCGCTTGACTGGCAGTATGGTCGGGCTTCTACACGGTAGTGTGGCAAGAGTATGGTCAAGAAAACGTTCACTCTCGACGAGGCGACTGCGGCGGAGCTCACCCGATCTGCCGCTCGCCTGGCGAAGCCGCAGAGCGAGGTCGTGCGCCTCGCCATCCGGGACTACGCCGACCGGATCGGGAGGCTGAGCGAGCCGGAGCGCCTTCGTCTGCTCGAGGTCTTCGACGAGCTCGTCCCGAAGATCCCCACTCGGCCGGCCGCCGAAGTCGATCGGGAGCTGCGCGCCGTGCGAGCGGCGCGGCGGCGCGGGGGACGGCGGCTCGGCAGGCCAACCCGTTGATCCTTCTCGACACGTCCGCCCTGATCGATGCACTCGCCGGTCCACGCCGCTCCGCACGCCGCTTGCGCGCGGCCATCGACCGCGGCGAGCGGATTCTGATCTCGACGCTCGTTCTCTACGAGTGGCTGCGAGGAGCGCGTCACGAGCGCCCGGATCAAAAGCTCGTGTCCAGGTGGATCACCGTCCGCGCGCCTCGCTTCTCGCCGACGCCATCCGGCGCTCCCTACCAACGCGGG
>DASWIB010000263.1:0-4799 GCA_036397915.1 Thermoanaerobaculia bacterium | reverse complement strand
TACGAGCACGCCACGACCGGCTCGGGCTCGGAGAGCAAGGGAGAGGTCTCGGTCGAATTCGCGTATCTCGATTTCCTGCCCCGCAAGGAGATCGGCGTGCGGGCGGGGCTTCTGCTTCTGCCGGTCGGATTCCTGAACGAGCTGCACGAGCCGCCGATCTTCCTCGGGGCTCGGCGGCCGGAGGTCGAGAACCGGATCCTGCCGACGACCTGGCGCGAGCTGGGGGTGGGAGTCTTCGGCGAGGTCGGCCCCGTCTCCTACCGGGGCTACGTCGTCAATGGACTGGACGCCGCGGGTTTCACCGCCTCCTCACCGATTCGCGGAGGCCGCCAGAAAGGTTCCCGCGCCCGCGCGGAGGACTTCGGACTGACGGCTCGCGTCGATTTCGTCGGCGTCCCGGGCCTTCTCGCGGGGCTCTCCGGCTACGTCGGGGACTCCGCGCAGGGGAGGCTTGCGGCCGGCGAGTCGTTCGACGGACGCGTCTCGCTGTTCGACGCGCACGCGGAGTGGCGGTGGCGCGGACTTCAGACCCGGGCTCTGCTGGTCCGCGGCTCGATCGATGACGCGGACGAGATCAACCGGCTGAACGGCCTCTCCGGCACGGCGTCGATCGGGGAGCGATTCGTCGGGACCTACGTCGAGGGGGGCTGGGACGTCCTCTTCGGCCGCGGCGCGGCCTCGCTCGTGCCGTTCGCCCGATGGGAGAAGTTCGACACGCAGGATGAAGTTCCGACCGGCCTCGCGGCCAACCGGGCGAACGACGTACGGGTTTGGACGCTCGGTCTCCAGTATCGTCCCATCCCGCAGGTCGTCCTGAAAGTGGACTATCAGGACGTGCACAACGAGGCGCGCACCGCGGTCGACCAGTGGAACTTCGCTCTCGGATGGCTGTTCTAGCGAGGATCCTGACGGAGTCGGCTCTCGCACCCCGGCCCTCTCCCCGCGAGAGAGGGAGAGCGCCGGCGGTCGCCGTTCTCCTCGCCGCCGCGCACACTGCCGTCGCGGCGCCGGTCTACTCTTCGAGGGAGCAGGCGCTCGCTCGCGCGTTTCCGCCGCCCGCCACGATCGAGCGAAAGACATACTTCCTGACGGAGGCCGAACGCGAGAAGGCGAGCCGGGCGGCGCATGCACGGATCGAGTCCGCGCTCGTGATCGCCTACGTCGGCAGGGGCGCCGCGGGATTCCTCGGGACTGGGTACTTCGACACGCACATCGTAAGAACGATGCCCGAGACGCTGCTCGTGGCGTTGCGACCGGACGGCGCTCTCGGAAGCGTCGAGGTCGTGGCGTTCGGCGAGCCGGAGGACTACCTGCCGAGACGCAGGTGGCTCGATCTTTTCGTGGGGCGCCGGCTCGATGCCGATCTCACGGTCGGTCGTCGGCTTGCGCACGTTACGGGCGCGACTCTGACGACCCGAGCGATCGCCGACGCCGTGAGGCGCGTGCTCGCGATCCACGCGGTCGTTGCGGAGAGGACGCCGTGAAGTACATGGAGCGCGGCGGCTTCCAGACACAGGGACTGATGCGGCTGACGCTCGGCCTCTCGATCGGGCTGCTCTCGCTCTTCTGGGTGACGAACCTCACCCTTTTCGTTTCGCGACTCGGCCTCACCCCGGCCTCGATCGCGTCCTATTACCGGGGATCCGAGGCGGACTATCGCCCGCCCCGGACGGCCGGTGCGATGCTCGAGGTGACGCACGCACATCTCCCGATGATGGCGCTCGTCACGCTGCTCCTGACCCATCTCCTGATCTTCGCGCCCTACTCGAAGAGGACGCGGGTCCTGCTGATCGTAGGGGCGTTCGCCTCCGCGGCCCTCGACGAGGGCGCGGGATGGCTCGTCCGCTTCGTCCATCCGGCCTTCGCGGTCGTCAAGCTCGCGGCGTTCGTCTCGCTCCAGGGCATCCTGGGATTCCTGCTCATCGGGCTTGCGCTCTTCCTCCGATCCGGGGCGCAATGGGAAAGTGCTCGGAACGGCGGCTCGGCCGACGACAAGCCGCGGGTCGTCCGGCACCGCCGCCGGCCTCGCGAGTAGCTTTCTCGACCAGGAGTCTGTCCGAGTATCTGTCGGTGGGGGACCTTGCGGCCCCCGGCGCCCCCTAGCCGCCTCATCCCGGCCCTCTCCCAGGGAATCCCCCACCGACACAAGTACTCGGACACTCTCCTAACCTTTCCAGACAACGCGGACGAACCGCCGGCCGAGTCGCAGCACCGTCGGCGCGGGCGAAACGAGCCGCTCGTCCGGATCGCGCACCTCCCGCGCCGCCCCGCCCGGTGAGTAGATGCGCAACGCGCCCTCGGCGATCTTGCGCCGCGCCTCGCGCATCGATCCGCAGAGTCCCACCGCGACCAGCGCTCGCGCGGCGGTTCCCTCTTCCGTGGCGGCGGCCTCCCGGGTCTCGATCTCGTCCGGAACTTCGCCGCGCGAAAACACGCGGCGGAAATCCTCCTCCGCGCGAGCGGCCGCCTCTTCGCCGTGGAACTGCGCCGTGATGCGGCGGGCGAGATCCGCCTTGACGTCGCGTGGGTTCATCCGGCCCCCCTCGACGTCGCGCCGGCGCGCGGCGATCTCCTCGCCGGGAACGTCGGTCAGGAGCTCGAAGTAGCTCCAGATCAGCCGATCCGCGATCGACATGAGCTTTCCGTAGATCTCCGAGGGCGGCTCCTCGATCCCGATCGCGTTCCCGAGGGACTTCGACATCTTCTCTGTGCCGTCGAGCCCGACTAAGAGCGGCAGCGTCAGCACGATCTGCGGCTCCAGCCCCTCTTCCCGCATCAGGTCGCGCCCCAGGAGGAGATTGAAGAGCTGGTCGGTGCCGCCGAGCTCGACGTCGGCTCTGAGAGCGACCGAATCGTAGCCCTGCGCGAGCGGGTAGAGCAGCTCGTGCAGAGCGATCGGCTGCCGCGCGGCCCACCGCTTTTGGAAGTCGGCGCGCTCGAGAATCCGTGCGACCGTTATCTTTCCAGCGAGCCGGACGAACCCTTCGGCGCCGAGCGGAGAAAGCCAGGAGCTGTTGAACTCGATCGTGGTCTTCTCCGGATCGAGGATGCGAAAGGCCTGGCGGGTGTAGGTCGCGGCATTGGCCTCGATCTCCGCACGCGAGAGCTGCGGCCGCGTGGACTTGCGGCCCGAGGGGTCTCCGATCATCCCGGTGAAATCGCCGACGACGAAGACGACGCGGTGTCCGGCGTCCTGGAAGTGCTTCATCTTGCGGAGGACGACCGTGTGGCCGAGGTGGATATCCGGCGCGGAGGGATCGAAGCCGACTTTGACGGTGAGCCGCTTCACCTCGATTCGGCGCGCGAGCTCCTCCTCTTCGATCAGGTCGACGGATCCGCGCTTCAGGAGTTCGAGTTCCGTCGAGCGGGAAGTCACGGGGGCAGAGAATAATACGAGCGTAGCGGGAGCCGGCTTAGGGCGGGGTTAAGGAAAGGCCCGCCGCGGGGTCGCGCCCATAGACTCCGCTCGATGAACACGATCACAGGATCCAGCATCGGTCGGGCTCTTCGAATCCTCCCGGCGGCGGCGCTCGTGCTCCTCCTGGCGCCGCCGCTCTCTGCCGAGACGGTGACGCTTCCCGCGGTGACGTCCCTGCCGCCGGGTGCGGCGGCGTCGCCGTTTTTCTCGGATGTGCGTGTATTCAACACGTCCTACAGCTCGCCGGTGTCGGTGACGGCGGTGTATCGGTGTTTCATCCCGCAGGGGTGTTCGGCGGCGGGCCGGTCGGCGGCCTTCAGCTTGTCGCCGCGTGAGTCGCGGGCCTTCGACGACATGATCTTGTCCGTGTTCAACGCGCCGTCGACGGCCGGGGCCGTCGAGTTCACGAGCTCCGGCAGTGATATTCGGGTGACGAGCCGGCTCTACTCGACGGCGCCTATTCCGACGGTCGGGATGTTCATACCGGGGTTGAAGAACTCGGAAGCCCACTCCGTTTCGGTGTTGACGTCTCTGGCGAACGGGGCTTTTCGGACGAACATCGGCGTTTACAACGGCGAGGATTCGGCAGTTGTAGTGACGATCAAGCTGTTCAACGGGACGGTGCAGCTGGGCAGCCAGGTGGTGAGTCTGGGTCCGCGGTCGGGGACTCAGATCAACCGGATTTTCGACGCGGTCGGGCAGGGGGGTCTCATCACGACCAACGCGTACGCGGTGGTGGAGACCGGCAGCAACGACGCCGAAGTATTCAGCTACGCGGCGGTGATCGACAACGCCACGACCGACCCCATCTTCGTCACCGGCGCCGAGGACCAGCGGGCCTCGTCCGACCCCGGGCCGTCGGCACAGACGATCAACGTCGCGTTGTCGAACTACGTTTTCGTCCCGGGAACGGCTCAGCCGATCCCGGTCACGGCCGGCGGCCAGACCACCCTCGTTTTCGAGGCGTCATCCGGAACCCACGGTTTCTCGGGGATCTCCGAACTCGGGATTGCCGGCGCGAACAACATCTCGGCGGGCGTGGACGAGGATCCTTACGGCGGAGGAGGACGTCCGCCGACGATTTACCACGTCACTTTTGTTGCCCCTGTCTCCGCGCGCGGTCGAACCTACGAATTCTGGTGCACGATCCATCCAACGTTGATGCGCGGCACCCTGCGCGTGGATTAGCCCCGGTATCCGGTGCTCGTGAAGCGACTCGCCGTATCGCTGTCTTTCTCCTTCCTCGTGCTCCTGCCGGCTTTCGTGTCGGGAGAGACGGTGACGCTTCCCGCGGTGACGTCCCTGCCGCCGGGTGCGGCGGCGTCGCCGTTTTTCTCGGATGTGCGTGTATTCAACACGTCCTACAGCTCGCCGGTGTCGG
>DASWIB010000262.1:0-4053 GCA_036397915.1 Thermoanaerobaculia bacterium | reverse complement strand
GCACTCGTGACCTGACCCTCAATGTGGCAAGTGGAGACCTGACCCCCCGCACCCCGTTGAGGACCGGCGCATGTATTACATTGTCTTACATGAAGGGATCGATTTCGGTTCGGTTGGACAAGGAAGTCGAACGGCTTCTCGCGCGGGCGGTCCGGCTCTCCGGGCGCACGCAGAGCGAGGTGATTCGTGATGCCCTGCGCCGGCAGCTGGCGATCGACGTCTTCGATCAGATGCGCCGCCGTGTCGCGCCGTTCGCCGAAGCTCAGGGGCTCTTGACCGACGAGGACGTGTTCAAGATCGTGTCGTGAGGGTCTTCCTCGACACGAACGTGATCGTCGCGGCGTTCGCGACGCGCGGGCTGTGCGCCGACGTGTTCCGCCTCGTCCTGGCAGAGCACGAGCTGCTCGTCTCGCCGGCCTTGATGGAGGAGGTCACAAGAACCCTGACCAGGAAGATCCGGGCGCCCGATCCCGTCGTTCGCGAAGTCGTCGGGTTTCTGCGCGCGGCCGGCACGACCGTGGAAGCCGGTCCGGAGCTGCTCCCGGTCGCCGTTCGAGATCCCGCCGACGCGGTCATCCTCGGCGAAGCGCTCTCCGGCGGAGCCGACGTCCTGGTGACCGGAGACAAGGACCTGCTCATTCTGGGCAAGGTCGGCGCCTTGCGAATCCTCGAGCCGCGAGGCTTCTGGGAGCTCCTCCGTCTTCCTGGCGAGCGAGGGTAGGGAACCCGGCCGATCCGGCCGGCCCCTCGACATCGCCGCCCAAGGCGAATTCGGCCTCTCGAGTGTCGCTCCCCGTCGCGAAGCCAAGCGCCGAGACCGCCCTGGCCTTGACTCGGTGTACAAACGTACATATACTAGCGGTCCGTGCCGGAGGAGGTACCGGAATGGACCTGGGACCCCGAAAAAGCGCGTCTGAACCGGCGGAAGCACGGCCTCTCGTTCGCCGAGGCCGTCATCGCGCTCGAGGGTCCGCTCGCATTGACCACAGAGCGCGAGACGAGGAGCGACTCGTGACCGTCGGGCAGGACTCGGAAGGGAGGTTCATTGTCGTCGCCTGGATTCCGCTGGGGCGGGGCGGCCGGATCATCTCGGCGCGCAGGGCGACGCCACGCGAACGCCGTAATTACGAGGAGAACCCATGAGGGCTGAATACGATTTCTCGAAGGGTAGGCGAGGGCCGGTCATTCCGGTGCCCAGGGGCAAGACCCGGATCACGATTCGACTCGACAAGGATCTGATCGAGTGGTTTCGCTCCCAGGTGGAGGCCGCGGGAGGCGGGAATTACCAGACCCTGATCAACTCCGCTCTGCGAGAGTACGTCCGCGAAGCCTCCTCTCGAATTGCCGAAGACACGGCGCGGTACGGCCGATATTCGGTGATCGATGAGCTCGGCCCGATGGATTCCAAACCGGGAGCCAGATGGCGGCAGGCGAAGCGCAGACCGGGTCGTGCCGCACGGACGAGAAGGGACGCCCGTGTCATTTCCGTCCCTGTCGAGAAGGAGCTTCTCTCGCGCTCCGACGATCTGGCGAAGAGCCTGAGAACCGATCGCGCAGGCCTGATCGAACGCGGTCTGAAGGCGGTCCTGGCGGTGGCAGGCAGAAAGTAACGGCGCGCCGAAGCGCCCCGCGCCTCGGACACACCATTCTGCACCAACATACACCAACCGGGTCGGCGGGGAGGGAACACGATTTCGCTCCCGACGAATGATTCGCGCGCGCGCGCGCGAGTCCCGCCCGTGCCAGGAAGGCCATTACGGCTGCCATCGCCAGGCGGCTGTCTCGCGAAAAGGCGGATCAGGGCTTGCCGCGACGACGGAAAGTTTTTCAGGAGAGAGTCGTGACCTAAGTCTTGCGGCGGCGTCTGTTCGCCCGCCGAGCGAGGCGCAGGCGCACCTGCGCGGCGGAAAGTCCGCCCTTGGCCTTCCAGGCCGTCCGAGACCGGCCGATCAGACGCAGAAACTGCCGGTTGGAGCCGAGCGAAATGGTCTCCAAGTCGGCGTTCGTGACCGGAACGAGCGCGGCGACGGGATCACCCTTCACGGTGAAGACGACCGGCCCCTTCTGCGCGTCTCCGACGTATCCGGCAAGGGAGCCGGTTGCCTTTCGAAGCTCCAGAGTCTTCATAGCTCGATCGCCTCTTTCCCGATCCTCAGCGCGTTTCGGTCCTTGATGCCTATGGCCAGGACCACGACGACGGGATCCGGCTCGGTGACGATGTCGAAGTATACGCGGAGGTTACCGAGCCGCAGCTCCCATGGCGCGATTGGATTCAAGCGCATGGGCTTTCGGTTGCGAGTCTCGACCATTGGAGCTACCGCGAGATGCCTCGCCACTCCATCGAGCACGATCGCTTGCTGCGCGCGGTCAAGGCTTCGAGATGCGAGACTGTGGCCGGCGCGTACTCGATCCGAAAGATCTTCCACCTCTCTGGCTGAACACTCTTGTCGCGAGGACTGCGGTCCAATGACCCCTCGGCCGGCCGCGTCGACTACCGCCGGATCGCCGGGATGATCTCCTGCGGCACGATCTGGTCGCGGAAGCGGCCCCAGATGCCGCCCTGCCGGTAGTTCCCCCCGGTGAAGACGACCACGAGCTCGAGCTCCGGAATCACCATCAGGAGCTGGCCGCCGTTGCCGCTCGCCTCGTACTCCCGATAGGTCCGCTCCCCGGAGGTGAGCTGGTTCAGGTGCCAGGCGTACGCGTCCTCGCCTTCGCCGTAGAACTCCGAGAACTGCTCCTTGTCGAGCCCGGTCGTCTCGGGCGTGATCTTCACGTACGGCTTCGTCGATCGCGTGACCCACGAGGAGTCGACGATCCGCCGGCCGCGCCACACGCCTCCGTCGAGAAACGCCTGTCCGACCTTGAGGAGATCTCTCGACCGCAGGCGCGCGCCGCCGCCCAGGTACCCCTCGCCGGTCGGGATGAGGTTCCAGTAGTAGCGCTCGAACTGCAGCGGGCGGGCGACCCACTGATCGAAGAGCTCCGGCAGGGAGGTTCCCGTCGCCTGCTTCAACACCGCGCCAACGAGGTTCGAGTTCGCCGAGCAGTACGCGTAGCGGGTCCCCGGCTCGTGCGCCATCGGCAGGTCGAGCGTGTACTTCCACCAGTCGGGCTGGCTCTTCTGGGACGACATCGTGTCCTCGTTCCCGGGCGACTTCTCGTCGTTGTCGTCGCAGGCCAGCCCCGAGTTGTGCGTCAGAAGGTGCGCGACGGTGACGCGCGCCTTGCGCGGATCGGGGTTGGCGAACGGTCCCATGCCGGCGAGCACCTCGTACACCGGCGTCTCGGGACCGACCTTCGCCCCGCGCATCATCGCCGCGCCCAGGAGGACCGAGCCGAACGTCTTGCCCGCCGAGCGGACGTCGTGCCGGCGCTCGCGGTCGAAGCCGAAGAAGTACTCTTCGAGGACGAGTTTCCCTCGCCGCGCGACCAGGAGGGAGTGGATGAGCGCGGGCCGGCTGACGGACGGATCGGCGTCGGCGAGCCTCTGAATCAGTTTCGCGAGGAGGGCCTCGTCCATGCCGGCGTCGCGGGCCCGCGCCGTCGTCCAGCCGTCCCCGGTCGCGGGAGGTCTCGCGTACCGGTACGGCGGCGTGCCGGGAGGGCGCGGAAAGAAGGCGGCGGCCTGCGCGGGCGTCGCGCGCGCCAGCTCGAGCGTGCGGCCGGCGTCGGGCCACGGGATCCGGATGCGCTCGGGTGACCGGAGAAGCGTCGCCGTGTGGCGGATCTGTTCCGCCGGATCGCGTCCCGCGGTGAACTGGACGGTTTCTCCCTCCCGGGTCACTCGGAACTGCGTGGTGCCTCCGATGGAGTTCAGCTCCGGGTTGCGGAACGCGGCGAGGAGAGCCCCTTCGGCGTCGCGGAAGATCCGCAGGTAGAGGGTGAACGGGTCCTCCAGGGGCTCAACGGTGCCGCGCCAGGCGTTCCGCCCGACGCGTTCGAGCACGAGGGGCGAGGCGAACGCTTGGTCGAATGTGACGGCGTCGCCCGACGGCTGAATCCAGAAGCCGGTGATCGCGCGGCCATCCTTGCCGAGCGTGCCGCGGAAGC
>DASWIB010000261.1:0-19993 GCA_036397915.1 Thermoanaerobaculia bacterium | reverse complement strand
TCGGTACGATCACGCGGGAGATCGTCGGTCTCACGTCGGAAGTGTCTGCGCTGTGACGCGCACCGGTCTCGGCCTGTTTCTTCTCGAGGCCGCTGCGGGAACGTCCTTCCTGTTGCTCTTCTTTCCGTCGAGGACCCTCGGAAAAGGGTTCTTCTCGCTTCACGGGGCGATCACGTTCGCTCTGATCGGCCTCGCGCTATTGCTGCATCCTGCCGGCCTCCCGGTCGCGTTCGCGGCCGGCGCCTCGGCGCTGATGGGCGCGTATGCGCTGAGCGCCCACGCCGATCGGGCATCTGCCGCGCGGCCGATCCTCCTCGCCGCGACCGCATGCGCGGCGTACGCGGCCGCCTGCGTCGCGCTGTCCGCTCCGCGGACTCCTGGCGGCGCATGGACGGTCGCGAGCGCCGCCGTCGGCGGTCTGTTCTTTGGCGCTGTTCTCCTCACGATGAACCTCGGCCACTGGTATCTCGTCTCCCGGTCGCTGCCCTTCCAGCTACTCGCGCGTGGTGCGGCGCTCTTCGCGGCGCTCGCCGTCGCGCGCGCCGCGCTCCTGGGCGCGGCGATCGCGGCAAATCCCCGGTCCGAGGGACTCGAGGCGCTTCTCTCCCTGGATCGCGACGCGCTCTTCTTCCTCTTCCGGGTAGTCTGGGGCCTTGTGGGACCGCTCGCGCTCTCCTGGTTCATCTGGCGAACGGCCGAGATGAAGTCCAACCAGGCGGCAACGGGGCTCCTCTACGTCGCGCTCGTCTTCGTGCTGATCGGAGAGCTGCTCGCATCCTATCTGACCGTCGCGACCGGCTTTCCCGCGTAGCCAGGTTGCGCGCCCGCCGTTACTGCCCGAGCTGCCTCGCCGCAAAGGACCACGCCGCCTCCGATTCGGGCGAGCTCCGCTGCGAGAGGTGCGGCACGACGTACTCGGCGCGATTCGAAGGAATCACCCCGGCGGGGCCGATCGAGCGGTGCGCGTTCTGCGGGAACCGCGCGTTCTTCCTCCAGAAGGACTTCGATCAGCGCCTGGGATGCCTCCTGCTCACATTCTCCCTGGGCGCGGCGTTGCTCGTCGGCTGGACGTTCGGGTGGATCTGGTTCACTCCCGTTCTGCTGGTGGCGGTCCTCGTCGATTGGGTCGTCGCTCGTCGAATCCAAACGGTTACGATCTGCTACCGATGCGACGCCGAGTATCGCGACCTGCCGATCAATCCCCGACATCGCGGTTACGATCCGCACGTCGCGGAACGCTACGCGGAGACAAAGACTCTTCGTCGAATGCGTTGAGAATCTACGACATCTCGCGGCGGATCAACCAGCGTACGGTCGTCTGGCCCGGGGACGCGCCCTTCTCCTTCCGAACGACATCGAGTCTGGCGGCGGGCGACCCGTATGAATCGACCTGCTTCACAATGAGCGCGCACCTGGGAACTCATGCGGACGCACCCTGCCACTCCTTCCCAGGGAAGAGGACGATCGGAGAGGTTTCGCTCGATCCCTACCTTGGCCCAGCCCGAGTCGTCGAGCTTCGGGGCCGGGGCGAGGTCGGCCCGGATGCCCTGCCGACAAAGAGCCTCCGCGTCGCCCGGGTGTTGTTTCTCACGCGCGGTCGAACCTTTCTGTCCTATCTCGCCGCCGTGCGGCTCGCGGAAAAGGGAGCCATCCTGGTCGGCACCGATGCTCCGTCGATCGATCCTCCCGATGCGGAGGATCTCCCCGCACATCGGGCACTCCTGGGGCGCCGGGTCGCCCTGCTCGAAAACCTCGCGCTTGAAAACATCGACGAGGGAGAGTACCAACTCGTGGCGCTGCCCTTGCGTTTTGACGACCTCGACGCCTCGCCGGTGCGGGCGGTCCTGATCCGCGGCTGAGTCTTCCAGCGCCACGTGCCCGAAGTGGCAGAAGGGCTCCTCGGGAGCCCGCACGTGCCCGAAGTGGCAGAAGGGCTTCTCGGGAGTCAGGCGATCCGAATCGAGCTCGACTGAGGCCCAGGCCCAGCTAAGGAAACAGCCCGCGAATCCTCGCTGCCTCCTCGACCCGGCCGACCGCCAGGATGAGCGCCCCGGTTCGCAGATCGGTGTCGTAGCGAAGCGCGGACTCCTCGACATCTTCGTAGGCGCGCCGGATCGTTCGCTCGAGATGGTTGCGGACCACGTCGGGCTCCCAGAAGAACGAATACAGGTCCTGCACCCACTCGAAGTACGAGACCGTCACGCCGCCGGCGTTCGCGAGGATGTCGGGAATCACCACGACGCCCCGGCTGCGGAGGATGTCGTCGGCATCCGGTGTCGTGGGGCCGTTCGCCGCTTCTGCAACGATCTGCGCCTTGATTCGGGGCGCGTTTGTTCGCGTGATGACGCCTTCGAGCGCGGCGGGCACGAGGATATCCACCGGGAGCTCGAGAATCTCTTCGTTGGTGATCTTCTCTCCCCGCGCCGCCGTGACCGTTCCCTTCTTGTCCTTTGCGGAAAAGACTGCGTCGATCGCGAGCCCCCGCTTGTCGTAGATGGCGCCTTTCGAGTCGGAGACTGCGACGACCCGGGCACCGGCGTCGCCGAGGAAACGCGCCACCGCGGAGCCCGCATTTCCGAAGCCCTGGACGGCGGCGGTCGCATTGTTCAACGGGAGGCTCAGCCGTTTGGCGGCTTCCTCGATCGCGACGACGCAGCCCTCGGCGGTCGCTTCCTTGCGTCCCGCGGAGCCGCCGACGGCGAGAGGCTTGCCGGTGACGACCCCGAGCGTCGAATAGCCCTTCGTCATCGAGAACGTGTCCATGATCCACGCCATCGTCTGCGAGTTCGTGTACACGTCGGGGGCCGGTATGTCGCGGTCATGTCCGAGCAGGATCGAGATCTCGGAGGTATAACGCCGGGTCATCCTCTCGTTCTCGCCGAGCGAGAGCTTTTTCGGATTCACTGTGATCCCGCCCTTGGCTCCCCCGAACGGAATGTTGACGACCGCGCATTTCCAGGTCATCCACATTGCGAGCGCCTTCATTTCGTCGAGCGTGACCCCCGGGTGATAACGAATGCCTCCCTTGGACGGCCCGCGCGCGATCGAATGCTGCACGCGGTAGCCCTGAAAGACGCTGATCGAGCCGTCGTCCATCTTGACCGGGATCGAGACGATGAGCTGCCGCTTCGGCGTGCTCAGGATCTTGCGCGCGCCGGCGTCCAAGCCGAGGTGGTCAGCCGCGCGATCGAACTGCAACAGCGCGAAGTCATATGGGTTCAGGTTCTCCGTCGCTAGCGGCTTCGGCTTGGGCCCGCCGCGGTCTGGCGCGACGGGTCTTGGTCCCGGCACGACGCGATCCACTGGCGAAGGCAGCTTCGGCTCAGACGACATTCGTTTCTCCTTTGGCCTCCGGAGTCTCGTTCATGTGCGGGCAATGTAGAAGGAGAGAGTCTCGAGGTTGACCTTCAAATCGACGTTCTTGAGAAAAGCGTCGGAAGGAGGATCGAGGCGCACCGGAGCGAAGTTCAGGACCGCCTTCAAGCCCGCCTCCCAGCACTGCCGGGCGACCTCCGGAGCCGCGGAAGCCGGGACGGTGATCACCGCGATCTCGATGCCCTCCCGCTCGACCACTTCGGCGAGCCGCCGCACGTCGTGCACCGGGACTCCCGCGCGACTCTTCGCACCGATCCGGCTCCGGTCGTTGTCGAACAGCGCCACGATCCGGAACCCTCCCGATCGGAAGCCGCCATAGTCCGCGAGCGCCTGCCCGAGCCGGCCGGCTCCGATGATCGCGACTCGCCGGGTGCGGTCGAGTCCCAGGATGGAAAGGAGGTGACGCTTGAGCGATCCGATCTCGTATCCGACGCCTCGGATGCCGAATTCACCGAACGTCGCAAGATCCTTTCGAATCTGCGCCGAGTTCAGCTGAAAGCCGCGGGCGAGCTTCTGCGAGGAGATATGAACCTTGCCCTCCGCCTCGAGTTCGGCGAGGCAGCGGAGATAGACCGAGAGCCGGGTGGCGGTGGCTTCCGAGACGGACTCGCGGGCGTCTCGGTTCGACCTCGGCAGGGCGGAGTTGCGGCTCATCTCCGACGAGAGATGCCATCCGTCGAGCCGCCGGGATCCCGTGTCATCGCCCTAAGGGAAGACTCGCGGCGGCCCGCCGCGCGAGATCCCAGAGTCCCGCGGGGAAGACGCCGATCGCCAGAATTCCCGCCGCGCAAAGGGCGAGCGCGAACCGATCGGCCGTGGCCAGTGCCGGCGGCCGTTCGTCTCCCACCGGCTCGCGCATGTAGAGTACATACACGACTTTCAGGTAGTAGCCGATCGACACGAGGCTGTTCACGACGCCGATGATCGCGAGCGCGTAGAGACCCTGTTCGATAGCGGCCTTGAAGACGAAGAACTTCCCGATGAAGCCCGCGGTCGCCGGGATGCCCGCCAGCGAGAACATGCAGAGCGCGAGCACGGCGGACGGGAACGGCGAGCGGCGTCCTTCGCCGGCGAGGAGCCCGACCGGATGCGGCTTGCTCTCGTCGCGGTAGAGCGTGGAGACGGCAGCGAAAGCGCCCGCGTTCGACACCACGTAAGCGAAGAAGTAGATGATGACGGCCGCGAGCGCCTCGCGGCCGAATACCGCCAGCGCGATCGCGACGTACCCCATGTGAGCGATCCCGGAGTACGCGAGCAGCCGCTTGATGTCGCGCTGCGCGAGCGCGACGACGTTGCCGAGGCTCATCGAGAGGATCGCCAGGGCCGCGATGCCGGTGCGGAACCGATCGGGTATTCCGGCCTCGAAGACGGAAGACAGGACTCGGTAGAGCACGATCAGGCTCGCGCCCTTCGGCGCCACGGACAGGTAAGCGACCGCGGGGGTCGGCATCCCCTGGTACACATCGGGCGCCCAGGCGTGAAAGGGCGCGAGCGACATCTTGAAGCCGAATCCGACGAGCAGGAGCAGCAGCGCGAACACGACGAGCGGATCGGTTCCGAGGTCTGGGCGCGAGAGCGCGGCGATCCGGACACTGCCGGCCTTGCCGAAGAGGAGCGCGATCCCGTAGAGCGTGAACGCGGACGCGAAGGCGCCCGTCAGGAAGTACTTCAAGCCGGCTTCCGAAGAGGCCGGAATCGCGCGGAAGAACGCGGCGAGGACGTAGAAGGAGAGCGAAAGCGTCTCGAGCCCGATGAAGACGATCAGAAGATCGAGTCCGCGTGTCATCAATGAGACGCCGAGATGGCCCCACAGGAGGAGCGCGTAGAACTCACCCTTCTCTTCGCCCGTGCGCTGGAGATACGGCTTCGCGACGAGGATCGCGACGGCGGCGGTGGCGGCCGCGAAAAGCCCTGCCGCGACCGTCAGATCCGAGGTCTCGTAACGGCCGCCGAACGAGAGCCCGTGCGGAGCGGCAGCGAGGAACCAGGTCGAAGCGGCGACGCCCAGCAGCGAGAGGGTCGCAAGCCATCGGCGTGAGGAGGGCGCGAAGGCGTCGAGCAATACCACCACGCAGCCGGCCGCCGCGAGCGCGATCTCCGGCGCCGCGGCCGCGAGGTCGTTCGGGCCGAACGAGAGAAAGCTCGGGATCACGGGCGAACCATTCCGTTTGTCATTCCGAGGCGCCCTTCCCCTGTCCTGCCGGAGCCCGCAGGGCCGAGGAACCTCGCGCTTTCCGGGGAGAGATCTCTCGCTTCGCTCGGGATGACAGCAAAGACGAGCTCGCTCGGGGGGACAGCAAAGACGAGCTCGCTCGGGGGGACAGTGACGAGCTCGCTCGGGGGGATGGCGAAGAGCTCGCCGCCGCTTTTCTCGCTGCGACGGACCGTCGAACCTCCTCGACAGACGGCCGCAGCCGGTCGAGGAAGTCGTTCGGACGAACGCCGATCCACACCATCGGGATAACGAGCGCCGCGGCGGCGACGAGCTCGCTTGCGCGGATCTCCGGCAGTCGCCGGTTCTCCTCGCGCGTCAGGGGATTCCAGAAAACACGCTGGACGAGCGACAGCATGTAGATCGCTGAAAGGATGACCCCGGTCGCAGCGGCGATCGCCCACCACCGGTGGGACGACGTCCACGTTCCGAGCAGGATCAGAAACTCGCCGACGAACCCGTTCAACCCCGGCAGCCCGATGGAGGAGAACGTCGCGACGAGGAAGAGCCCGGTGGTGACCGGAACGACGCCGGCGATCCCGCCGTAGTCGGCGATCTCGCGCGTATGGCTGCGCTCGTACAGCACGCCCACGAGCAGGAACAGCGCGCCGGTCGAGAGCCCGTGGTTGATCATCTGGAGGACCGAACCGGTCATGGCGGCGCTCGTGAACGCGCCGATCCCGATCACCACGAGACCGAGGTGCGACACCGAGGAGTACGCCACCAGCCGCTTCATGTCCTTCTGCGCGTAAGCGACGAACGCACCGTAGACGACGCCGATCACACCGAGAATTCCCAGCCACGGCGCGTATCGCATCGCCGCGTCGGGGAAGAGGGGAAGGGCAAAGCGCAGATAGCCGTATACGCCGAGCTTCAGCAGAACACCCGCGAGGATGATCGAGCCGGCTGTGGGCGCCTCCGTGTGCGCGTCGGGCAGCCAGGTGTGGAGCGGGAAGACCGGAACCTTGATTGCGAACGCGAGCGCAAAGGCGAGGAAAAGAACCGTCTCGATCGCCATCGTCGGATAGGTCAGCCGCGCGAGATCTGCGAGGAGAAACGACCACCCGCCGGTCACCGCCCGATGCCGGACCGCGAGATAGAGGATCGCGAGAAACATCAGGAGGCTTCCGGCCATCGTGAACAGGAAAAACTTCATCGCCGCGTAGATGCGGCGGCCACCGCCCCAGATCCCGATGATGAAGTACATCGGGACGAGCATCACTTCCCAGAACACGTAGAAGAGGGCGAGGTCGAGCGCGACCAGGCTCCCGATCATTCCGGTCTCGAGCACCAGGAAGGCGATCGAGAACACGCGCACGCTCTTCTCCACGTGGGTCACCGAGTAGAGCAGCGACACGGGCGTCAACAGCGTGGTCAGCAGGACGAGCAGGAGCGAGATCCCGTCGATCCCGACCGTGTAGGAGATCCCGAGCGCCGGAATCCACTCGGCCTTCTCGGTGAACTGAAAGGAGCCCGTGGTCAGATCGAAGCGAGACCAGAGCGGGAACGAGAGCCCGAGCTCCAGCACGGACGCGCCGAGTGCGAAGAGCTTCGCCTCTCGCGCGCGCCGCTCTGGAAAGAGCAGAAGGAGCGCCGCCGCGATGCTCGGCAGGAATACGAGCACGGTCAGGAGGTGACTCTCGAGCAGCGCGCGCAACCTAGATGCCTCCGAAGACGATCAGGACGAGCGCCACGATCCCGAGGAGAAACGTGAGCGCGTAGTTGCGGACGTTGCCGGTCTGCAGGAACCGGAGGGCATCTCCAACGAGCTCGATGATGAACGCAGCGGCGTTCAGAACGCCGTCGATGACCAGGACGTCGATCACCTTCCACAGCATCCGCGCCAGCCAGACAAACGGGCGAACGAACAGGACGTCGTACAGCTCGTCGACTCGGAACTTATCGTGGACCAATGCGTACGCCGCCGGGAACGAGGAAGCAAAGCGCGCCGCCGGGCGGCCACCCTCCTTCGCGTACCACTTCCACGCGAGAAGGAGCCCAACGACGGCGACGGCGACGGACGCTCCGATGAGAAGCCATTCCATCGACGCTGTGAGGGCGTGTTCCGCCGTCTCACGGCCTGGGAACAAGACCGGCGGAAACACGGGCGCGAGGAAGGCGGCGATCCGGTTGGCGCTCTTCCCGAAGACCTCCGGCAGGCCGAGGAAACCTCCGACCGCGGAGAGGAACGCGAGAACGACGAGCGGCAGCGTCATCGTCGGAGGCGCCTCGTGGACGTGGTGCGCCTCCTCCGGCGTGCCGCGGAACTCACCGTAGAAGGTCAGCGAGACCAGCCGGAACATGTAGAACGCCGTCAGGCCAGCGGTGACGAGGCCGATCGCGAAAAGGATCGGCCGGTGGGCCGCAAAGACGGCGGTCAGGATCGCATCCTTCGAGAAGAAGCCCGCGAGCGGCGGTATCCCCGCCAGTGCGAGCGTCGCGATGAGGAACGTGCGGTACGTGATCGGAAGTCGCGGTGCGAGGCCGCCCATGCGGCGGACGTCCTGCTCTCCTCCCACCGCGTGAATGACCGCGCCGGAGCCGAGGAAGAGGCACGCCTTGAAGAAAGCGTGCGTCAGGACGTGGAACATGCCGGCGACGTACGCGCCGACCCCGCAAGCAAGGAACATGTAGCCGAGCTGCGAAACCGTCGAGTACGCGAGGACCCGTTTGATGTCGGTCTGCGCGATCGCGATCGCCGCGGCGAAGATGGCGGTGACGCCGCCCACGATCGAGACGGCGAACATCGCCTCCGGGGCGAGCCGGAAGAGAACGTTGCAGCGCGTCACCATGTAGACGCCTGCCGTGACCATAGTCGCGGCGTGGATCAGCGCGGACACGGGGGTGGGTCCCGCCATCGCGTCCGGCAGCCAGACGTGGAGCGGGACCTGCGCGCTTTTGCCCATCGCGCCGACGAAGAGGAGCAGACAGACGACCGTCAGACCTGGCGCGTAGCGGGTGGGATCGGCGGCCGCGCGCGAGAAGACGCTCTCGAAGTCGAGCGTGCCGAAGAGCGAGAAGACGCCGAACATCCCCAGCAGGAACCCGAAGTCGCCGATCCGGTTGACGACGAAAGCCTTCTTGCCGGCCTCGGCGGCGAACTCCTTCTCATAGTAGTAGCCGATCAGAAGGTACGAGCAGAGCCCGACTCCTTCCCATCCGACGAACATCAAGAGGAAGTTGTTCGCGAGCACGAGCGTGAGCATCGCGAACAGAAAGAGGTTCATATAGGCGAAGAAGCGGGCGTAGCCGGCGTCCGTCTCGTCCTGCCGCATGTAGCCGATCGAATAGACGTGGATCAGGAACCCCACGAACGTCACGAAAGAGACCATCAACGCAGAGAGCGGGTCGAGCCGTAGGGAAAGGTCGACGGAGAGCTTGCCCGCGGCGATCCAGGGAGAGATCCGCTCGACGACCGGAGTGCCGCCGCCCGAGAGGTAGGGGACGAGGCGCGTCCAGGCCGCGATCGTCGCAAGACCGACCGAGCCCACGCCGGCCGCGGAGACGAACGATTTCCCGAAACGGGTGCCGAGGAGGAGACAGAGAAGGAATCCCGCGAGCGGAAGAGCGAGGAGGACCCAGAGGGGGACCGTCATCTCACCACGCCTTCCCTGTCATTCCGAGGCTCACCGGTCCCCATCTGTCATTCCGAGGCCCCACGCTCCCCATCTGTCATTCCGAGGCCCCAACTCCTCTTCCGTCATTCCGAGGCCCGCGGGCCGAGGAATCCCTCTCACCATTTCAGGAGGTTGATCCGGTTCACGTCGATCGTCTCGGTGTGGCGGAAGAGAGCGACGAAGATCGCAAGTCCCACCGCCGCCTCCGCCGCGGCGATCGCAATTACGAAGAAAACGACCACCTGTCCCTCGAGGCTGTGAAGGGAAGCCGCGTAGCCGAGCACCGTGAGGTTGGCGGCGTTCATCATGAGCTCGATCGAGAGAAAGATCGTGATCGCGTTTCTGCGGAGGAGCACGCCGGCGAGGCCGATCATGAAGAGCGCCGCCGAGGCGAGGAGCACGTCGCCGAGCGGGATCCCGTCGCCGATCACGACGAGCCCTCCCGCCGAGCGAGGCAGAATGAACCGACGAGCGCCGCGAGGAGCAGGATGGAGAGTGCCTCGAAGGACAGCAGGTGCTCGGAGAAGAGGAGGCGGGCGACTGCCCTGATGTCGGCCGGCGCGGAAGGAGACCCGGGCACCGCTCCGGGCGAGCCGTGGGCTCGCAGGGTCGCCAGGAGCGCGACGGCGAAGACGAGAATCGCCGCGGCCGAGAGCGTCTGGTGAATCGGTCTGCCCGACTTTTGTCGGATCTCCTCCGGCACGTTCAGGAGCATCAGGACGAAGAGAAACAGCACGAGGATCGCGCCGGCATACACGATGACCTGAACCGCGGCGATCAGCGGCGCGGAAAGCAGGACATAGGTGACGGCAAGTGCGAAGAACGAGACCACGAGAGCGAGCACACTCTTGACCGGATGGCGGTGGACGACCATCACGCAGGCGAAGAGGATCGCGAGCCCCGCGGCGGCGTCGAAGAGAAGCCGACTTGCCGTCACCGGATCCATCCCTTGACGACGAGGAATGCGACCCAGATGAGGTTCAGCAGAGCGATCGGCAGGAGCGCTTTCCATCCGAGCCGCATGAGCTGGTCGTAGCGGAAACGAGGAAGCGTCCAGCGCACCCAAATGAAGATCCAAACGAAGAAGGCCGTCTTCGCGAAGAAGATGAGCGCGGAGAGGATTGCGCCACCGATGCCGTGCGGCTCGAAACCCGGGAGCGCCCAGCCGCCGAAGAAGAGCGTCACCGTGAGCGCGGACGCGACGATCATGTTGATGTACTCCGCCATGAAGAACATCGCGAACTTCATCGCGGAGTACTCCGTGTGGTAGCCGGCGACGAGCTCGGCCTCGGCCTCGGGCAGGTCGAATGGAAGCCGGTTCGTCTCCGCGAAGGCCGCCACGTAGAAGACGACGAAGCCGAAGAACTGCGGGATGAGGTTCCATCGGGGGATGAACCCGAACCACGTCCCGGTCTGCATGGCGACGACGTCGGTCAACCGGAAGGAGCCGGCCGCGAGGATGACGCCCGCAGCGGCGGTCGTCATCGCGAGCTCGTAGGAGATGATCTGCGCGCTCGAGCGGATCCCGCCGATCAGCGAGAACTTGTTGTTCGAGGACCACCCCGCGAGCACGATTCCGTAGACGGACAGGGACGTCAGCGCGAAGAGGTAGAGGATCCCGATCGAGACGTCCGCGCCGACGAGCAGTACCTCGCGTCCGCCGACCGGGACCGTCGCGCCGTACGGAATGACGGCGAAGGTCGTCATCGCCGAGAACAGCGCGATCGCCGGAGCGAGCACGTAGAGCAAGCGGTCGGCGTTCGCCGGCACCAGGTCCTCCTTCATGAAGAACTTCACGACGTCGGCGAGTGGCTGGAGGAGTCCGAGCGGGCCGACCCGGTTGGGGCCCGGCCGGTCCTGAATGAGTCCCGCCCCGCGTCGCTCGAGCCACAGCAGGATCGGAAGGGCCATGAGGATCGCCAGGACCGGTACGAGCACGCGTAATGCGGTGATCGCCCAATCGAGAGCCGTCACAGCGCTCCCGTCGAAACGAAGAGGCCCTTCTTCATGAGGCCTCCGCCGGCGAGCTCCTCCTCGGTGACGTCGCCGTAGCCTTCGACCTCGCGTCGGATGAGCGCCCGGATGTCGGAGGGGGTCCAGTTGCGGTCGCCCCAGCCGAGTGCCGCCGCGAGCATCAGCAGCAGTTCCCAGTGCGCGCGCGCCGGAGGCGGCGGCAGGAACGCACGCTCGAACCTCTGGACGCGGCCCTGCACGTTCGTGAAAGAGCCCTCCTTCTGGGCGAGCGAGGCGGCGGGAATCACGACGTCCGCCGCGCGTGTCAGCGCGTTCGCCGTCGTCGCCGCGACGGCGAGGAACCGCGACCGGCGAAGCCGCGCAACCTTGCCGGGGTCGTCCGCCGCGGCGGCGAACGCTGCGTCGGCCACGAGAACGAACTGCGGAGTCCAGCCTTCTTCGAGCACGTCGGCCAGGCCGTGCCCGCCGGCCCGCGGCGAAAGACCCATATCGACCGCTCCGGCGTAGTTCGCTCCGAAGTCGTCCCCCTCGATCCAGTCGGTCTTGGACTTCATTCGGCGGACGCGGGACTTGTCGACGACGACGTCGAGGTTGGTACACCCCAGGTGGTCCGCGAGCTTGCGCAGGAGGAAATTCTCCTCGTTCGAGAGATGCGCGGACCCGAGGAAGAAGAGCGCGGACGGCCCCTCGATCTCGATCGTCTGACGGATCTCGGAAGCGATGCGCTCGATCGCCACCGGGACGGCCGCGTCCTTGAGCTCGCCGCCTTCTCGCATGGTCGTCTTCGCGACGTCGCGCGCATTCAGGCTCTCCGACAGGAAGCGGCCGTAGTCGCACAGCCAGTAATCGTTCACCGCCGGGTTGAGTCGGGGGAGGAACCGGTGAACGACGCCGTCGCGCGACTCGATCGAGATGTTGCAGCCGATGTTGCAGCCCGGGCAGACGGAAGGCGTCTTCTTCAGGTCCCAGACACGGCGGCGAAAGCGGAACTCCCTCGTCGTGAGCGCCCCGACCGGGCAGACGTCCGCCGCGCAGGCGGACCAGTCGTTCGCGAGGGGCTTGCCGTCGTGTGTCCAGACGAGCGTCCGGCCGCCCCGGTCGAGGAAGGTGAGCTCGCCGGTTCCCGCGATCTCCTGACAGAAGCGGATGCAGCGCGTGCACTGGATGCAGCGCGTCATGTCCGCGACGACGTGGGGGCCGATCATCGTCCGGTCGAACCCGGCGTACTGGCGCTTGCGCTCGTCGTACCGCGACCGCTGCTCGCCGTATCCGAAGGCGTTGTCCTGCAGCGTGCACTCGCCGGCCTGGTCGCAGATCGGGCAGTCGAGTGGATGGTTGATCAGGAGGAACTCCATGTTCGCCGCGCGCGACTGCCGCACCTTCTCCGTCGTGGTCTTGACGACGAGCCCGTCCTTCAGCGGGGTCGTGCAGGCCGCCTGGATCTTCGGGATTCCTTCGATCTCGACGAGACACATGCGGCACTGGCCGACGACGGAGAGTCGCGGATGGAAGCAGAAGTGGGGGATCTCGATTCCGGCGAGCTTCGCGGCCTCGATCAGGTTGATTCCGGGCGGGACCTCGACGGGACGGCCGTCGAAGACAACGGTGAGCGTCTTCCCTTCCGGGGCGGGCGGCGCCGGGCTCAAACCGTCGCCTCCACCACCGCACGGGAATCGACGAGGCACTTCTTGTGCTCGACGTGGTGCCGGTATTCGTCGCGGAACTTTCCGACCGAAGACAGAACCGGCGCGATCGCGGCGTCGGCGAAGACGCAGATCGTCATCCCGTTCGCCATCTGGTTCGAAATCTTCTCGAGAAGGTCGATGTCCTCCAGACGGCCTTCTCCGGTCTCGATGCGGGTGAGCACCCGGTGCAGCCACGGGGTCCCTTCGCGGCACGGGGTGCACTGGCCACACGACTCGTGCGAGAAGAACTTCGCGAGGTTCCTCGCGGCGTCGACGATACACGTGTCTTCGTTCATCACGACGATCGCGGCAGAGCCGAGCATGGACTTCTTGGCGACGAGGCCGTCGAAATCGAGCGGGCAGTCCTCGATCTCTTCTGCGGTCAGCATCGGCGCCGAGGCGCCCCCTGGAATGACTGCCTTCACCCTGCGGCCGTCCTTCATTCCCCGCCCGTAGTCGTCGCCGAACAGGAGCTCCTTCATCGGAAGCCCCATCGGAGCCTCGTAGACGCCCGGCCGGTTCACGTGCCCGGAGAGGCAGTAGAGCTTCGGACCGGTGTTCTTCTCGTTCCGGCCGATCTTCGCGAACCAGTCGGCGCCTCGCTTCAAAACGTGCGTGACGCAGCAGAGCGTCTCGACGTTGTTCACGATCGTGGGGGCACCGAACACGCCGACCACCGCGGGGAAGGGCGGCTTGACGCGTGGCTGGCCGCGCTTGCCCTCGAGGCTCTCGATGAGTCCGGTCTCCTCACCGCAAATGTAAGCGCCCGCTCCGCGGTGCACCGTGATGTCGTGTGAGAAACCGGAGCCGAGGATGTTCTCTCCGAGAAACCCCTTCTCGTATGCTTCGTCGATCGCGCGCTGGACGACGCGGGCGCCGTGGAAGAACTCTCCCCGAATGTAGACATAGGAGTTGCGGCACTTGATCGCATACGCGGAGATGATCTGTCCCTCGATCATCTGGTGCGGGTCCTCCTCCATGAGCAGCCGGTCCTTGAACGTTCCCGGCTCCGATTCGTCCGCGTTGCAGAGGAGATAGACGGGCTTTCCCCGGGTGTCCTTCGGCACGAAGCCCCACTTCACCCCGGTCGGGAATCCCGCGCCGCCGCGCCCGCGCAGACCCGATTTCTTGACTTCTTCGGTCACGGCTTCGGGCGTCCAGCCGCCCGTCAGCACCTTCCGCAGAGTCTCGTAACCGCCGTCGGCGAGATACGTGTCGATCGCCTGTGATCGCTCCCGCCCGGCGCGCGCGAGGAGGACCGGCTCGAACTTCACGGCAGGCTTGCGATGAGCGCGTCGAGCTTCGCTGCGTCCATCGGCTCGTGGTACGTGTCGTTGAGCATCATCGAGGGCGCGCGGTCGCAGCCTGCGATGCACTCGACCTCGACCATCGTGAACTTCCTGTCGGGCGTGGTCCCGCCGAGTTCGATGCCGAGCCGCTTACGGCAATGGTCCACGAGCCCCTCCGCTCCGGCGAGGTGACAGGAGATCGAGGTGCAGAACTGCAGCAGGTACCTCCCGACCGGCTCGAGGTTGTACATCGTGTAGAAGGTGAGGACGCCCGAGACGTGCGCGGGCGTGAGCTCGAGGATCCGCGCAACCTCCTCGGCCGCCTCCTTCGAGATCCATCCCCACGTCTCCTGAGCGACCCAGAGGACCGGGAGGAGCGCGGCCTGCTTCGTGGGATAGCGAGCGAGGATCCTCTCGATCCGCTCGCGCGCGGCGGGAGGAAACTCCGCCGGGCGACCTGTCGGCTCGACTGCGTAGCGGCGGCTCGTCACCAGTCGAACGCCTTCTTCTTCCAGAGGTAGGCGTATCCGACCGCGAGCACGGCGAGGAAGACGATCATTTCCACGAAGAGTGGCATCCCGCCCGCGCGGAAGACGAGCGCCCAGGGGTAGAGGAAGGCGATCTCGACGTCGAACAGTATGAACACCATCGCGATCAAGAAGAACTGGATCGACATTCTCTTGTGCGACGCGTCCAGCAGTGGCATCCCGCTCTCGTAAGTGTCGAGCTTGCGGCGCGTGCGCAGGCGCGGTCCGAGGACGGCGGAGAGGAGAAGCATCACTCCGGCGACCGCGATCGCGAAGAGCATCAGGATGAGGATCGGAAGATAGCTTTCGGCCATCCGCACCTCGGGTCGTTCGGGCGTCGCACGGCGAGTTCCTGGAAGAAGCCGCGCCGGTTGTGAACTTTTTCACAAGCGCGCGGAACGAGTCAACGAGCGAAGCGATTCGCTGCTGGGGGTTCGGGGGACCGCAAGGTCCCCCGCTGAGATTACTCGGACAAACTTCTGGTTGCCAGCTCTCCGCGGGAGGGTCGCCGCAAGTTACCATCTCGCCGTGCAGGAGCAATTCCGACCGGTTGCACTCGTGCCCGCATATCAGGCGGGCGGGACCATCGGCGGCGTCGTTCGCGGTCTCCTCCGTTACCTGTCGCGCGTCGTCGTCGTCGACGATGGCTCGACGGACGTGACGGCGGAAGTGGCCGCGTGCGCGGGCGCGGAGGTCCTGCGTCTCGCGGAAAACGCCGGGAAGGGGAGCGCGCTGCGGACGGGTCTGGCCGTCGTTCTGCAGGGCGACACAACCCACGTCGCGTTCGTCGACGCCGACGGGCAGCACGATCCGGACGACCTGCCCCGCCTGCTCGAGGCCGCGCGAGCAGGCGATGACTTCGTGATCGGCTCGCGGATGAACGGTCAGGACGGGATACCGGCCGTCCGGTACCGCACCAACGAGATCGGTTCCCGGATCCTCACCCGCATGACCGGCCACGACGTCGAGGACGGCCAGTGCGGCTATCGGGTGATCGCGGCTCCAATTCTGCGTCGGTTGTCCCTGTCCTCTCGCGGATACCTGATCGAGACGGAGATCCTTCTGAAGGCCGCGCCGCACGTTCGGCGTCTCCGGCACGTGCCCGTGCGAGCGATCTACGAGGCGGCGCCGTCGCACTACCGGCCGTTTCGCGATACGTGGATCATTTCGTGGGGGGCGGTGTACTACAAAGTCTTCGAAGTGGATTGATTCCCGAAAGGAGGGAAAGATGGCATCCGTCCGCGTCGTTCCGCTGCGCACGCCCGGGCTCGCTCCCCGCGTGCTCACGATCGACGTGGAGGACTGGTTCCACGTCTGCGGCGAGGACTACTACTCGGATTGGCGGCGCTGGGAGACGTTTCCCTCCCGAATCGAGACGACCTTTCGGCTGTTGCTCGACCTCCTCGAGGAGGGTGGACATCGCGCGACGGTCTTCTTCCTCGGCTGGGTCGCGCGGCGCCATCCCCATCTGGTCCGGGAGGCGGTCGCCCGAGGTCACGCGCCCGCGGTTCACGGCGACCGGCACCGGCGCGCCGACGAGATGACTCCGCGAGAGTTCCGTGAGGACCTCCTCCGCGCGCGGGCCGCGATCGAGGACGCCGCCGGCGTTCGCTGCTCCGCGCACCGCGCCGCAGAATGGTCGATCCGCCATCCCGCCGACCCGGCGCTTGCGATTCTCGCGGATGAGGGATTCCGGTGCGACGCGTCCACGACCGCCGTTCCTCCGCTCGGCCGCGCCGGGAACCCTCTCGGACCGTACCGGGTGGAGCGAAACGGAACGGGGATCCTGGAGGTCCCGCCGCTCACGGCGCGAGGGTTCGGCGCCCGGCTGCCGGTCGGGGGAGGGTGGCCGTTCCGCGTGCTCCGAGAGGAGAGGATCGCCGCCGCCGAGCGGGCCTTCCGTGAGCGCGGCTTTCCCGCAGTCTTCACCTTCCATCCCTGGGAGTTCGATCCCGACCACCCGCGGATGGACGGGCTCCCTCCGCTCCTGCGCGCCGTGCATTTCACGAAGCTCGCGCGACTGCCCGATCGGTTCCGCCGCTGGCTCGCCCGCGACGGGTGCGTCGCACTGGAGGATGTGATCCCCTCGCTCGAAACGGTATGAACGAGCCCGGGTTTCTCTTCTCCGGCCAGCTCGCCGAAGCCGTCGGGATGGGGCGCGACTTCTGGGAGGCGGACCCGGAGGCGCGGGAGCTCTTCGCGGCGACCTCCGCTCGCTGCGGGCGCAACCTCGAGAAGATCCTCTTCGAGGGACCGGAGGCCTCGCTCCACGAGAACCTCGCGGCGCAGGCCGGCGTGTACCTCGTTTCGACGCTCGCCGCGCGCGCTCTCGAGCGGGAGGGAGTCCGTCCCGGCGCGACCGCCGGCTACAGCCTCGGGAACTATGCGGCGATGGTCGCCGCGCAGGCGATCTCCTACGACGACGCGCTGGAGGTGCTGATCGCGGTCTGGCGCGAGACGGAGCGCCTCGGCATCCGGGGATCCATGGGCGCGGTCATCGGGGTGCGGCGGGAAACGGTCGACGAAGTCTGCGCGGATCTGACGGGGCGCGGGCTGCCCGTATGGATCGGGAACGTCAATGCCTCTACTCAATTCGTTCTCACGGGCCGAACCGAAGCGGTGGAGGAAGCTCTGCGCATACTTGCGCCGAAGTCGCTGTCGGTGCTTCCACTCTCCATGAGCTGGCCGATCCACAGCGTGCTCATGGAGCCGGTCGCGCGAGCGGTGGCGCCGGTCGTGGAGGCCTGCCGCTCGATCCGTGATCCCGCGGTCCCGTACTACGGCCCGGACGGCAAGCGCGCCCGGACGGGCGAGCGCGTTCGCGAGCTGATCGGAACGGAATTCGTTCACCCGACGCTCTGGAACGAGACGTACGAGGCGCTGATCGCGGACGGCCTCCGCTCCTTCGTGGAGGTCGGACCCGGCGACATGCTTTCGAAGATGTCGCGCTGGATCGACCGGACGACCACCTGCCTGCCGGCCGGGTCGCTTGCGGCGATCCGCGCGGCGTCGGATAGTCTCCGCCCCGCATGAGAACGGCGCTCGTTACGGGCGGCTCGCGGGGAATCGGCCGAGCGATCGCGCTCGAACTCGCCTCGGCGGGTCACCGGATCGTCGTCTCTTACCGCCAGGACGTCGCCCGCGCTCAAGCGACCGTCGAGGAGATTCGGGCGACCGGGGCAGAGGCCGTCGCGATCGCGGCAGATGTCACGAAACCCGCCGAGGTGCGCGCCCTGGGCGATCGGGTGTCCTCGGAGTTCGGGGGCGCCGACGTTCTCGTCAACAACGCTGGAGTGATCAAGGACGCGATCTTCCCCTTGATGAAGGAGGAGGATTGGGATTTCGTCCTCGACACCGACTTGAAAGGAGCCTTCCGCGTCACGAAAGCGGTCGTGCGAGGGATGCTGCACAAGGGCTGGGGGCGCATCGTCAACGTGGTGTCCGTCTCCGGAATCTCCGGACACGTCGGTCAGACGAACTATTCGGCGGCAAAAGGAGGGCTGATCGCCTTCACCAGGGCGCTCGCGCTCGAGCTGGCGACCCACGGCATTACGGTCAATGCCGTCGCGCCGGGACTCGTCTCGACGGAGATCATCGCGCATCTGAAGGAGGATGCCCGGCAGGAGTTCCTCCGGCGAATTCCGATGGCCCGCTTCGGCACGCCGGAGGAGATCGCGGCCGTCGTCAGGTTTCTCGCATCAGAACGGGCGTCCTACGTGACCGGGCAGGTGTGGCGGGTCGATGGGGGGATGGCCTGACGGGGCTCCGCGCCGCCTGAAGCGGGAAACGAGAATCGGAAGACGAAGTCCGGGGCATCCACCATCCGTCTATAATTTTCGCGAGGAGACTCAATGGGAAATCAGAATCTGGCGCCCCGAGTGAAGGAGCTCATCGTGCGGCGCCTGAAGCTCGACATCGACCCGGTTTCGATCCAGGACGACGCGCCGCTTTTTGGCGAGGGGCTCGGCCTCGACTCGATCGATGCCCTGGAGCTGGTGCTCGGGCTCGAGCAGGAGTTCGGGATCAAGGTCGAGGATGAGGAAGTCGGTGTCAAGGCGTTCGCCTCCGTCAACGCTCTCGTGGACTTCATCGAGCAGAAGAAGATCGCGTAATGCCTCCGGCGTCGGATCTTCCCCACGCCTATCCTTTTCGTTTCGTCGATACCGTACTGCGGTCGGCCGGCGCGGATTTCACCGATGGACGCGTCTCGACGCGGATCAGCGCGGGCGCCCGCGCGGCGATGAGCGGGAAATGGTCGAGCCCCGCGCTGCTCGCGGAAGCGGTCGCGCAGGCGGCGCTCCTGCTCGAGGGCGGCGAGCCCGAGATCGGCAGGCGAGGATTCCTCGCCGGCATCGAGGACTTCGAGATCCGTCGGATTCCCGAAGCGGGAGAGAGCCTGACGGTCGACGTGCGGCTCTCCGCGCGATTCGGCGCCGTCGTCAAGTTCGAGGGGGAAGTGCGCTCCGGTTCCGAGACGGTCGCTCACGGAGCAATACTGGTGCGCCGGGGGAGCCCGTGAGGAGCCGGAGGGCTTTTCTCACGTAGAGATGGTCGTCGAGGAAGACGAGCCGGGCGGCACCGCCATCCTGCGAATCGGGGGGATGGTGAAAGTCGGCGAGACGGTCCGTGAGTTCGAGGGCAGCCTGGAACGCGCGACGAACGAGCGGACCGGAGCCGTCGTGCTCGATCTGACCGATCTGGAGTACATGGACTCCACCGCCGTCGGAGTGCTGGTCGGCGCGCTCCATCGGCTGAAGTCGGAGAATCGAGAGCTCGTTCTCGTCAACCCCCGGGAGCGGATCGCATCGCTGCTTCGCGTCGCAAAGCTCGACTCGCTATTCGAAATCTATCCGAGCGTCGCCGAGGCGGTCGCGTCGCTCGACCGCCGCGAGGGAGACACCGGTGTCAACTGAACTCGCCGCGGCGCTCGAATGCACGGCCGAGCCGCCGCACCGCTTCGCGATCGCCGGCAAGGTCCGCGTCGGAGGCGGGATCCTCGTGACGCTTCGCCGTATCGACGAGCCGTATCCGCCCCGCGACCTCTTCATCACGACCCGTGAGATGAGGATGGGCTACGAAAACCTGTACAAGGCCTGTTTCGTGTGCGTCGATCGCGGATCGAAAGAGAACGCGATCCCCTTGCCCAAGAACCAGATCGAAGCCGGCCTGCCGCCGTAGTACGACGAAAGTCGCATTCCTCAGACGAAGATTCCCCGTAGAGCCGCCGGGGGTTGACTTCCGGGAGCGGAAGTGACACAAGTAGATAGGAAGACTTCTACTGGTGGGAATTTCTCTGGGAAATGTACGGAAACCG
>DASWIB010000260.1:0-4495 GCA_036397915.1 Thermoanaerobaculia bacterium | reverse complement strand
GACGCTGTCGCGGGAATCCCCCGGCTCGACGGATGTCCCCGCGCGATAGACTCATCCCGCGCGGCCCGCGAAAGCGAGACGGGACCCGCGCCCCGAACCGGACGGACGACGAGGCCCGGATTCCGCCCAGCTTCTCGGAAGTGCGATCCGTTTGCCGCCCCGATGGAGGATGAGAGAGCACGTGCTAAGACTGCGCTCGGCCGTGCCCGAATACGACATCCAGCTCCGGGTCGAAGAGCCCGGGGAAGGCGCGAACTCGAGAAAATCGGCGGCCTTCGCCCGTGGCGGGAAGACGACTTCTTCGGCGAAGAGGGCGACATCATGAGCTATCTGCCGATCGAGCATCACGGGATCATCGGCGACCTGCACACCTGCGCGCTGGTCGGCATCGACGGCACGATCGATTGGCTCTGCCTTCCCTATTTCGATTCTCCGAGCCTTTTCGCGTCGATCCTGGACGACCGCAAGGGAGGATATTTCCGGATCGCGGCGACTTCCGTCGAGGCGGTAGGGCGGCAGATGTATCTGCCCGATTCGAACGTCCTGATGACGCGCTTTCTGACCCCGGACGGAGTGGGCGAGGTCGTCGACTTCATGCCCATTCACGCCGGAGGAGGTCCGAAGAAACGCGCCGATCACCAGGTGATCCGGTTGGTGCGCGGGGTGCGGGGCGAGATCCCCTTCCGGATGGAGTGCCGCCCGGCCTTCGACTATGCCCGCACGGAAACCCGTGTGGAGAAGACCGCGTTCGGGGCCCGCTTCTCCGCCGGAGAGCTCGCGGTCGACCTGGTCACGCCGCTGCCCACGCGACTCTGCGAGGGAGCAGTCCGCGCGGAGTTCGTGCTCCGCGAGGAGGACGAGATTCCGGTCGTGCTCGCCCAGTCCGACGGCGAGACCCCACCCCCCTTCGACAAGCTCGGAGAGATCTGCCAGAGCGAGTTCCGCCACAGTCTCCGCTTCTGGCAGGACTGGATCGCGCGCAACCGCTACCAGGGGCGGTGGCGGGAGATTGTCAAACGCTCCGCGCTGACTCTGAAGCTGCTGACCTTTCGGCCGACGGGCGCCATCGTCGCGGCCGCGACGACGAGCCTTCCCGAACGGGTCGGGGGCGACCGCAACTGGGACTATCGCTACACGTGGATTCGTGACGCGGCGTTCACCGTTTACGCCTTTCTCCGCGTCGGCTTCACGGACGAAGCCGTGCAGTTCATGGAGTTCCTCGAGAAGCACTGCGACATCGAGAAGGGCTTGCAGGTGCTCTACGGGATCGACGGGCGCCGGGAGATCCCCGAGTTCCAGCTCGGACACTTCGAAGGCTACCGGGGCTCCCGTCCGGTCCGCGTCGGCAACGATGCGGCGAAGCAGTTCCAGCTCGACATCGCCGGCGACTTGATGGACGCCGTCTACCTCTACAACAAGTACTGCGAGCCCCTGTCCCATCGCCTCTGGAACATCGTCCGAGGCATTTCCGGCTGGGTCTGCGACAACTGGAGGGAGAAGGACGAGGGCATCTGGGAGGTCCGCGGCGGCGCGAAGGACTTCACCTTTTCCAAGATGATGTGCTGGGTGGCGCTCGATCGAGCTTTCCGAATCTCCATGAAGGAGAGCCTCCCCGCGGATCGGGAGCGATGGCTCTCCACCCGCGACGAGATTTACGAGACGATCATGAAGCGAGGCTTTTCCAGAAAGAAGAACTCCTTCGTCCAGAGTCTGGATGGTGAGACGCTGGACGCCTCGATGCTGCTCGCGCCGCTCGTCAAGTTCGTTTCACCGGCCGATCCCAGGATGCTCGGGACCCTGGATGCCGTTCAGCGCGAGCTCGAGAGCGACAACCTGGTCCACCGTTACGATCCCCGCGTCGCCCCCGACGGGATCGGCAAAGAACGGGAAGGAACCTTTTCGATGTGCACGTTCTGGCTCGCGGAGGCGCTGGCCCGGGCCGGACGCCTGGATGCGGCGCGCCTGACGTTCGAGAAGATGATCGGCTACGCGAACCACCTCGGGCTCTACTCGGAGGAGATCGGCCTGACCGGCGAATCCATCGGCAACTTCCCCCAGGCCTTCACGCACATGGGGTTGATCTCCGCCGCCGTCAACATCGATCGGGTCCTCGACAAACGGCGCCGGGGGACCCCGACCGATGCCGGCATGGAGTTCTAGATCCGCATGGCCGAGCCACGTTCCGGACGCGTCGTGATCGAGGCCGTCGCCCCGGAGATCGACTGCGGCCGCTTTCCGATCAAGCGCACGGAGGGGGAAGAGGTCGTCGTCGAGGCGGACGCCTTCGGGGAAGGCCACGATCTCGTCGCCTGCGAGCTTCTGCACCGTCCCGAAGCCGCCGATGCCTGGACGGTCGTCCGCATGGATCCCCTCGGCAACGACCGCTACCGCGGGTCTTTCCGGGTCCCGCGGGTCGGACGCCACTTGTACACCGTGCGGGCCTGGATCGACCGGTTCGGCACCTGGTCGCAAGACCTGGAAGAGCGCCGGCGCGCCGGACAGAACGTCGGGTTGGACCTTCGAAGCGGAGCCCGAATCGTCGCGGCGGCCGCGAAGCGCGCGACGGGCGCCGATGCCCGGACCCTCGCGCGTCACGCCGAACGGCTCGAAAGTGGAGACGAAGGCGCGGAGGCACTCGCGCTCCCGGGAGAGCTCGCCGCTCTGATCGATCGGTACCCAGACCTCGCCGGCGCCGCGTCTTACGCGCGCGAGCTGGCGGTCGTGGTGGACCGGGAGCGCGCGCGGTTCGGGGCCTGGTACGAGATGTTTCCCCGCGCCGCCTCCTCGGAGCCGGGACGCCACGGCACGCTGCGGGACTGCGAGGCGCTGCTGCCCGAAATCGCCGCGATGGGCTTCGACGTTCTCTACCTGCCTCCCCTCCATCCGATCGGCCGAACGCACCGAAAAGGGAAGAACAACTCCGCGACCGCTTCGAAGGGGGACCCCGGCAGCCCCTGGGCCATCGGCGGCCCGGAGGGGGGGCACACGGCCATCCACCCCGAGCTCGGAACGGTCGAGGATTTTCGCCGCCTCGTGGCCCGCGCCGCCGAACACGGACTCGAGATCGCTCTCGACATCGCTTTTCAGTGCACGCCGGACCACCCGTGGGTCCGGGAACATCCCGAATGGTTCCGCCACCGGCCGGACGGCACGATCCAGCACGCTGAGAATCCCCCGAAGAAGTACGAGGACATCTATCCCCTCGACTTCGAAACAGACGACTGGCAGGCGCTGTGGGAGGGATTGAGGAGCGTCGTTCTCTTCTGGGCGGAACAGGGAGTCCGCATCTTCCGGGTCGACAATCCTCATACGAAGCCGTTCGCCTTCTGGGAGTGGCTGATCGCGGAGGTCAAGCGGTCGCTTCCCGAGACGATCTTCCTCTCGGAGGCGTTTACGCGCCCCAGGGTGATGTACCGCCTCGCCAAGCTGGGCTTCACGCAGTCCTATACGTATTTCGCGTGGCGCAACACGGCGGCCGAGATCACCGACTACTTCCGCGAGCTGACGAGTCCGCCCCTGTGCGAGTTTTTCCGGGCCAACCTCTGGCCCAACACGCCGGACATCCTGACCGAGTATCTGCAGCTCGGCGATCGCGCGGCGTTCGTGACGCGTCTGATTCTCGCGGCAACACTCGGCGCGAGTTATGGGATATACGGGCCGGCCTTCGAGCTCTGCGAACGCATTCCGCGCGAGGCCGGAAGCGAGGAGTACAGCGACTCCGAGAAATACGAGATCCGACTCTGGGAGCGCGAGCGGCCCGACAGCCTGAAGGACCTGATCGCGTGCGTCAACGGCATCCGGCGCGATAACCCGGCCCTGCACAGCGACCGGCGGCTGAGATTCCACCCGTCAAACAACTCCCAATTGCTCTGCTACAGCAAGACGACGGAGAGCTGTGACAACGTCGTGCTGGTGGCCGTCAATCTCGACCCTCATCACACGCAGGCCGGGTGGGTGGAGCTCGATACCGGCGAGCTCGGAATCGCTTCCGCCGAGACGTATCAAGTCCACGACCTGATCTCGGGCGCCCGCTACCTGTGGAGCGGGGCTCGCAATTACGTCGAGCTCGATCCCCGGGTGAGCCCGGCGCACGTCTTCCGGGTTCTGCGTCACGTTCGAACCGAGCGGGATTTCGACTACTTCCTTTGACCGGTAGAGGTCGAGGCCAGATGGCCAGGCGGACCGGGGACGAGATCGGACTTCGCGACGAGCCGCTCTGGTACAAGGACGCGATCCTCTACGAGACCCACGTTCGGGCCTTCTTCGACAGCAACGCCGACGGCATCGGCGACTTCCCGGGACTGACGCAGAAGCTCGGCTATCTGCAGGATCTGGGCGTCACCGCGATCTGGCTGCTTCCCTTCTATCCCTCTCCCATGCGGGACGACGGCTACGACATTGCCGATTACACCGGCGTGAACCCGGCGTACGGGACGCTCTCGGACTTCAAGACTCTGCTTCGCGAGGCGCACCGCCGCGGCCTGCGCGTGATCAC
>DASWIB010000259.1:0-8665 GCA_036397915.1 Thermoanaerobaculia bacterium | reverse complement strand
CAGGGAGAGCCTCGCCGTCGCGCTCTACGCGCGGCTCGGCCTTTCCCCCGGTCCTCGGCGCCCGGCGGTTCCGTTCGTGGAGCCGACGGAGGGCTCGCGGCCGCCCGGCGCCGTGGAGGTCGAGTTCGACGAGTTCCCGATCGAGCTGCCGGCGCCACAGCCGCGCGCGGTTCCCGGGCCCGCCGGGTTCGATCCGTTTGCCGGGCTCCCGGAGTCGACGTCCGCGCCGATTGCCGCCGCGCGCGACGACCGCGGAGCGCGTCTGACTCCACACGTTCCGTCCGACCCCGGGTTCGGGATCCTCGCCCCCGAGCTCGGATTGCACATCGAGGAGAAGATGCAGCGCGCCGCCGCGGAGGGTCCCGGCCGCGAGTCTCCGGTGACGCGCCCGGCCGTCGACGAAGACAACCTGTTCGCCGACGAGCAGCAGTTCTTCAACCTCGCCGAGGAGCTCGAGAAGGAGTTGACCGAGGAGGCACCCCCTCCGCCCGCCCCCGTCCTCGGCGACGCTCAAGGTGAGGCATCGCTCCAGGACATCTTTCGCGAGTTCCGCAAAGGCGTCGAGCAGCAGCTTTCCTCGGAGGACTACGAGACGCACTACAACCTCGGGATCGCCTACAAGGAGATGGGCCTGCTGGATGAAGCGATCGGCGAGTTCCAGCTCGCGAGCAAGGCGCCGGCGCTGACCGTCGAGTGCTGCAGCCTTCTCGGCCTCTGCTTCCTCGAGAAGGGGATGCCGCAGCTCGCGGTGAAGTGGTATGCCAAAGGCCTCGCGACTCCGGGGATCCGGGAGTCGGAGACCGCCGGTCTCCTCTACGACCTCGGCCGGGTCTACCAGGACAGCGGCGACGTCAACCTCGCCTACAAGACGTTCCTGGAGGTTTACGGCATCAACACGAACTATCGTGACGTCGTCGAGCGGGTCCGGGATCTCGAGCAGGCGCGGAAGAACTCACGGGAGTCCGTCCACTAAACGGGTTCCGGGTTCAAAGTTCAAGGTTGGAACCCCTTCTCGCCGTCCGCGACCTGATCGTCGAGGTCCCCGCTGCCGGAGGTTTCGCGCCCGCCGTCGACGGCATCAGCTTCCTCCTGGGACCGGGTGAGGCGCTCGCGGTCGTCGGGGAGAGCGGCTGCGGCAAGACGCTCGCGGCGCGAGCTCTTCTCGGCCTGTCGCCCGAGGTGGCCCGTGTCCGAGGCTCGATCCGTTTGCGCGGCCGGGAGCTGGTCGGGTCCAAGGAAGAGGATTGGCGCCGCGTGCGCGGCCGGGAGATCTCGCTCGTGTTTCAGGAGCCGGGCGCCGCGTTCGATCCGGTCGCGACCGTCGGTTCGCAGATCGTCGAGGCGGTGCGGGCGCACCGGAAGCTCGACCGGCGCGCCGCGCGAGAGCTCGCGCGAGAACGGTTGCGCGAAGTGGGCTTCCCCGATCCCGACCGCGGGATGGAGGAATACCCGCACCGGCTCTCGGGAGGGCTCAAGCAGCGCGCGTTTCTCGCCATCGCGCTCGCGTCGGATCCCGCGGTCCTGGTCGCGGACGAACCGACGACCGCGCTCGATGCGACCGTGGCGGCGCAGGTCCTCGAGTTGCTCGATCGGTTGCGGGGAGAGCGCGGCCTGGCGCTCGTCCTGATCAGCCACGATCTCGGAGTCGTGGCACGGCACGCCGATCGCGTGATGGTCATGTACGCGGGGCGCGTCGTGGAAGCGGCGACAACCCGTGAGCTCTTCCGCGATCCTCTCCACCCGTACACGCGTGCCCTCCTGGCTTCGCGTCCGCGCCTTCTCGCCAGCGGCGCGGTTCGGCCGACGAGGTTCGACGCGATCCCGGGGGCCGTGCCCGATCTCGCCTCCCGAACCGAGGAGCGCTGCGCCTTCGCGCCCCGATGTCCGGAGCGTTTCGAGCCGTGCGAGCAGCGTAAGCCTCCGCTCTTTGCCGCAGGAACCGGCGTCGCGCGGTGCTTTCTGTACGAGCCGGACACGAGACGCGGCACAAACGGGCGGGACACGGGACACGCGACATCTCGAAGGCGAGAAGGCGTTTCTCGACGGGACAGGTGAACAGAGAATCCGCGGCACGCCCGGCCCTCGTCTCGGCGCGCGATCTCGTCAAGCGGTACCGAGTTCGTTCGGGGCTGGTCGGAAGCCGCGAGACTTTCGCGGCCGTCGACCGCGTCTCCTTCGATGTGGGGCACGGCGAGACGCTGGGTCTCGTGGGCGAATCGGGAAGCGGGAAGAGCACGACCGGACGTCTTCTCCTGCGGCTCGAGGAGCCGACGGCGGGGCGCGTCCTGTTCGAGGGCGACGACTGGCTGTCGCTCCGCGGAGAGGAGCTCCGGCGGCGACGCCGCGATCTCCAGATCGTCTTCCAGGATCCTCAGACTTCGCTCAACCCGCGGATGACGTGCGGCGCTCAGATCGCGGAACCGCTCAGAATCCAGCGAATCGCGCGCGGACCGGAGCTCTCCGATCGCGTGGCCGTGCTGCTCGACGACGTCGGCCTGTCCCGCGACACCACGAGGCGTTTTCCATCGGAGCTCTCCGGCGGTCAGCGTCAGCGGGTGGCGATCGCCCGCGCGCTCGCGACCCGCCCGAAGTTCGTCGTGTGCGACGAGCCTGTCTCGGCGCTGGACGTATCCGTCGCCGCGCAGGTGTTGAACTTGCTCGCCGAGTTGCGCGAGAGAAGTGGTCTCTCTTATCTTTTCATCTCGCACGATCTTGCGGTGGTCTCGCGAGTCGCGGACCGGATCGCGGTGATGTATCTGGGGCGGATCGTCGAGACCGGAACGGCCGAAGAGGTCCTCGCGCGACCGCTGCATCCCTACACGGTCGCGCTCCTCTCGGCGGCTCCCGAGCCCGACCCGTTCGATCGACGCCCTCGGATCGCGCTCGCCGGAGAGCCGCCCTCTCCCGCCTCGCCTCCCACCGGCTGCGCGTTCCATCCGCGTTGCCCGATCGCGCGCCCGCGATGCCGCGACGAGACGCCCGCGCTCGCGGCATCGCTGGACGGGCGACGGGTCGCCTGCTTCTTTCCCGGAGAGCTCGCTCCGCGCGCGCGATAGGCCGCCGGCGGAACTCGGCTATCATTCCATTCGTCCTTTCCGGTGCACCAATTTCGCAAACTCGACCGAGAAAACATTCCCCGGCGGAGTGCGTAGTAGGGGTGACGAAGGAGTAACGGAATGAAGAGGTTCCCGAGAGTCCGGTCGGTCCGCGCCGCCCTGCTGGCCGCGGTCCTGCTCGGCACGGCCGCGTGGTCGATCGCACAGACCGGACCGGCCATCTCCGCGCGTCCAGGAGAGCGCACGCCGCGGCCTCTCCCCACGGCGACCACCGAGGGCATCCGACTTTCGCTCGACGAGGCGGTCGCGCTCGCCATCGCCAACAACCAGGATCTGAACGTCTCCGTCAACGCGGCCGAGGCTTCGCGCTACGTGCTCTTTTCCAACACGGGAATCTTCGATCCACTCGCCGAGGCGTCGGTGCTTCGCTCCCACACGGAGCAACCGGCGACGTCTCAGCTCGTCGGGGCGCGGATCAGCGAGAGCGACACGACGGATCTTTCCGCCCGGGTGACGCAGCTCGCGCCGACCGGCGGGACTTTTTCGCTCGGATTCACCGGGCGGCGCCTGTCGACGAACTCGCTCTTCTTCACCGTCAACCCGTCCTGGACGACCGGTCTCACGCTTTCGCTCAGCCAGCCGCTGCTTCGCAACTTCGGACGCGACGCGACGACCTGGTTGATTCGGACGTCGCGCAACAGCCGTGACGCGTCCTATCAGGACTTCGTCCGGAGCGTGCAGACGGCGGTCAATCTTGTCGAGCAGGCGTACTGGGATCTGGTCTACGCCCTGCGCAATCTCGAGGTGAAGCGGGAAGCGCTCACCCTGTCACGCGATCTGAACCGGATCACGCGCATCAAGATCGACGTGGGCTCGCTCGCCCCGATCGACATCGTTCAGACCGAGGTCGGGATCGCGACCGCCGAGCAGGACATCATCATCGCCGAGAGCCTGATCGGCGACGCGCAGGACCGGTTGAAGCGGCTCCTGAACGTCGACCCCGGCCAGTGGAACGTCCCGATCGTTCCGACCGACGAAGTTCGTACGGAGCAGCCCGCGGTCACGCTCGACGAGGGAATCCAGACGGCGCTCTCCCAGCGCCCGGAGATCATCGCGGCACAGTACAACGTCGACTCCGACCGGATCCGCTACGAGTTCTGGCGCAGCCAGACGCGTGCCGCGCTCGACCTCGTCGGGAGCTACGGCTACAGCGGGCTCGGCGGGACCACCCTGATTCGCGACGAAGCAGGAAACGTCGTCTCCCGCTTTCCCGGGGACTTCGGCGACTCGTTCCAGCAGATCCTCGACCGCGAGTTCAAGAACTGGTCGGTCGGGCTGAACTTCTCCTTCCCGATCCTGAACCGCCGCGCGCGGGGCGAGCGCGGAGCCGCGCTCTATACCTGGGAGTCGTCCAAGGCCGGCCTGACCTCGCTCGAGCAGAACGTCCTGCTCGAGGTACGGGCCCGCGCCCGCGACATCGACACCGCGCGGCGGTCGATCGCCGCCGCCCAGAAGTCGCGGGAGCTCGCCGACCGCAATCTCGAGGCGGAACGGAAGAAGTTCGAGAACGGGATGACGACGTCGTTCCAGGTGAACGAGATTCAGAACGACCTCTCCGCCGCCCGAACGGCCGAGCTGCAGGCTCTCGCCGTCTACCGCAAGGCGCTTTCGGCGTATCACTACGCGATCGCCGACATCCTCGACTGGAAGGGAATCTCGATCGAGGACCTTCCCGAGTCCGAGCCGCCTCGCCCGGAGAGCCGCACTCCGGGGCCTCCTGCCCCGGCGCCGCCTCCCGCTGCTCAATAGAGTGGAAACGCCGCCGGTCGATTCCGGCCCGGTTGGCGAAAGCGCCGCCTCGCCTGTCGGGCGCGTCGTCGGCACGTTCGTCTCTCCCGGGCCGACGTTCGCGTCGATCGCGCGGCGGCCGGGGTGGATCGCTCCCTTACTCCTCTCGACGGTTCTTTCGGTCGTCCTGAGCGCGGTTCTCCTTCCGCGCATGGATTTCGAGGCGGCGGTTCGCGAGCGTCTCGCCGAGCGCGGGGAGACCGTCTCGGAGGAGCGGATCGAGAAAATCGTCAGCGCGCAGAAGAGGTACGCCGGGTTCGGTTACGTCTGGGCGACGTGCGCTCCGGCATTGGTTTCGCTCGCGGTCGCGGGGATCTTCTGGCTGTCCTTCAAGGCGTTCGGCTGGGAGCTCTCGTACCGGCAGTCGTTCGGCGTCACGACCCACGCGTTTCTCCCGACTCTCTTCGCCTCGCTGCTCCTGATCTTCTTCGTCGGGCGGCTGGAGCGCGTCAACCCGGCCGACCTCGACGACCTCGTCAAGTCCAACCCCGGCTTTCTCGTGGACCGCCATGCGAATCCGGTTCTCCACTCGCTCGTGCAGTCGATCGACGTGTTCTCGATCTGGGCGTTCGCTCTCCTCGTTCTCGGCTTTGCGCTCGCGGCGAAGGTGACGCGCGGCAAAGCCGCGGCGGTGATCGGGACGCTGTGGGCGGTCTATGTTCTCGGAAAGGCCGGTCTGACGGCTGTCTTCAGCTAACCTCGCGATGACGGCTCGCGTCCGAATCCAGGCGGAAAGTCGCAAAGGCGTGCTCGTCGTACCCATTCAGGCGATCGTCGAAAAGAGGGATCTCGAGGGGAAAGGCAGCTGGGCCTCGAACCCGGAAGGGCAGAAAATCGTATACCGGGTGAAAGGGGGGAAAGCCCGCGCTGTGCCTGTCGAGGTGGGACTGAACGACGAGACCCGCGTCGAGATCGTTTCGGGTATCCGAGAGGCGACCGACTTAGCGTCGGCCCGTATCGGACGTTGAAGAGCCTGAAGGACGGCGCGGTGGTCTCCGAAGCCGCCGCCGGGAAATAGGAAACGAGATGCTCATCGACATTCGAGACATCACGAAAGTGTACGAGATGGGAGCGCAGAAGGTCCGCGCGCTGGACGGCGTCTCGCTGCGGCTCGATCGCGGCGAGTACGTCGCGATCATGGGTCCCTCGGGATCCGGAAAGTCCACGCTCATGAACCTGATCGGCTGTCTCGACACCCCGACGTCGGGGTCGTACACCCTGAACGGCCGGGAGGTCGCGCTAATGTCCGACGACGAGCTCGCCGCGATCCGCAACCAGGAGATCGGCTTCGTCTTTCAAACCTTCAACCTGTTGCCGCGCACCACGGCGCTTCACCAGGTCGAGCTTCCGCTCGTCTACTCCGGCGCCCCGCGCAAGGAGCGGCGCGAGCGGGCGGTCCGCGCGCTCGAGGCGGTCGGCCTCGCCGACCGGATGACGCACCATCCGAGCGAGCTGTCGGGCGGCCAGCGGCAGCGCGTCGCGGTCGCCCGCGCGCTCATCAACGAGCCGAGCATCCTCCTTGCCGACGAGCCGACGGGAAACCTGGACTCGGCCACCGGCGCCGAGATCATGGCCCTCTTCGACGAGCTGAACGCGAAGGGGAACACGATCGTGCTCGTCACGCACGAAGAGGACATCGCCGCGCACGCGCGCCGGATCGTTCGACTCCTGGACGGGCGAGTCCGCGACGACGGCCCGAACGACCGCGCCGCGGCTCTCGCTCGCTTCTCGGGAGCGCCGGCGTAGCAGCATAATCGCCGTCTCGTGACCTCCTCCCGGCCAAAGCGGACCGGCTCCGTCCTCGCGGAGAACTTCCGGGTCGCGCTGCAGGCGCTCGGCGCGAACAGGATGCGGAGCGTCTTGACGACTCTGGGCATCATCATCGCCTTCGCCGCGGTCGTCGCGGTCGTCTCGATCGATAACTGAGCGGGAACTCGCGATAGAATCGCGGGTTTCCGATGGATCCACACAAGTCCCTCTTCCGCAAAGTCGAGAAAGCGCTCCAGAGGATCGAGCGCTCCTCCGATCCTTCGTCGACGATCGCCGAGACGGCAAGCGCGGTGATCGACAACTTCAAGGACGAGCTCGGCGTGCATGGTGGCCGCCTGTACGAGCGCCGTGACGGCGGATACGAGCTGACGCGCGTCTTCGGCGGCGCGGTCGCCGCGCCGGGGATCTTCGTGCCGGACGCCTACCCGCCCGTGCAGCAGGTCGTCGACGAAGGCGTCGTCCTCATGGACCTGACCGCTCCGGGAGTCGATCCCGAGTTCGAGAGGAAGCTCGGCGTCGAGCGCTTCGCCGCCATCGCGGTCGGAGACGACCAGTACATCCTGTCGTTCTCGGTCGATCCGGTCGCGCACGGGGAGGACCTGTTGGCGTCGCTCGGGATCCTGCGCCACGCCGTCGACCAGAAGCTGCGTGAAGAACGGTTCGTGTCGGTGCTGAACGAGGCCCGGCAGATCCAGATGTCGATCCTGCCGAAGCGGTCGCCGCGACGGGGAGATCTCGACATCGCCGGATACACCGTGCCGGCGGAGATCGTCGGCGGGGACTTCTTCGACTTCATTCCGGTCACCGATCGGATCCAGGGGATCGCGATCGCCGACGCCTCGGGCCACGGGCTTCCCGCGGCGCTCCAGGTCCGCGACGTCTATACGGGCCTGCGGATGGGGGTCGCGCGCGATTTCAAGATCGTCCGTACCGTCGAGCGGCTGAATCGGATCATCCACCAGTCGCGCATGACGACGAAGTTCGTCTCGCTCTTCTACGGCGAAATCGAAGAAGACGGAAACTTCATCTACGTCAACGCGGGGCATCCGCCGCCGCTTCACTTCCACGCGAAGGGTGCCACTCCGCTCAAGCAGACCGGCCTCGTTCTCGGCCCCTCCGCGACGGCGACCTACAGCCGCGGCTTCCTGAACCTCGGGCCGGGAGATGCTCTCCTCCTTTACACCGATGGAATGGTCGAGGCGACGGATCCGAAGGGGCTGGAGTTCGGTGTGGAGAGGCTGAAGAAGGCGTTTCTCTCGCTCCGCGAGAAGCCGGCGGACGAGATCGTCCGAGCCCTCGTCGAGAAAGTCGGCGGGCACTGCCGGGATTGCCCTTCCGAAGACGACCGTACGGTCGTCGTGGTCAAGCGTGGGGCCGCAGAGCCCTCGGCGTTACCGCCCCAGAGCCCCACGACTTAGGTACAGGGGGTCGTGCGGGGCGTTAGACTGATTCGAAGAGGGTGATCGAGAATGAGGACATGAGCACGGATCTGTTGGAAGAGGCACTGAGGCTCAGTGCCAGAGAGCGCCTTCAATTGATCGAAGCGCTCTGGGACACGCTCTCGGAGGAAGACATCCCCGTCTCGCCCGAAGAGCGCGCCTTGTTAGATGTACGGCTCGTCGACCTCGAGGCCAATCCTGGCGACCAGAGCCCATGGCCGGAGGTTAAGACCCGTCTCGAAAAGCGCCGTCGCTCAGCCGGACCGTGATGGTCAGCTGGAGCCGAGTCTCGCCCTGCGAAAACTCTCAGCGGTGACCTCGATCCCTTTTTCGAGCGGCGTCCACTCCGGCAATCCGAACTCGCGCCGCGCGGCCGACCCGTCCAATACGCTGCGCCGCTGCTCGCCGGGGGGCAGTGGCACGCGCTCGGCCGGCTTGCGGTAGTCGAGCGCACGGGCGATCAGCTCGAACAGCCGGTTGACCGAGGTCTCGATGCCGGTCCCCACGTTCCAGGTTCCGCTCCTGCCCCTTTCGAGGGCGCGGGCCGCCGCT
>DASWIB010000258.1:0-15215 GCA_036397915.1 Thermoanaerobaculia bacterium | reverse complement strand
GCCGCCGAAGTGCATCGGCACACCGAGCGCCTGAGCCTCGCCGCAGGCGATGTCCGCCCCGCGCTCGCCGGGAGGCGCGAGCAGCGCCATCGACACGGCCTCCGCAACGACGGCGACCGAGAGCGCGCCCTTCGCGCGCGCGGCGCGCGAGCCGTTCTCCCAGTCCTCGATCACTCCGTAGAAATTGGGCGACTGCACGGCGACGGCGAACGTGTCGTCGTCGACGGCCGCCCGCAGAGCCCCCGCATCCGTCGCGCCGTCCGGCCCGACCGGCACCTCGACGGCAGTCAGTCCGAGGGGCGCGAAGTATGTGCGCACCGTCTCGCGGTACTCCGGATGGATCGCAGCGGAGAGCACCGCCTTGTTCCGGCCGCGTGAGAGCCGAGCGGCCATGAGGAGCGCTTCGACGAGCGCCGATGCTCCTTCATAGAGCGACGCGTTCGACACGTCGAGACCCGTCAAGAGACAGACGTGCGTCTGGAACTCGAAGATGGACTGGAGCGTCCCCTGGGAGACTTCGGGTTGGTAGGGCGTGTACGAGGTGAGCCACTCCGCGCGATAGAGCATCTGGTCGGCGACCGCGGAGACCCAGTGGTGGTAAATGCCGGCGCCGAGGAAGAACGCGCTCTCGCGGGCGTTCGCGTTCTTCGAGGCGAGCGACCCCATCATGCGGCGGACCTCGATCTCGGAGAGCGGCGGCGGAAGGTCCGCGGGTTTCCGGACCTCGGCGGGGATCGAGGCGAAGAGATCGTCGACCGACGAGACGCCGATTGCCCGGAGCATCTCCGTCCGATCGGCGTCCGAGGTCGGGAGGAACTTCACTTCTCCTTCTCCTCCTGTTTGACGTATTCCTCGTACTGCTCCGCCGTCAGGAGCTTCTGGACTTCCTCGTCGGTGGAGAGCTTCAACTTGATCATCCAGCCGTCGCCGAACGGGTCGTCGTTGACGATGCCGGGCTCGGCGACGGCCGCCTTGTTGATCTCGATCACTTCGCCGGAGACGGGCGTGAAGAGCTCCGAAACCGCTTTGACGGATTCGACGGTCCCGAACTCATCTTCGGCGTTGAACACGTGTCCGACTTCGGGAAGCTCGAGGTAGACGATATCGCCCAGCTCTTTCTGCGCGTAATCGGTGATTCCGATGGTGCCGACGTCTCCGTCGATGCGAACCCACTCGTGGCTCTGGGTGTAGCGCAGCTCTTCGGGGTTCACCGCACCTCCTTCGCCCGCTTGTAGAACGGGGTCTCGACGACCCGCGCCGCGGTCGCGCGTCCTCGGATGTCGACCTCGAGATCGGTCCCGACGCCGGAGGCCGCGGTGGGAAGCAGAGCGAGGCCGATCGGCTTGCCGAGCGTCGGCGAGTGCGTGCCGGACGTGACGATGCCCTCGCCTTTCGCCGTGTGCGCCGCGTACCCGTGGCGCGCGATCCCCCGATCGACCATCTCGAAACCGACGAGCTTTCGCAGGACGCCTTCCGCCTTCTGCGCCTCGAGCGCGCCGCGCCCGACGAAGTCGCCCTTCTTCATCTTCACGGTCCAGCCGAGGTCCGCCTCCCACGGCGTCACGGTATCGTCGATGTCGTTTCCGTAGAGCGCCATCTTCGCTTCGAGCCGCAGCGTGTCCCGAGCGCCGAGACCGCACGGCAGGACGCCGTCGCCGCGTCCCTCCTCGAGGAGCCGGCGAAAAACCATCTCGGCCCGCTCGGACGCAACGCAAACCTCGAAGCCGTCCTCCCCCGTGTAGCCGGTCCGGGAGACGAGCGCCGCCTCCCCGAGGACGGAGCATTCGCGGAAGCCGTAGTACGGCAGGTCGGACGGATCGGGCTCCGTGATCCGGGAGAGCAGACCCGCCGCGCGTGGTCCCTGGACGGCGATGAGCGCCAGGCGATCGGTCGCGTTCACGAGCCGGGCGTTTCCGCGCCAGTGCGATCTCGCCCATTCAAAATCCTTCGGCGTGTTCGAAGCGTTCACGACGAGCATGTAGGAGTCCGTTCCCTTCCGATACACGAGGAGGTCGTCCACGTAAGTGCCCCGCTCCGTCAGGAACGCCGAGTACTGGCAGCGGCCGTCGGTCAGGCGCGAAACGTCGTTCGGGGTCAGCCGCTGGAGGCCCGCGAGAGCGTCCGGGCCGGTGACCTCGAGCCGGCCCATGTGCGAGACGTCGAAGAGTCCGGCGCTCTCGCGCACGGCGCGATGCTCCTCGAGAATCCCGCCGTACTGGACCGGCATCTCCCAGCCGCCGAAGTCGATCAACTTCGCGCCAAGTTCGCGATGAAGATCGTAGAGCGGCGTGCGTTTGGGTGTCGGGGGAGCCTCGGCGGGCACGGACATCGGCGGGAAATTATCACAGGAGCGCAAACCGTCAGCCGTCGGCCGCAGCTCTCGTAGAATCGGGCTTTTTCCGGAGGAACCAATGAGCGGTTTCGTTGCGCTTCTCACGTTCCTGGCGCTTCCCCAGCTCACGGCTCACAGCTCGCGGTTCACGGTCTCCACGTTCTCGATCGTCGCCCGCGATCCGGCCAATGGCGACCTCGGGGTGGCGGTCCAGTCGAAGTTCCCCAACGTGCGCGTCGCGGTGCCGTATGCGAAGGCCGGCGTCGGTGCAGTCGCGACGCAGTCCTTCTCCAACTCGGACTTCGGCACCAAAGGTCTCGCGCTCCTCGAGCTCGGCGCCACGCCCCAGGAGGTGCTGACGATCATCGGCCGCGATGACCCCGAGCTCCAGGACCGCCAGGTCGGAATCGTGGACGCGAAGGGGCGGTCGGCGACCTTCACCGGGAAGAAGTGCTTCGACTGGGCCGGCGGTCGGACCGGGGCCGACTACGCGATCCAGGGCAACATCCTCGTCTCGGAGGAGACGGTCGCGGCCATGGAGAAAGCGTTTCTGGGCACCCGAGGAGCCCTCGCCGACCGGCTGCTCACCGCTATCAAAGCCGGGGCGGAGGCGGGGGGCGATCGTCGCGGTCGGCAGTCGGCGGCGCTCGTGGTGGTGCGGGCCGGCGCGTCCTATGACGCAAAGAGCGATGAGTACATCGACATCTCCGTCTACGACGCGACGGACCCGATCGCGGAGATCTTCCGGCTCTACGAGCTCCAGAAGATTCACTTCGAGCGGAGCGACCCGAAAGACGTGATCCCGATCGCCGGGGCGGACGCCGTCTACCTCCAGAAGCTCCTCACAAAGAAGGGATTCCACAAGGGGCGCACGGACGGGGTCTGGGACGAGGCGTCCACGAAGGCGCTCGCCGACTACATGGGCTGGGAGAACTACGACACGCGGATCCGGCGGGACGGGAAAATCGACAAGAAGATCCTCGAGCTGATTCGGCAGAAAGAGTGACGGGGTCAAGAGGGTCAGGTCTCCACTTGCCACATTGAGGGTCAGGTCTCCACTTGCCACATTGTCCATAGAATCCGGCGGAGACCGAAGACAACCTATTCGCGCGGCGTAACCACGCGCGGTGACGAGCGCCCCGGCGCGACGCGTTGCGGGGGCGGGCGCGCCGTCGGTCCGCAGTATCCCGCCTCGATGCCGGCGGCCCACCGGATACCGCCGGCGAGGTGCGCGACGAAGAGCGGCTCGGTGTAGCTCTCGCGCGTGTGGCCGCCGGCCGTGTAGAACGCGCGGGCGCCCGAGAACTCCCGGCACCAGGCGATCGGATGGTCGGCGCCCATGGATCCGCCGGCGTAGGTCGTCTCGTCGAGGGTCGCGAGCACGTGGACCGCCGCGCGCGGGTTGGCCCGGAAGTCGTACCACTCGTCGGTCCGGAGCCAGACCTCCGGCAGCGGGGCCGTGGCGGGGTGTGCCCGGTCCCTGACGTGGACGGCCGCCGGCTGAACCGCGGGATGTCCCGCGAAGTACGCGCCCACGAGCTCGCCGTAAAAGGGCCAGTCGTACTCGGTATCGCTCGCAGAGTGAACCCCCGCCCAACCGCCGCCGCCGCGGATGAAGCGCTCGAAGGCGGCCTGCTGCCCGGGGTCGAGCACGTCACCGGTCGTCAACAGGAAAACGACGGCACGGTAGGACCGGAGGTTGGGATCGCTGAACGCGGCGGCGTCCTCCGTCGCGTCGACCGAGAATCCGCTCGCAGCGGCGACCCGCCGGAGCGCGGCGATCGCATCGGGGATCGAATCGTGCCGAAAGCCGGTCGTGCGGGTGAACACGAGAATTCGCACATCAGAGGCGCGGGATGCACCGCCGGACGAGAGGAGGAGCCAGAAGAGCGCGAGGGCCGGGATCATTCCTCGCCGGTTTCCGATTCCTCTCGCATCTCGCGGTCGCTCTCGCCCTGGCGGTCGGCGAGCAGCTGGCGCGCTTCGTCCGCGTCTTCGGGGGGCACCATCACCCGGCTCATGCCGAACGCTCCCAGGTTCTCGGGCCAGGGGGACCCACCCGAGGGTCCCTCGACCTCACAGGAGAGGCCCTGCGACTGGAGGAATCCCGCGATGAGAGCCGCCTCCTCGTCGTTGCCGACCGACGCCACCTCGATCCACTCGACCTCGTCGTCTTTCACGCATTCCTCCGTGCGTCTTTCGATACCCGGAGCGCTTTTCCCCCCCGCTCGACGACCCTTCCGACGACCGTCGCTCGCTCCGCCCCGTGCGTCCGGCAGCGGTCCGCGAAACGCTCCGCCTCTTCCTCCGGCAGCGCGACGAGCAACCCTCCCGAGGTCTGCGCGTCGCAGAGGAGGAGAAGATCCTCGTCGGTGACGCCTTCTCCGACGTCCGTCCTCGGACGAAGGTTCCGAACGTTCACGCGGGACCCCTCCGGCGCCACGCCCCGCGCGGCGATCCGGCGAGCCTCCGAGAGAAGCGGCACGCTCGCGACCCAGAACTCGCCCGTCGCCCCCGACGCTTCCATCATCTCGTGAGCGTGGCCGAGGAGACCGTAGCCCGTCACGTCCGTCGCCGCATGGATGTCGAATCCGTCCATCGCCTCCACCGCCGTGCGGTTCAATGCCGCCATGACCCGCGAAGCCTCCTGAAGCGCTTCCTCCGACAGGAGCCGCCGGCGAAACAGGCCGGAGACGCCCTCGGCGGCGATCGAGTCCGCGCGTCCGGCGGAGACCGTGACGCCGATCCCGAGAGGCTTCGTCAGGACAAGCGCATCGCCCGGCCGCGCGCCCGCATTGCGGGTCAGCTCCGACTCGCGCGCCGTTCCGGTCACGGCCAGGCCGTAGATCGGCACGTCGTGGTCGATCGAGTGGCCGCCGCCGATCACTGCCCCGGCCTCTGCGACCTTGTCGGCGCCACCACGCAGGATCCGCTCGAGAACCTCGACGGGGAGCACCGCGGTCGGAAACGCCACCAGCGCCAGCGCGAGCATCGGCCGCGCCCGCATCGCGTAGATGTCCGACAGCGCGTTCGCCGCCGCGATCTGGCCGAAAAGATACGGGTCGTCCACGACCGGCGTGAAGAAGTCGACCGTCTGGACGAGTACCTGGCCGTTGCCCATGCGGTATACGGCCGCGTCATCGGCGGACGCGTGCCCGACCAGCAGGTTCGGGTCTGCCGGCGAAGGAAGCTTCGAGAGAAGCGCGGACAGGTCGAACTGACCGATCTTGCAGGCTCAGCCGGCGCTCGACGCGAACGTCGAGAGCGTAGGGTAGCCCGCCTTCCGGAACGTCACGAAGCGATTATAGGTAGGCGGCGAGAAGCCAGACAGAAGAGTTCCCGGGTATTCGTCGGCGGGGGACCTGGCGGTCCTCCACGCTCAATGCCGGGCTCGCGCGATCCGCGGAGATGTTGCGACGCCGAGCAGGTTGCGCGCGCGGGCGGCGCCGGCGGAGACCCCCACGCCGACCAGGGCCGTGAGGATCTCACGTCCGTGACTCCTGCCGAGGTAGAAGCCGGCGAACGCCCCCGCCGTGATCGAGACCAAGGGGTGGTCGCGCACGATGCGGCGCAGCTCGTCCGGCAGCGACTTCTCGAGCGACGGGACGCGGATCATCGGTCCGTGCGACGTGGCTCCGGCGGAGAGCCCGGCACCGACGGCTACCTGGGAGGGGCGGGGAGCTGCAAGTTCCCCGGCGACGAATACTGGGACATTCTCACCGGCGGTGTGGGGGACGGCGAGGTCCCCCGCAGACGATGCTCGGACACCCTGGTCTCTAGTCTTCCTCTCCGCCCCGGATGAGGTATCCGAACAAGAAGCCGATTCCGACCGAGAGCGCGAGGGCCGTGCCGGGATTGTCCTTCACGTAGCGGCGCACGTCATCCCACACGTATCCGTAGTCCTTCTCGAGCCGCTTCGCGGTCGACTTGACGGTCTTGCGAACCTCGTCGCTCACGTCCTCGAAGGACTCGCCGAGCACTTCCTTCGTCTGCTCGATCTTCTCTTCCACGAAATCACGCGCGCGATCGAACGGGGTTTCCTTCGCCATCGCTCACCTCCGAATCCGGCAGTCGCATCTTATACCTGCGAGCGACTCGCTGGAGCTGGCCGATAATCCGCCGCGGATGGCGACGCTCCGGTTCCTGGGAGCCTGTGGGACGGTCACCGGCTCGAAGTTCCTCCTCGAAGCGGGGAGGTACCGAGTGCTCGTCGACTGCGGCGTCTTCCAGGGCTCGCGCGCGCTCAGGGAGAAGAACTGGACTGCGCCGCCGTTCGATCCGGCTTCCCTCGACGCCGTCGTCTTGACACACGCCCACATCGATCACACCGGCTACGTGCCGCGCCTCGCGAAGTCGGGCTTCTCCGGGCCGGTATTCGTGACGCCGCCCACGGCCGGGCTGCTCGAGTATCTCTGGCCCGACGCCGCGCACCTCCACGAAGAGGACGCGCGCGACGCGAATCGCAAAGGCTACTCGCGCCACCGGCCTGCCCTCCCCTTCTTCGACGAAAAGGACGCCGGCGCCGCGCTGCGGCTCCTGCACCCGGCCGCGTTCCACGAGCGCACCGAGATCGCGCCCGGTCTCGCGTTCACCTTCCGACGCGTCGGACACATTCTCGGGGCCGCGTTCGTTACGATCGAGACCGGGTCGACGCGGGTCGTCTTTTCCGGGGACGTCGGCCAGCGGAACGCTCCGATCCTTAAGGATCCGGAGACGCCTTCCGCCGCGGACCACCTCGTGCTCGAGTCCACCTACGGCGACCGGCTCCATCCGACCGCGTCGCCCCGGGAAGAGCTCGGGCGCGCCGTAGCGGAGACAGTCGCGCGACAGGGCGTGCTCCTGATCCCCGCGTTCGCCGTCGGACGGGCGCAGGACGTGCTGTATCACCTCCGCTCGCTCCAGCGGGAAGGCGGGATCGCCGCCGACCTCGGAATCTACGTGGACAGCCCGATGGCGGTGTCCGCCGTCGACCTCTACTGCGGAGCGCTCTCCGAGCACGACGTGGAAATGGCGGAGCTCGAGAGTGCCGGTCTTTGCCCGATCGACGGCCCGTCGGTGCACCTCGTCCGCGACCGGGTCGAGTCGAAGGCATTGAACGGGCGGACGGGACCGATGGTGATCCTCTCGGCTTCCGGCATGCTGACCGGCGGCCGGATCCTCCATCACCTGAAGCGCCGACTTCCCGACCCGGAGACGATGCTCCTCTTCGTCGGCTTCCAGGCCGCGGGAACGCTCGGGCGCCGGATTCTCGACGGCGCCGAAGAGGTCCGCATCCATGGCGAGACCGTGCCGGTCCGCGCGGACGTGCGCGAGATCCCGGCCCTCTCGGCGCACGCGGACCAGCGGGGGCTTCTCGAGTGGGCCGGCCGCCTCGCGGCGCCACCGCAGGCGGTTTACCTCGTCCACGGAGAGGCAGCGGCGCGGGAAGCACTTGCGGGGGCCCTGCGGTCGAGGTCCGGCTGGAACGTCGTCCTCCCGGAGGAAGGACAGGCGATCGAGCTAGAGTGAAGCTTTCAGCTCTCGGCGCTCAGCTCTCCGCGGGGAACAGAGAACCGAAAGCTCTCGGGAAAAGCGAAGCGGCATGAGCGAACCAGGCGATCGCGACTCGGGGGAGCCGAAGGGTCACGTCACGATGGTCGTTCAGCGCGCGAAGAGCCGTGCCCCGCTCGTGCCCGCGTCTCTCCTGCGAGCCGTCGTGACGCTGCGGGAGGTCGTCGTCGAGACGTTTCGAGGCTTCAACGCCGACCGCGGCGCCGACCTCGCGGGATCGCTCGCGTTCACGACCCTTCTGACGGCGGTGCCGCTGCTGGCCACCTTCTCGCTCTTCCTTGCGGCCTTCTTCAAGGAGAAGAACGACCAGGTCCTGGAAATGGTCAACCGGATCCTCCCGTACCACACCGTTCAGCTCACCGAAAGCCTGCGGGACTTCGTGGCGGAATCCACCGCGATCTCCGGAATCGGGCTGATCCTGCTGATCGTCGCGTCTGTGCGCCTGATCTTCATCGTCGAGGCGACGTTCAATGCGGTCTGGGGGGCGCCGAAAAGGCGCGCCTGGTTCCAGCGGCTCGCGATCTACAGCTTCGCCCTCTTCTCCCTGGCGCTTCTGCTCGGGGCGATCGGGTCGGGCGTCCAGATCCTGCGGCGGTTCTCGATGCTCGAATCGGTCCTCGTCTCACCGTTCGCGGAGACCTTCTTCCCGTTCGCCGCCGAGTTCGCAGTCCTGACGCTTCTCTATCACTATCTTCCGAACGCGTACGTGCGCTGGACCTCCGCGGGACTGGCGGGCGCGGCCATCGCGGTACTCCTCGAGCTCCTCCGCACCGTGTTCGCAAAGTACGTCGCGATGCTCTCGCGGATGAACTTGATCACCGGCTCGCTCTCTTTCCTGATGTTCGCCTTGATCTCGGTGTTCCTCGTGTGGGTGCTGATCCTCATGGGCGTCGAGCTGACCCACGTGCTGCAGACGCAGATCGGAAGGGGCCGGCGGCGGGGCCGGGTCGCCGCGGGACGCGCGGAGAACGCGATCCGGATGCTCCTGCGGCTGGCCGAAGGGGGGATCCATCGGCTGCGCGAGCTGTACCACGAGCAGGAGGGCTCCTCGGTGGAAGCCGAGAAGATCCTCGAGCGCCTGCGCGACGCGGGGCTCGTCGACGGCGACGGCGCGCGCGGTTTCGCGCTCGCGCTGCCGGCGGAGAAGATCACGGTCGCGCGGGTCGTGGAGGCCATTTCCCCGAACCTCTACACGATTACGCCGGAAGAGGACGACCGGGTCGTTCAGGTGCTTCAGCCTCTGTTCGCGCGCCTCGATTCCGAGCGGCGGGCGCTGCTCGGCGCAACTCTCTCGGACCTGAAGCGCTAAGAGGCGTTCTTCGCGGCCGGACGAAACGCCTTCAGGAGAGGCGGCGCGATGAATGTCGTGAAGAAGACCGCCAGAACGACCGCGACGAACACTCTTTCCGGCAGAGCGCCGGTCGCCTTGCCGATCGACGCGAAGATCAGGCCGACCTCGCCCCGCGGAATCATCCCGGCGCCGATGAACGCCCTTCGGACCGGTCCCCAAGCGGCGTAGCCCGCCGCGAACTTGCCGAGAATGCCGACGACCGTCAAACCGAGCGCCAGGAGGAGCGCCGAGCGGTTCCCCGCGTCCAACGGATTCAGGAAGGACACGTTCACCTGTGCGCCGACGTAAACGAAAAAAATCGGCGCGAAGACGTCCACGACCGGCTTGAGCGCCTCGGAAATGTCGTGGCGGCGATTCGTTCGAGCCAGCACGAGGCCGGCGGCGAAGGCGCCCACGATCGACGCGGAATCGGCCTTGGTCGCAGCGACGGCGATGAGAAGGGCGAACCCGACGGAGGCGGACACCAGGACGCCGCGGACCTTTCCCTGCTCGACGATACGAATGAGGCGAGCACCGAGCGGAATGCCGATGATGAGCGCCGCCAGAAGGAAACCGACTGCGAGCGCGGTCGCGCGCACGACCATCCCGACCTCGATGCCCCCCGCGCCGGCGATCTGGCTCACGACGGCGAGCACGATGAGGCCGAACAGGTCGTCCACGATCGCCGCTCCCAGGATGATCTGACCCTCCTCGGTTTTCAGGGCCTTGAGCTCGGAGAGGACGCGTGCGGTGATGCCGATCGACGTCGCGGTGAGCGCCGCGCCGACGAAGATCGCGGTCAGCGTCTCGTAGCCGACGAGGATCGTCAGGAGGAAGCCTCCGAAGAACGGGAGCACCATGCCGAGGACGGCGACGGTCATCGCCCGGCCGCCGACCCTCAACAGCTCCGGCAGATCGGTCTCGAGGCCGACTTCGAAGAGGAGCAGGATGACCCCGATCTCCGCGACCAGGAAGATGCCGGTCGTCAGGGGCACCAGACCGAGGAGGGAGGGACCGAGAAGCACGCCCGCCAGGAGCTCTCCCAGGACGGCGGGCTGGCCGACCCGCTGGAGGAGCTCGCCGAAGAGCTTGGCCGAAAGCAGAGCCAAAGCGAGGGCGAGAAGGAAGCTCGCGATGTCGACGTCGTGTTCCACCGGGGGAATCCTATCGGTCGGAGTCGGCGGCGACGTGGTCGTCCCATTGGGCCCCACTGGCGCATGGGAAGGAGCTGCTCACTCCTTTCCCGCGCGAATCCGTCCGAGGGAGGATGGGACCTTCGAAGGAAGCTTCGCGCTGCCCGGCGCCGAACCGCTCACGGTGAAGCGCCGGTAGTCCGATCGCGGCCGCACGCGGTTGTCCGGCCGGCGCACCGCGTGCTATTGTGCGCGACCTCTCGCTCGTGGGGCTGTAGCTCAGTTTGGGAGAGCGCCTGAATCGCACTCAGGAGGTCGCCGGTTCGATCCCGGTCAGCTCCACCAGTTCTTTCCACCGACCTGTCCGGAAGGATCAGGACTGATCGAACCGCCGGGCGAACCAAGTCGCTCCCCGCCACAGCCGCAGCCCGTCAGCGGTGAATCGAGCGCGAAAGAGCCCGGAGCCGTTCATGTCGCCCCGACGAATGTCAGCAGCAGTCCGATCGCCGCTCCGCCGGCGATCAGCCAACTCGGATTCACGCGGAAGGCGAACAACAGAACCGCGCTCGAGGCCGCGAGGGCCGCAGTGCGCCAATCCGTTACCGCCGAGCGGCCGAGCTGCCAGCATACGACCGCCATCAGCGCGAGCGAGGCAACGTTCAAACCGTCCAGAAAGCCGCCGATCTTGGGCGACTGACGGAGTCGGGGCAGCAGCGGGGCGCTGATCGCGACGAAGACGAACGCGGGAAGAAAGATGCCGAGGGTAGCGACCGCGGCCCCTCGTGGTCCGGCAAGCAGATACCCGATGAACGTCGCCGTCGTAAACACGGGTCCGGGGGTCACCTGCCCGGCCGCCGTCGCGTCGAGCAATTGGGACTCCGTCAACCAGTGGGTCCGGACGACGAGATCGGACCGCAGAAACGCCAGCAGGACGTACCCGCTTCCGAACAGAACCGAGCCGATCTTGAGAAAGATCAGGAAGAGCGGGCCGAGCGCGACGGGGACCGCCGCCGGGGCCGCCACGGTGCCGAGGCTGCCGGCGAGCAGCGTGAGAGCACCTGCGGTGGTCCGCGGGACCTCCGGCGTAGAGTCTTTCGGAACCGGTGGCCGCGCGACCAGCGCCGCGAGCGCGCCGGCGCCGAACAGAACGATGAGCTCGTGAACTCCGAGCAGAATGGCCGCCGCGGCGGCCACGAAGGCCGCGACGAGCCGCCTGTTCTTCACCGCCGACACGCCAAGCCGCCAGACGGCCTGGAGGATGATCGCGATGACGACCGGCTTCACGCCGTAGAGCAGACCGGCGGCCGCCGGGAGGCGGCCAAAGCGAACGTAGGCCCATGCGAGGGAAGCGACGATGAAAGTCGCGGGCACGATGAAGCACGACCCGGCCACCAAGAGTCCGGCAAACCCCGCCCGGTGATAGCCGACGTGGATGGCCATCTCCGTGGAGTTCGGACCCGGAATCAGGTTGGTCGCCCCCAGCATGTCGAGGAACCGTTGGCGGCTCATCCAGCCGCGGCGGCGCACGACCTCGTCTTCCATCATGGCGATGTGCGCCGCGGGCCCGCCGAACGCAATGGTCCCGAGCTTGAGGAAGAGGAAGGCGAGCGCGCGCAGGCGGGCGCTCCGCGGCATCGCGTCCGATCGGGCAGCGGGGACCGACCTATCCGCGGCGTCACCTCGAACGAATGAGACGCCCGCGAGCCGGACGTCGAGCGACCCCGGTCCCGGCCCCTTCGATGAGCAGCAAGGGCAGCTGCAGGACCACCGAGAAGTCGGTGCGGGCGCCAGCCGGGGCGTCGGTTGCAAGCCAGCGCGCCAACGCGGCGCCCCTCACACCTTGGGGGTATTGCGCGAGATCGTAAATGCCCAGCCGCTTCTCGATCCCGGCGACGCGTTCGACCATGCTTTCACGATTCGTCGGTGGGCATCGCACCCTCCCTGCCCGGTTCTGGTATCGGATTTCGATACCCGGGGGCCTGATACAAAGACCGTGCCCGGGGCTGACGCCTCGTGCCATTCCGGGCGCCCCTCAATCGGGACGCCGAGAGGCCTTGGCAGGCGGGGCAACCGCCCACCGATCTTTCCGCGCCAGCGTTTTCGACGGAGAGGTGACATCAGCGAGCGCTCGTCGCGCCGCGGCCGTGCGGAAGGACAAGACGGAACAGGCTGCCCCGGCCTCTCTCGGTCTCCAGCTCGACGTCTCCCGCATGCGCCTCGGCGATCCCTTTGACGAGAGACAGCCCGAGGCCGGTCCCGCCCATCTCGCGCGACCGGCTGGCGTCGATCCGGTAGAACCGCTCGAAGATCCGGTCGCGGTCCTCGGGAGGGATCCCCGGACCCTCGTCCTTCACTTCCACCCAGGCGCGATCGGAGTCTCCACCGACTCGGACGAGGACGCGAGTCGCTTCCGGGGAGTATTTGATCGCGTTGTCGACGAGGTTCAAGAGCGCCTGGCGCAGCGTCGGGCGGTCACCGGAGACGATCACCGGACCGTCCACTCGGGTCTCGAGCGTCTGACGGCGCTCCTCGGCCAGCACGGAAAGGCGCTCGGAGACTTCTTCGGCGAGAGCGGACAGGTCGACCGGCTCGAAGCGGAGCTGCGCCTGTCCGGTCTCCGCCCGGGCGAGCAGCAGCAGATCGTCTGCCAGCCGCGACAGCCGATCGGCCTCCTCCAGCATGGTCCCGATGACTTCTCGGTAATCCTCCACGCTCCGGGACCCGCGAAGCCCGACTTCGCCCACGCTCCGGAGGGCCGTGAGCGGGGTCCGCAATTCGTGCGAGGCGTCCGCCGTGAATCGCCTCAGGTGAGCGAAGGAGCGCTCGAGCCTGGCCAGGGTGTCGTTGAAGGCCTCCCGGAGCTGGTTCAGCTCCGTCCCCGAATCCTCCGGAGGCAGGCGCTCGTGAAGCTGTTCGGCGGTGATTCGTCGTGCGAGCTCCGCCATGCGTGCCAGCGGACCGAGGGAGTAATGGGCCAGCGCGTAGCCGCCCAGGCCGCCCAAAGTGAGGACCGCCAGCGAAAGGAGCGCGAGCTGCAGCCAGAGCGAATTCACCTGCCTTCGGGCAGCGGCTTCGGAGACCGCCGCCCGCACGAGGAACCGCCGGCCGTTGGAGAACACTGGCTCGGTCAAGACGCGCATCCGACCGGTCGGCAGGGCCACCGTCCGGGCGTCGTGATCGGATCCGGCGGCCGGCGCCAGCCCGAGAGGCTCCGCCGTGGTTCCGGTGGCGAGCAGCCGTTCGCCCCGCAGGCTCCACACTTCGATCCAGTGGCCTCCCCCCTCTTCCTCGTGGATCTGCTTTCCGAGAAAGCCTCCGGCCCAGGAGGCCCGACCGCTCTCGTCGACGAGGAGCGCCCGGGCCCCGAGCTCGACGTCTTCGTGCACCCGGCGGTCCAGCTCGGCCTCGACTTGAGTCGTGAACGAGGTGCCCACCGCCAGTGAAAAGGCGAGCAGACAGAGGGCGAGAATCCCGCCGTACCAGACGGTGATTCGAGCTCTGAGACTGCGAAGGCGCCCCGATTTCGGGGGAGTCCGAACCGGCGGCGGTTGGGCGGTCACCCCTCCCCTTCTCGGACGATGAAGCCCACGCCGCGCACCGTGTGGATCAGCCGCATCGTGTGGCCCTGGTCGATTCGCTTTCGAAGGCGCGCGATGTGAACGTCGATCACGTTGTCGAGCGGCGTGCAGCGCTCGGTCTCCCCCCACACGTCGCGCGCCAGCATCTCCCGGGAGACGAGAGTGCCCTTGCGACGAACCAGGTATTGGAGCAGCTCGAACTCGCGCGCCGTCAGCTCCACCGGTCTGCCGGCGCGGCTCACCGCGCGCGTCGGCACGTCGATGACCAGATCGGCGAAGGACAGTCGCAGGAGCTGGTCCCCGCGGCCCCTGCGGACCAACGCCCGGACCCGCGCCAGCAGTTCGTCGAAGGCGAATGGCTTGATCAGGTAGTCATCCGCGCCGGCATCGAGTCCCGCGACCCGGTCCCCGACCGCGTCGCGCGCCGTGAGCATGAGCACGGGCGTCAACAGGCCCTTTTGCCGGAGCGTCTCCAGGATCTCGAGGCCGTCGCGTCCCGGGAGCATTCGATCGAGGATGATGACCTCGAACGGCTGGGTGGAGGCGAGGAAGAAGCCGTCCTCTCCGGTCCGCGCGACGCTGACCCGGTAGCCCTCGCGCTCGAGTCCCTCGCGTAGAGCGCGGGCAACCTTGGGCTCGTCTTCGACGACGAGGAGCCGCAGGGCCGAGGAGGGCTCAGCGGCGCCGGCCATGCCCGCTTTCCGCACAGCTCATTCTAGGTTCTTCCATTCGGGATCGGAGCAGCGGGCGAGAGCCGGCATGGAGTGAGCGCCCGCCGCTCGGGGCTCGGCGGTTCAGAATCTCAAATGCGCGAGCACGGTCACGACGTGGGCGGTGTAATCGCTGTAGCGGCTGTCCAAGAAGAGAAACCGGCTCACGTTCATCGGGCCGACGTCGGCCGGAGAGCTGCGGGTCTCCTCGAAGACCCCCTGCATGTACGGCTGCAGGATGTCGATCGTGAAGTCGTCGAGGCGATAGGGCTCGTACCAGTAACGGAGCTCGACGCCGAACGCCTTCGTCGCGTCCCAGAGGAGTGAGGCCCGTGTCGAAAACGTGCTGTCCGACAGTTCCGGAAACTCGTAGGCCACGGCGCTGTTGATGTCGGGTGTCGCGAGGTTCGTGGTGATCCAGTCGCCTTCGAACTTCTGATAGTTCACGTCGGCCCGGAGCTTGAAGTTCCCCCCGAGGGGAACCACGACCTCGCCGCCGACCCAGTAAACGTCGTCGGACGACTCCCGGGTCCAGCGATTGGTCGGGTTGTAGTCCGCTCCCAGACTCGATTTCGTAACCTG
>DASWIB010000257.1:0-4242 GCA_036397915.1 Thermoanaerobaculia bacterium | reverse complement strand
CGACGGTTCTCTGGGGAGGTGGAGTCTCTCTTGCCGGTCGCCGGTACCCTCATCGAAGGTAAGTACGAAATCCTCGCCAAGATCAAGGAAGGCGGGATGGGGACGATCTACAAGGTCCGCCACCGCCTGCTCGACGAGGTTCGGGTGGTCAAGGTCATGCGTCCGCAGATCGGAGCGGACCAGGAGCTCTCGCGCCGCTTTACCCAGGAGGCCAAGACGGCGACGCGGCTGAAGCATCCCAACATCGGCGCGGTCCTCGACTTCGCGCTGGACTCCGGCGGGATCGCCTATATCGTCATGGAGTACATCGACGGCGTCAACCTCTCGGAGCTGCTGATGGCGTCGGGCCCCCCGGGACTCCCCCTCACGCTCGAGATCGCGCACCAGGCGCTGCTCGCTCTCGGTTTTCTGCATCGAAAAAGCGTCGTGCATCGCGACGTCGCGCCCGACAACCTCATGCTCACCCATGACGAAGAGGGCACGGCGCAGATCAAGTTGATCGACCTCGGGATCGCAAAGCCTCTCGACAAGACGATCAATCTCACGTCCACCGGGATCTTTCTCGGAAAGCTCAAGTACTCCTCTCCCGAACAGCTCGGCGGCCTCCGCGAGGGCGAGACCCTCGATCCTCGCAGCGATCTCTACTCGCTCGGCGTCGTGCTGTACGAGCTCCTGACCGGGACCCTGCCCTTCCGCGGCGAATCGTCGCGCGAGCTCTTCGCCGCCCATCTCTTCAAGGAAGCCATCCCCTTTTCGGTCTCCGATCCCGGTAACCGGGTGCCGGAATCCGTCCGCGCGGCGGTCCTCAAGGCGATCGAGAAGGAGCGCGGCCGCCGGTACGCGACGGCGGAGGAGTTCGATCGCGAGATCATCAACCTGAAGTACGACCTCGGCCTCTCGCAGGATCGCGACACCAGCCAGCGCATCCTCGCGCGCGTCCGGGAGTCGCGGGGCGTGGCCGTCGATTCGGTGACGCCGAGCGCGCAGGACCGGCTCGATCGCCACTTCCTGGCTCAGGGCACGCCCATGCCGGCGGCAGGCCCCACGACGCCTCCTCCCCAGCCGACCGGAGCTCTGAGCGAGTGGGAGGATACGGTCGCCACGCCCCTGCCCGCGACGACGCCGCGGCGCGCGCGGCTGTCGTTCCCCGCGCTCCTCCTGGTGGGGGCGGCCGCGTTGATCGCCGCGGTGCTCGCCGTCCGGCGCGGACCGTCGAGATCCTCCGAAGCAGGACCGGTCGGCTCCCAAGAGCCGCCACCGACGGCGTTCCCGGCGCCCGCGGCCCTGGCGCCGACGGCGGTCGCCGAGCTGCCGACCGTTCCACCCCCGCCGACTGCCCCTGCCGCGGAGGAGCCCACGCCGCAGCCGGAAGGACCTTCGCGAGAAGTGACCGACCGCCTCCGCCGCGCCGCTGAGGACGCCCGCACGGAGGCCGGCGCCGCCCGGGGAGCGGCGCAGCGCGCCGGCGGGCCCGAGCTCGCGGCCGCTCTCTACGACTCCGCGCGGCGAAAGGAGAAGGAGGGGCAGAAGTTCCTCGGATCGCGGCGATACGAATCGGCTCTCGCGTCGTTCGAGTACGCGGTCGCGCTCTTCCGGCAGGCGGAGAGCTGGTCCCGGTCCGCCCGGCAGCGTCCGGCCGAGCCCGTGGCGAGCGCTCCCCCGACTCGGGAGCCCGTGCCAGAGCCCGCACGCCCCGTTCCGACGGCCGCCGTCGCTCTCCCCGAGCCGAGGCCGAGTCCAATGAAGCCGACGGAAGCCCCGAAGGTGCGGTCCGAAGAGGAGAAGGTGCGCGAGGCCGTCGCCCTCTACGTCCAGGCTCAGACCTCTCTCGACGTGGGCCTCTACGCCCGGGTCTATCCCGGGCTGACGGGCGAGCGGCGGCGGATGGTCGAGAGCGCTTTCAGGAACCTGAAGTCGCAGACGCTCGAGCTCGACATTCAGCGCGTCGAGATCGCGGGTACACGCGCGCAGGTGACCGGCTACGAGCGACGGCTGGCGGTTCCACGAATCGGAAGCGAACAGCGGGACGCACGCGAGCGCGTGATCCACCTGGAGAAGCGCGGAGACGGGTGGGTGATTACCGGGTTACGGTAGCCGCCCGCTTTGTCATCCCGAGCGAAGCGAGGAATCTCCTACCCTCAGGGAGAGATTCCTCGTCGCTGCGCTCCTCGGAACGACAAAGGAAATCAGAAGCTGTAGTCCACTGCGACCAGCGGCGCGAAGTCGTCCTGCAGGCCCTCGTCGTTCAACCGGAACAATCCGTTCACGGTCAGCAGGAAGTTTCCGAAGGGGTTGATCTTCAGCCCGATCGAGCCCAGGAGCGAGTTGGAATCCCCCTGTTCGGCGATGAGGCGCGGGAAAGTCGCGGTCACGATCGTCGGCGGCGCGGCCGGATTGTTGCTCGTGTTCGCCTGGAACGTGGTGTCGACGACCTTCACCGTCCGCGAATCCACGAAGTCCCTTCCGAGCACGTCCACCGCCACGGTCATCCGCGGGCTCACCGCCCAGTCGAAGCCGGCCGTGTAGGAAATCTCGTCGGGGATGTCCGTGTCGTCGTCGGTGTTCGAAGACCAGGTGTAGCCCGCGTTCACATGCGGCGAGAAAGACCCGAGGTGGAGCGACGCGATCACGAACGTCTTCGCCTGCGTGGCTCCGGTGCCGAGGAGGTCGCGCTCCTCGCCGGTGGGCAGCCGCAGGTCCTCGGCGAGGGACAGCCCGCCACGATCGCCACGCAGCAGCTGGAACTTGCCTCGAAGCACGACGTCGCCGACGCCGCTCGCGCTTCCGCTCTGCCGAAACGTCTCGCTCGTCCCGCCGTTCACGAACCGGTGGATGTCGGGAGCACCCGTGCCCGTGGCGATCCTCTGGATCGTCGCGTCCGTCTGCGCGTCCAGGTCGACGTGGACGAGCGGAATGGCAACGCCCAGGTCGAGCCGGTCCGAGACACCGTAGCTGACCACGAACGCAGTGATATCGGTCTCGATCTTCAGGAAGAGCCGGGCCGTAATGACATCCCCCTCGAAAAAGAGCCGGAGATTACTCTCGTCGCGGTTGGTGTCCTCGTGGGTGAAGACGAGCCGGACTTCGCCGTCGCGAAGGGAGAGGTCGTCGATCCCGTCGAACGTGAAATGGCTGTAGTTGATCCCGAGGTTGAACTTCCCCTTTCCGATGGTGTCCGCGCGCTCCGCGTAAATCGGCCCGAAGCTGTCCGCCGATCGCGTGAAGATCCCGAGCGCCGGATCGAAGCGGTAGGTGAATCCGCCCGCGGAGGAAGCGATCGGAAAAGAGGAGAGTTGGTTCGCGAGCGCGGCGCTGAACTGCTGTACGGCGCGAAACTGGGGCGAGTCCTCCGCGATGAAATGCGCCGCGTGGCTCGGGAACGGAGCTGTCGGCGGGGCGAGCGTGATCCCCTCGCGGAGAAACTCCGTCAGGAGATCCCGCAGGTTGAACGTCTGAGCGATGAGCGACGCGGGAGCGATTGCCAGGCAGAGAAAGAGGATGGTCCGGCGGCGGAGCGACATGAAGCCTCCTGTTCGGTACGCGACGTCGGGTGGCGCGATTCTACTTTCGCGCCTGGCGCCCCCGCTCCCCCGGTCGGCGCGGCGCGGGCCCTAGGGGGTTCGGGGGACCGCAAGGTCCCCCGCTGAGATTACTCGGACAAACTCCCGGGGGTTCGGGGGACCGCAAGGTCCCCCGACAAGGGATTACTCGGACAAACACCTAGATTTCGAACCAACACGTCTGCACGGATGAGCCCCGGCGTCCGGTCAATTCGCCCAGCCGTGCGAGCCGGGCCGCGCGATCGTCCCGGAAGGCTTCGGACCGCGCTCGCCAGCTCCAGTTCCCGGCAGGTTCGGCCGGAGTATTCATGCGCGCTTCGCTGCCAAGCCCGAACACGTCCTGCAGCGGGATGATCGCTCGATCCGCGACCGACTTGTAGGCCTCGCGGATCAGGTCCCACTCGATTTCGCGCCCGTCGCATCCGAGGTAGTCGCGCGCCCGCTGCCGCGTGTCCGGCTCCAGGCCCTCCCACCATCCGCGGGCGGTGTCGTTGTCGTGCGTGCCCGTGTAGACGACCGCGTTCGGAACGTGCCGGTGCGCCAGATACGGGCTGTTCGGCTCGAAGAACGCGAACTGAAGGACCTTCATCCCCGGAATGCCGAGCTCCGCGAGCAGCCGACGGACGTCGGGCGTGATGGTGCCGAGGTCCTCCGCGACCAGGGGGACGTCGCCGAGCGCCTC
>DASWIB010000256.1:0-16501 GCA_036397915.1 Thermoanaerobaculia bacterium | reverse complement strand
CGAGAGAACCCAGGGCCAACCTTCTCTTCATGCGTACTCCTCTTACGCTTGCCGAAGCGGCTTCTCGTTGCAGAGAAGCCTAACGTGCGACGGAAAAAGGAGATAGATCGACGAAGGTCGAGTTCGACGTCGTTTGGCGGGAGGTGAACGCGCTGTGCGTCCTACCAGAGCGTCAAAGCCGCGATCCCGGTCGAGATCACGGCGGACATCACCGAAGAGTAGCGGCGGCGGCCGACCGGCCGCGGGTCAGCGGCTCGACGACTTCGACCCCACGGCGCCGATCGCCCCGGGAGCGCTTCCCGACGGGACCGCCGCCGCGAGAGCCGGGGTCCACCAGGAAAGGATCTTCTTCACGTAGCCGACCGTCTCTCGATAGGGCGGGACTCCGCCGTAGGTCTCGACGGCTCTCTCGCCCGCGTTGTACGCCGCGAGGACGAGCTCCGGCCGGTGATGAAAGCGCTCGGCGAGCTCCTTCAGATACCGCACGCCGCCCGCGACGTTCGACGCCGGATCGAACGGCTTGCGCACGGCCAGACGCTGGGCGGTCGCCGGCATGAGCTGCATGAGACCGCGCGCGCCTTTGCGGGAGACTGCCTTCGGCTCGAAGTTCGATTCCGCGCGAATGACGGCGGAGACGAGGGAAGCGTCGATGCCGTGCCTCCTGGCCTCCGTCAGGATGATCGCGTCGAAGGCGGTGCCGAAGAGCGGCTTGCGCTCCTCCTGGTACGAAAGATCGTAGGCGACCCTTTCGTCGAAGCCGACCTCCCGGACCTCGATCTCCGAGACCTCGACCTCGTCCTCGACGATCCGGTCGACGAGCCGGATGGCAACGCGGTAGCTGCCGCCACCGCGAACCCGGATCTCGACCTCGTCGTCCACGACCTCGTAGCCCGCGGCCTTGGTCACCCGCCCGTCGGAGAACACGATCAGCTCCGCCCGCAGATAGGCGGCGGAGAGGAGGGCGGCGAGGACCGCCGCCGAGAGAATCGCGAACCGAGGCATTCGCCGGGACAAACCCCCCTTCCCTGGCCGGAATTCCCCCAGGGGGTTCGGGGGACCGCAAGGTCCCCCGCTAGGATTACTCGGACAAACTCCTAGGCTCATGCCTTCAGTTTGCCACGACTCCTCGACCGCGCCCTCGGGTGAAATTGATCGTAGACCGCCCGGAGGCGCCTCGCGGAGACCCGGGTATAGATCTGAGTCGTCGAGATATCCGCGTGTCCGAGCATCATTTGCAGGGCCCGCAGGTCGGCTCCCCGGTCGAGGAGATGAGTCGCAAACGCGTGCCGGATCGAATGCGGAGCGAGCCGGCGTCGGATGCCGGCCTTGCGACCGTAGCCCTCGATGAGCTGCCAGAACCGCTGCCGGGTCATGGCAACCCCCCGTGCGGAAAGAAACAGCTCCGGCTTCCCTTTTCGGTCGAGCGCCGGGCGGGCTTCCGCGAGGTAGCGGCGCAGCCAGCCCGCGGCCGATTCGCCGAACGGGACCAGCCGCTCCCTTCCCCCTTTTCCGGCGACGCGGAGGATGCCCGTGTCGAGGTCCACCCGATCGCGCGGCAGCTGCACGAGCTCGGAAACCCGAAGACCCGAAGCGTACAGGAGCTCGAGCATCGCGCGGTCCCGCAGCCCGAGCACCCGTCCGGCATCCGGCGCGGCGAGAAGGGCGTCGATCTCCTTTTCGCTCAGGGTGCGGGGGAGCGCGAAGCCGCTCCTGGGGTTCGAGAGGTCGTCGGTCGGATCGCGGGCGAACCCCAGTTGCGCCGTCGCGAACCGGTAGAAGCCGCGCACGGCGGACAGTGCCCGTGAAGCAGAGCGGGAAGAAAGGCCGCGATTGCGGAGATGTCGGAGGTAAGCGACGAGTTGATCGCGCCGCGCGCCGGCGGGAGTCGTCCGGGCATCGGTGATCCACCGCCCGAACGCCTCGAGGTCGCGCCGGTACGCTTCGACGCTCGCGCGCGAAAGGCCTCGCTCGACCGCGAGGTGGTCCAGGTAGGTCGGGAGAGCGCGCGCGAGGAAGTCGCTCGAGGAAGGTGGAAAAGGAGCGGACGTCTTTCGGATCAGTGGGCGGCCGTCGCGGGGGCGAGTCCGTGCACGAGCGAGAGAATCTCGTCGTCGGTCAGGATCCGGTCGCTGTCCTTGGCCCGCTGGAAGATCGCCTCGACGAGCTCGGGCCGCGCCGGGATCTCGTGGTTGTCGAGCCAGCACTGCACGTTCGAGACTCCGCTCATCGGGCCGATCTCGATCGTCTGCTTTCGGCCGACCATGCTCGCTGGAACTCCGGAGTAGACCCGGTCGGCCAGCCAGTCGTCCCCCTTCTTGCGAGCCTTGATGATCGCCGCGGCGTGGACCCCGGTCCCGGTGCGGAAAGCATCCTTGCCGACGATCGGGTAGTTGTCGGGGATCGGCACGCCCGTCGCTCGCGAGGCGAGCTCGCAATACTCGTGGAGCCTCGTCAGGTCGCGGTCGATCCACCCGAGAAGCTGCAGGTTCACCAGGAGCTGGTCCATCGGCGTGTTCCCGACCCGCTCACCGATCCCGATCGCACAGGCGTGGACTCGGTGCGCGCCGGCCTCGAGCGCCCACAGGGCGTTCTGCAAGCCGAAGCCGCGGTCCTGGTGCCCGTGCCAGTCGATCTTCGCCTCGGGGTTCACCTCGTCGACGAGGTCGGAAACGAAGCGGATCAGGTTTTGAACGCCGTTCGGAGTCGCGTGCCCGACCGTATCGCAGACGCAGACCCGCTTGGCGCCGGCGCGAAGGGCGGCCGTGTAGAGGGCGCGGACGTGGTCCGGCTGCGCGCGGATCGTGTCCTCGGTGACGTACATGACCGGAAGGCCCTCGCGCACCGCGAGCGTGACCGCGTTCTCCGACAGCCGCAGCAAGCGATCGAGATCCCAGCCCTCGGCATATTGCCGGATCGGCGAAGAGCCGATGAAACAGGCGACCTCGATCGGCAGGCCGACCTTCTGCGAAACGTCGATGATCGGCCGGATGTCGGCCTCGACGGTGCGCGCGGCGCAGTTCGGACGGATCTTCATCCCGTTCTCGACGATCTCGCGGGCGAGACGGGTCACCGTGGCGACGACGTGGGGCCCGGCCCCCGGCAGCCCGATGTCCACCGAGTCGATGCCGAGCGACTCCATCAAGTGGAGAAGACGCAGCTTCTGCTCGATGGGAGGGCTCTTGACGGAAGGGGACTGGAGGCCGTCGCGCAGCGTCTCGTCGTCCAGCTCGACTTTTCCCCGCGCGGGGAAGACCGCCCCCCCCGCCCGGTTCCAGTCGTAGATCAGATCCGACTCTGGCGGATGCACGGCATTGTGAGTTTATCAGTGTCCGAGAATGTCGGCGGCGGACCTTGCGGTCCCCCACGCCCCCTGGCGCCGGATACCCCACTCTTGTCATCCCGCGCGGAGCGAGGGATCTGGCGATGACAAGGGAGAGATCCTTCGCTTCGCTCAGGATGACCGCTACGCGGTCAGATTCCTCGGGCCTGCGGCCCTCGGAATGACAGGAGAGGGCTACTTCCCGGTGAACTTCGCCGGCCTCTTTTCGAGGAAGGCCTTCATCCCTTCCCTCATATCCTCCGTCGCCGCGCAAAGGCCGAAGAGCGTCGCCTCCAGGGCCTGTCCCTCCGCGAGCGGAACGTCCAGGCCGCGACGGATTGCCTCGAGCGCGTAGCGGCACGCCCCGGGTCCGTTCGCGCGAATCTTCCGTGCGATGTCGAGCGCGGCGGAAAGAGCCTGGCCCGCCGGCACGACGCGGTTGACGAGGCCGATCCGCTCGGCCTCCGCGGCGGTCAAGCCTTTCTCCGCGGTCACTACGAGCTCGAGCGCCCGCGCGCGGCCGACCAGGCGCGGGAGCCGCTGGGTTCCGCCGAAGCCGGGAATGATGCCGAGGGACGTCTCCGGAAGGCCCATCCGGGCGTTCTCGGACGCCACGCGGATCGTACAGGCCATGGCGAGCTCGAGTCCGCCACCGTACGCATAGCCGTTGACCGCGGCGATGGTCGGAACGGGGAGCTGCTCGATTCGATCGAGCAGGGTCTGGCCGCGGCGAGAGTGCTCGCGCCCTTCGGTGGGGGTCAGCTTCGCGAGCTCGCCGATGTCGGCGCCCACGATGAAGGCTTTTCCCCCGCCGCCGGTGAAGACGAGACACCGCAGCGCGGGGTCCGACTCGGCCGCCGGAATTTCGCGCTCGAGCTCTTCGAGCACTCGTGTGTCGAGCACGTTCAGCTTCTCGGGCCGGTCGATGGTGACGACCCGGATTCCCTCTTCGGGGTTTTCGACCCGGACAAAGTCGCCGCTCATGACCCGTACTCGTAGAAGCCGCGCCCGGACTTCTTGCCGTAGCGGCCGGCGAGCACCATTCGCTTCAAGAGGGGAGGCGGCGCGAAACGCTTCTCCCGGTACTCGGCGAACATGATCTCCGCGATCGCGTACGTGGTGTCGAGCCCGACGAAGTCGAGCAGCTTCAGCGGCCCCATCGGATGGCCGCAGCCAAGCTCCATTCCCTTGTCGATATCCTCCCGGCTTCCAACCCCCTCCTCGAGGGCGCGGACCGCATCGAGCAGGTACGGAACGAGGAGGCGGTTGACGATGAACCCGGAGTTGTCCTTCGCGAGAATCGGCTCTTTCCCGAGAGACTTCGCGAAACCAAGGAGCGTCTCGATCGTCTCGTCGGAAGTCGCGATCGTCCGCACGACCTCGACGAGCTTCATGACCGGCGCGGGAAGGAAGAAGTGAAGCCCGGCGAAGCGGTCGGGCCGGCGCGTCGCCGCGGACAGCTCGGTGATCGTGAGTGAGGAGGTATTGGAGCAGAAGATCGCGGACTCGCCGCAGATCCGGTCGAGCTCGCGGAACATCTCCTTCTTGGCGTCGAGGTTCTCGATGACCGCCTCGATGACGAGGTCGCACGCCCCGAAATCCTCGAGTCCCGTCGTCGCCTTCAAGCGCCCGCGCGCAGCGTCGCGGTCGCCCGAGGTGAGCTTCCCGCGCTCGACCGCTTTCGCCAGAGAGGACTCGATGCGCCCGATCCCCTTCTGCGCGAGCTCTTCGGAGACCTCCCGGACGACCGTCTCGTACCCGCTCTTCGCGCAGACCTCTGCGATCCCCGAGCCCATGAGGCCTGCCCCGAGCACTCCGACCTTATTGATCTTCATCCGCACTGCCCTCCCCCTCCTTCTGGGACGAGGGCGGGGTGTCGGGGGTGGCTTCGCCGAGTTCGGCCTCCTCCTCCTCCCCGCAGAACCGCCGTACCGTCAACTCGCGCGAGTAGTTCGGGCCCACGAGCGCCGTGACAGGCGAGCTCGGCGCCTGCGTGATCCACTCGTTGTCGAGCCAGTAGGCGAGCGCCTCCCGGACAAGCTGCCCATCGTTCAAGGTCGCGAGCACGCCGTTCAGGTCCCCCCAGCTCTTGGCCGAGAGCTCGCGCAGGAATTCGCGGACCGCGGCCGTACGGACCGGAACGGAGAGGATCCTTTCCGTCCAGGTCAGCAAGGTGGGCGCTAGGGAAGACTGCGGTAAGACTGATCGGCCATCCGAGCCTCACGCGGCCGATTCGAGGACCACGGCGATTCCCTGCCCGCCGCCAATGCACGCGCTGGCGAGCCCGTAGCGCGCGCCGCGGCGGCGGAGCTCCTTGGCGAGAGTCAGAGCCAGGCGAGTGCCGCTGGCCGCGAGCGGATGGCCGAGCGCGATCGCGCCGCCGTTGACGTTCAACTTGTCGCGGTCGAGATCGAGCTCGCGCACGACGCCGAGGATCTGGCCGGCGAACGCTTCGTTGACCTCCCAGAGATCGACGTCTTCCTTCGAGAGGCCCGCCTTCGCGAGCGCGGCGCGCGCGGCCGGGGCGGGGCCGAGACCCATGAGCTCCGGCTCGCACCCGACGACCGCCCACGAGACGAGGCGGGCAAGCGGCTTCATCCCTTTGCGCTCCGCGTTCTCCGCGGAGGTGACGACGACCGCCGCCGCGCCGTCCACGATCCCGGAGGCGTTCCCGGCCGTCACCTGCCCGTCCTTTCCGAACGAGGGGGGCAGCTTCGCGAGCGCCTCCATCGTGGCGTCCGGTCGCATGTGGTCGTCCCTCTCGACGAGCACGCCCTTGCGCCCGGACTTCACCTCGACGGGGACGACTTCCTCGGAGAGCCGGCAGCTGTCCCATGCGGCGGCTGCGCGCTTCTGTGAGGAGAGCGCGTACTCGTCCTGCTCCTCGCGGGAGATCCCGTACTTTGCGGCGACCCGGTCGGAAGTCTGCGCCATGTAGAGCCCGCACCAGCTGTCGAGGAGCGCGACCATGAGCGAGTCCTCGAGCTGCCCCTGTCCGAAGCGAAACCCGCGGCGGGCGCCGCGAATCACGTGGGGTGCCTGCGACATATTCTCCATCCCGCCCGCGAGAACGGTCGTCGCCTCCCCGAGGAGAATCCGGTGCGCGCCCTGGACGATCGACTCGAAGCCCGACCCGCAGAGCCGGTTGACGGTGAGCGCGGGGACCTCTTTCGGGACCCCCGCTTTCAACCCGACGTGCCGGGCGCCGTAGATCGCGTCGCCGGAGGTCTGGAGCGCGTTGCCGAAGATGACGTGGTCCACCTCGGCCGGATCCGTCCGTGAGCGGGCGAGGGCCTCCCGCGCCGCGAAGACGCCGAGGTCGATCGCCGAGACCTCGGAAAAGTGCCCGTTGTACTCCGCCATGGGAGTCCGGGCGCCCTCGAGGATCACGATGTCGGATTCAGAAGCCATCGCTCGTATCTATACCACGCGAAAGGATTTGGATTCGCCGGGGGTCGGAGGGGTCAGGCGCACACTTTCGCGATATTGAACAAACAACGCGAAACCATGCGCCTGACCCCGATATCGCCGAATATCACCAAACTACCTGCCTGACCCCTGAACGACTTCGAGGAACCGGCGGCGGACCGCGTTGAAATCTCCCTCCAGCGCTTCGGGATGAATCCGGTTCGTGAGCAGGACGAAGATCCGCCCGGCTTCCGGATCGGCCCAGATCGAGGTGCCCGTAAAGCCGGTGTGACCGAAGGCCGAGTCAGGCATCGTGGCGATCGCCGATCCGGCACCGCGCCTCCCCTGCCAGGCGAGGCCGCGTGCCTCCGAGAGCTCCGGCGTGTGGTCGCGGGTGAGCGCCCGGCGGGCCGGATCGAGCCATGGCCGGGAGAGCGACCAGACGGCTCGCGCGGAGCCGAAGAGGCCGGCGTTTCCCGCCACTCCCCCGCGCCGGAAGGCGTTGCCGTCGTGCACGTCGCCCCATACGACGTCGTTGCGGAAGTGCGCATACGAGAATCCCAGCGCGGCCGCCATGCGCCGTTCGGTCGCATCGCCCCTCTCCGTCGCCGCGACCGACGGTGAGCGGCCCGGAAGGAACCGGGCATCCGAGCCGGCGGGCTCTGCGACAAGCGCTGCAAACGAGAGGTCGAGCGTCGCCGACAGGTGGATCTCGAGGACGTCTCCCAACACGAGGAAGTTCAGGTCGCTGTAGACCACCCGCTCGCCGGGCTTCGTCTCCGGCTCGATCGACGCGAGCGTCCGGCGATAAGCCACGGCCCCCTCGCCCTGCGCATAGACCGGGTACCACGCGGGAAGTCCGGACGTGTGAGTCAGGAGTGACCGCAGCGTGATGCCGTCGTAGCGGGTGGCTTTCCACTCCGGCAGGTAGCGGCCGGGCCGAGAGTCGAGGTCGAGTGCCGGCAGGGACATCGCCACCAGCGACCCGCAGACGAGCGGCTTCGTCAAGCTCGCGAGGTCGAAGAGGGTGTCGCCCGAAACGGGAATCCGCTCCGGCTCGACGACCGCGTGCCCCGCCGCCGCCATGTCCACGACGTCGTCCGCTGTGCCGACGAGCGCGACCGCCCCGGGAAACGACCCCTCGTCGATCTCGCGGGCGAGGAACTCCTCGAGCTCCGTCACTTGAGAGCGGCCTCGAGCTCGGCCCGCCGCTCCGCCACTTTCCGGGCGTTGGCGGCAACGTCGACAGGGACGGAATCCGGGCGGCGCATGCCCGCACGCTCGCGCTCGAGGCCGGCGATCTGCGCCTCGATGGTGCGCGCCGTTTGCGGATCGCGCACGCTCTTCAGGGTCTGCCGGAGCGAGGCGATCGTCCGCACGTAGGTCTCCGCGGACGCCTCGCGAACTCGGGTCTCATCGAGCGCGACGAGCGCCTCGACGATTCTCGCGCGGACCCAGGCAAACTCGTCCGGGTCCACTCCGAGAGCGCGCGCCGCGTCCGCCTCCGAGCGGTCCCGCGCGGCTCGCCGAACCTTGACGTAGAGGTCGAGGTGCCGATCGGTCAAGAGCCGATCGATCGGAGTTTCGAAATGAGGATGGAGAATCGCCCCGGCCGATGTCGCGCCGGCGGAATCGGGCGGACGCTTCTCCTCGCGGCGGCAGCTTGAAGCGAGCACAGCGACCGCGACGAGCATCGGGAGGAGGCGTGGCGCTCGCGACATCCAAGCGAGTTTATCGGCCGTCCCGACCGGCGGGTCGTGTGCTTTCCACCATGGGATATTCCATCAAGGGCCGTTTACTCTCTTGGGCCGCGCCGCGCGGCCCGCGACAAGTACCTCGAGCCGGCCGCGAGAGGAACACCACAAAATCATTTAAACTTGCCCGTCCGCCAAAAGCCAGGATGCCCGAAGAGACCAAGCTGCCGGAAAAGATCGGCAAGTACGAGATCACCGGAAAGATCGGTTCCGGGGGGTTCGGCGCGGTTTATCGCGGCCGGGACCCGTACATCAAACGCACGGTCGCGATCAAAACGTGCCAGTTGAACGACGAGGAGATCAAGAGCCGCTTCTTCCGGGAGGCGGAGCTCGCGGGAAACCTGCACCACCGCCATATCACGACGATCTATGACTTCGGGGTCGAGAACGGCATCCCCTACATCGTTCAGGAGTTCCTCTCCGGCGAAGATCTCGACAAGAAGATCAAGCGGTCCGACCCGCTCCCTTTTCTCCGAAAGGTCGAGATCCTGGCGGCCATCACCGACGGCCTCGCCTATGCGCACGCGGCGGGGATCATTCACCGCGACATCAAACCGGCGAACGTCCGCATTCTCGAGGACGGCTCCGTCAAGATCATGGATTTCGGAATCGCGAAGTCGCTGCAGTCGGAGTCCAACCTGACCCAAACCGGCATCACGCTCGGGACGTCGGCATATCTCGCTCCCGAACAGATCCGCGGCGAGCCGGTCGATCGGCGGACCGACATCTTCTCGCTCGGCATCCTCGCGTACGAGCTGCTGACCTACCGCAAGCCGTTCCGCGGCGAGCACCTCTCGACCGTGCTGTACAAGATCCTGAACGAGACACCGGAGCCGATCGAAGCGCTGGCGCCGGACGCACCGCCGTCGCTCGTCGCGGCCGTCAACCGCGCGATGGAGAAGCAGCGCGAGAACCGCTACGAGACGATGGAGGCCCTGAAGCAGGACCTCCAGAACCTCCAACGCGAGCTCGCCGGGACTTCCTCGCAGTTCCCGACCGCGATCCTTCCCGCCGGGGAAATGGACGCGACGGTCATGACACCGAGCGGCGGCATCGTGCCGTCCTCCATCACGCCGCCCTCCGGATCGCTGGCGCGGGTTCCCGCGGCTCTCGAAGCGACGCCGTCGTCCGCGTCCGGCCGCGCCAAGGCTGCCCTGGAGCTCGTGGACTTCCGGGACCCCGGCGCGTCCGAAGGAGAGGAGACCATCTCCGGCCGCCGCGCCGAGCTCGCCGCTCTCGCGGCGCCGGCGCCCTCGAGCAGGGCTCCGCTCGCGATCGCTGCCGCCGCGGTGCTCGTGGCCGGCGTCGCCGCGTTCCTCTATCTGAACCGCGGGAAAGCCTCCGCGCCTCCGCCTCCTCCGCCCGCGGCCGCGAAGCCGGAAGCGGCTCCGGCGGTCGAGTTCCCCGAGCCGCAGCTCGGCGCCGACGCGAAGGCTCGCGCTGCGGAAGCTCAGGCGAAGCCGCCGGAGCCGGCCGCTTCCACCGCGCGCGAGGTCGCGCCGCCCGCCGCCGCGGTCAAACGCCGCGTTCAGTTCAGCTCGATCCCCGTCGCCACTCTGTACGTCGACGGCAAGCCGATCGGCCCCTCACTTCCGGCGAAGACGCTCGAGCTCGCCGAAGGGACGCATAAAGTGCGCTTCGAAGCGGAGGGGCTCGAGCCTTACCAGCGGGAGTTCAAGGTCGGACCAAGAGAGTCGAACACGATCGCGTATCAGTTCCCCGTCGGCTACGTCGTCATCAACGCCGATCCTTCGTGGGCCGGCGCGGCGGTGATCATCGGCGGCAAATACAAGGGCAGCCTCCCGGAGGCCTCGCGACTGAGGCTCCCGAAGGGCACCTACAGCGTCACGCTGCACCGGGAGGGTTTCCAGCCGGTGACCCGGCAGATCACCGTGCCGGAACGCGGTCAGGTTCCCTGGAGCCCGCCGGCCGCCGTGCCGATCGATCAGGGCATCGGCCAGTGAAGCGGGCCCTCGCCGCGGCGCTCCTCCTCGTTTCCGCGTTCGCTTTTGCCCAGACGGCGGCGGAAAAGCTCGAGGCCGAGGCGAAGCGCGCCTTCGACTCGGGACGCTTCAAGGAGGCCGCGGAGAAGTACGCGAAGGCGGCCGAGTCGCCCGACGCCGCGGCCGAGCGAAAGGCCGACCTCTACCTGAACAGCGCCTGGTCGTTCTACATCGCCGGTAACTCGAAGAGCGCGCGCGACAACCTGAGGGCGGCCTACTCGGCGAGGCCGGAGCTCATCGTCGTCGGAGACCTCTACAGCCCCGACTTCGCGCGTCTCGCGCAATCGGTTCGCACCGAGATCGCGGGAACGACCCCGCTTCTCGGCCCGTCCGAGCTTCGCGACCTCAAGCGCTCGGCGCGGCGGAAGCTGACCGACGGCAAAGCCGAGGAGGCGCTCGCTGAGCTGAAGCCGGCGGCGGCGTCCAACGATCCGGAGGTGCAGCTCCTCCTCGCGGAGACCTACGAGGAGCTCGGCCGCGCCGCCGACGCGGATGCGGCGCGCCAGCGCGCGTCCGACCTTCAGAAGGGTCTCGTCACGAGTGGGCCAATCTCCGGTACGGCACCCGGAGCCGGAACGACGGCGCCGATCGAGCCGACGGTCAACGTGCTCCCTCTGCTCGATGCCTCGGACCGCGCTCTGAAGTCCGGCGACCTCGCCTCGGCGGCGACCCACGCCCGCCGGGCGGCGGACCTCGACCCCAAGAGCGCGGAGGCTCATCGTCTCCTGGGGGAGATCGCCCTGGCGGAAAACCAGGATGCCGACGCCGAGCGCGAGTTCACGGCCGCGGTCGTGCTCGACGCGGCGAGCGCCCGCGCCGAATTCGGGCTCGCGCGCCTCGGCGAGCGCCAGAAGAAGTGGAACACCGCCGCAAGTCACTACCGGCGCGTGCTCCAACTCGATCCGCACAGTCTTTCCGCTGCGATGGGTCTGGGCCGCTCCATGGATGCGGCCGGCGACGAGAGCGCGGCGCGCCTCGCCTACGGCCGCGCGATCGAGATCGATTCCACCTCCGCCGAAGCGCACAACGATTTCGGCGTGATGCTCTATCGCTCGGGAGAGGTCGAACAGGCGATCCAGCACTTCTCGGAGGCGGCGAAGATTCGACCGGACGAGCCCGCCTATCACGAGAACCTCGGCCGCGCGTATCGAAAGAAGGGCCTACTCGAAGACGCCGAGCGCGAGCTCGACGACGCGGCGCGGCTCGGCCAGCCGAACGCGAGCCTCTGGTCGGCGCTGGGACAGCTCAAGGCCGAGGGGAAGAACGCCGAGGAAGCGCGAGCCGCGTTCACGTCAGCGCTGCAGGTCGACTCCGGCAACGAGGAGGCCGCGAGCGGCCTGGCGGCGGTACTCTTCGAGACCGGCAAGCTCGAAGAGGCCGAGACCGCGCTCGTCGAGGCCCTGGAGGTGAACGCGAGCTCCGGTGTGCTCTGGAACGACCTCGGCGTCGTGAGAATGCGGCGGGGCGACTTCGCCGGCGCCGTCGAGGCCCTCCACAAGTCGCTGTCGCTCGAGAAGCCGCCGGACGCCGCGAAGGCGAACCTCGATCGCGCGGAGCAGCTTCTCGCGCTCGACCGCGCCGCGAGCTGAGGCCCGGTCCCGGCTTGCTCTTCCTCCTGGTTCAGCTGTCGATCGGCGCGGCGTCTCCGCCGATGAGATCCGTCGAAGCGACTCATCGCGCCGAGATCGAGAAGTGGCGGGCCGACCGGATCCGCCGCCTGACCGCGGAGGACGGGTGGCTGTCGGTCGTCGGTCTCTCCTGGCTCGAGGAAGGCGACAACTCCGTCGGGTCGGCCGCCGCGAATCGCGTCGTGCTCCCCGGCCTCGCGCCGGAGCGTCTCGGGACGATCCGGCTCTCTCGGGGGAAGGCGGTCCTCACGGTCGCGCCGGGCGTCGCGGTAACGCACGACGGAAAACCGATCGGGACGATCGAGCTTCGTTCCGACGCGGACGGGAAGCCGACCGTCGTCCGGCACGGAACGCTCTCCTTCTATCTGATCCAGCGCTCCGACCGGCTCGGCGTTCGCGTCAAGGACGGCGCGAGCGCGGCGAGGAAGGCCTTCCACGGGATCGACAGCTACCCGGTGAGCGCGGCCTGGCGACTCACCGCGCGCTTCGCGCCTCACCAGCCGAAGAAGGCCCTTCCCATCCCAAACGTGCTCGGGACCGTCACGCAGGAGCTGTCACCCGGAGCGGTCGTGTTCACGATCGCCGGCAGTGAGTACCGGCTGGACGCCGTCGAGGAGGAGGGCACGGACGAACTGTTCCTGATCTTCGGCGATCGCACGAACGGCGCAGAGACGTACGGCGCCGGACGATTCCTCTACGCGCCCCGGCCGGGTCCGGACGGGAAGACCGTCGTCGACTTCAACAAGGCGTACAACCCGCCGTGCGCGTTCACGGCGTTCGCAACGTGCCCGCTCCCGCCGCCGCAGAACCGCCTCCCGATCCGGATCGAAGCGGGCGAGAAGCACATGGGGTCAGGTCTCCACTTGCCACATTCAGGGTCAGGTCTCCACTTGCCACATTGCCTTGCAAAGTGGCAAGCGCGTCGTTGGCGAAGCGGGCGCAGCTCCAACTCGTGAAGACCTGACCCCTTACTCCAGCGCTTCCAGAAGCTCGGCCAGGATCCCCGCGGTCGCGCCCCAGATGACGTGCGTGCCGTAGCGGTAGAAGAGCACCGGTCCGTCGCGGTCGGGTAGGAAGCGCTTCTCCAGGATCGCGGGATCGCGCAGGGCGCTGACCGGCACCTCGACTACCTCGGCAATCTCGCTCTCGGCCGGTGCGAACACGTAGGGCTGCGGGATCGCCGCGACGAACGGCGCGACGTAGAAATCGGTCACTGTGACGATCGGAGAGAGCGGCCCGAGGAGCTTGACGTCCTGGGGCCGGACGCCGAGCTCCTCTTCTGTCTCGCGCAGCGCCGTCCGCGTCAGGTCTTCGTCGCCGGGCTCCTCGGCGCCGCCCGGAAACGAGATCTGCCCGCGGTGGTGCTCGACGGTCTCCGTGCGGCGCGTGAACACCACCCACAGCGTCGACTCACGGACGAAGAGCGGCACCAGGACGCTGGCGCGACGGTGAGAGGCGCCGGGAGGAACTCCGGGCCTCGAGACAGCGGCGAGCCGCCGCTGGATTTCTTCCATCCAGTTCATCCGGACTTGGGAGAGATCCCTCGCTTCACTCAGGATGACCGCTTCGCGGTCACTTTGGGCTCTGGACTCGGGACTTTGGATTCTCGGCAGCGGACTTCAAAGAGGCCTCGATGAACGGCGTGATCGCGCCGTCCAGAACCGCATCCGTGTTGCCGGTTTCGTACCCGGTGCGGTGGTCCTTGACCATGCGGTACGGGTGAAGCACGTACGAGCGGATCTGGCTCCCCCACTCGATCGACTTCTTGTCGCCGACCCGCTTCTCCTCTTCCGCCCGCCGCTCGTCGAGCGCCTTTTGATAGAGCCGCGCGCGGAGCACCTTCATGGCCATGTCCCGGTTGCGCCCCTGGCTGCGCTCGTTCTGGCAGGTGACGACGATTCCCGTCGGGAGGTGGGTGATCCGCACCGCCGAGTCCGTGACGTTGACGTGCTGCCCTCCGGCGCCGCTCGACCGGTACGTGTCGATGCGCAGCTCCTTGTCGGCGATATCGATCTGAATGTCCTCGTCGACCTCGGGTGAAACGAACACCGACGCAAACGACGTATGGCGGCGCTTCGCGGCGTCGTAGGGCGAGATCCGGACCAGGCGGTGCACGCCCATTTCGCTCTTCAAGTAGCCGTAGGCGTGGTCACCGACGACGTGCAGGGTCGCGCTCTTGATCCCCGCCTCCTCCCCCTCCTGCCGGTCGATCAACTCGGGTTTCCAGCCGCGCTGCTCCGCGAAACGTGTGTACATGCGGAGGAGCATCTCGGCCCAGTCCTGCGACTCGGTGCCGCCCGCGCCGGGATGGATCATCACCCACGCGTTTTTCGAGTCCTCTGGCGCGCCCATCTTCACCGCAAGCTCGAGCTCGTCGGCAAAATCCCGCGCGGCCTTGAGCGCTTCGCGGGCGTCGGGATCGGCCGGCTCGCCTTCCCGGAGGAGCTCGGCAAAAGTGTGGAGCTCGTCGGCGATTTCGTCGAGGCGATCGCCGGTCTCGAAGGTCTTCTCGTGCGTGCGGACCCGCCGCAGAGTCTCCTGGGCTTCCTCGGGGCGCGACCAGAAGTCGGGCGCCGAGGCTTTCTGCTTCAACTCCTCGAGCGCGCTCCGCGCGGCGTCGCGATCAAAGGTAGCCCCGGAGCGCCGACAGGCGTTCCGAGGCATCGGTGAGCGCGGAGATCAGGTCGTCCCGTTCGGTCATCGTTGAATTCGTAAGCGGCGCCCCCGGCGCCAGCGAACGAGGCCGAAGAGTAGCACGCCGATCGCGGCAGCGTCGCCGAGACCGGAAAACGCGAACCCGTACCGGGTCCAGGGAGTGCGCGTGGTGAGGAGTTGCGCCTCGCCGCGGATCGTGCCCTTCTCGTCGGGACCGATCTCTCGGAGAATGCGCCCCTTCTCGTCGACCATCCCGGAGATTCCGGTGATCGCCGCCCGGAGCAGGTAGCGCTCGTTTTCGACGGCGCGCAGCACGGCCCCGCCAAAGTGCTGGGTTTGCGCGCCGCCCGCGCCGTACCAGGAGTCGTTCGAGATCGTGACGAGCAGGTTCGCTCCGCCGCGGACCTGTTTCCAGGAGAGAAGCGGATACAGGATCTCGTAGCAGACGCCGGTCCCGACGGCAAAGACGTCACCCTTGAGGACGGCCGGTTCGCGCGCGGCCGTGAATTCTCCGATCTCGGTCGAGACCTGACGGACCCAGAAGAAGAACCGCGGCAGCGGTACGTACTCCCCGAAGGGAACCAGGTGGACCTTGCGGTACGGCGTTCCGATTCCGGCCGTGGTCAGGAGGCGAGCGACGTTGTAGTAGTGCTCGTCGGTCTCGATGTCGACGTCGTTGAAGAGGAGCGCGCAACGGCACTTCCCGACGAGGTCGGTCAGGTCGCTGCGCAAGGTGCGACTCGTCTCCCAGTAAACGGGAAACGCCGATTCCGGGATCACGATCAGGTCGGGTCGGGCGCGCGCGGCTTCCCGGGCCTGGTTGATCACTGCGGCGTAATTCTCGGCGTCGCGCTCCTCGAGCAGCCGCGACTCCTGCGTGATGTTCGGCTGGAGCAGCGCGACGGAGGCGAGCTTTCCGGCGCGGGTAGGCGGAGACGCGAGGCGGATCGCGCCCGCAATGCCGACCGCGAGGACGAGTACGCCTGCGTCGACTATCAGACGGAGGCGGCGATAAACGATGGCGCCTGCCAGAAGAGTCGAGACGAGCACGACCACGAACCCGACCCCGTAAGCTCCCCACAACGCCGCCGACTGGATCCAGATCGGATGGCGATAGAGCGACTCGGCGGTCAGGTTCCAGGGAAAGCCGCCGTAGACGTTCGCTCGCGCGTGCTCCGAAGCGAGCCAGAGAAACGGAAAGACCGTGAGCCGCGAGAGCGAGTGCCGCGGCGCCACCGCCACCGCCGCCCAACCGACGAGCGCCGGCCACTCCGCGAGGATCGTCGAGAGGATCACGAGGGAGAGAGCGCCCATCGCCTTCGACTGACTTCCGAATCGAGTCACCACGTAGACGACCCACGGGATCGAGACGAGCCAGTACGTCAAACCGAAGAGGAAGCCCGAGAGCAGTCCTCGCCACCGCCTCTCCTCCGTCGCGAGCGCAACGATCCAGGGCACGAGCGCGATGGGCGCTAAGAGCGGCAGCTCGAAAGGGGGGAAAGCAAGGGCGAACAGCCCGCCCGAGAGGATACCGGCCGCCGGCGTCCGCCAGCGCTCCACCATTTCCTCTGTCATCCCGAGCGCTTCGCCGCTGTCATCCCGAGCGCTTTGCCGCTGTCATCCCGAGCTTCGTTGCTGTCATCCCGAGCGCCTTGCCGCTGTCATCCCGAGCTTCGTTGCTGTCATCCCGAGCGCTTTGCCGCTGTCATCCCGAGCGCTTTGCCGCTGTCATCC
>DASWIB010000255.1:0-2589 GCA_036397915.1 Thermoanaerobaculia bacterium | reverse complement strand
AGATGTGGGAACGCTTCAGCTACTACGGGATGCGGGGCCTCCTGATCCTCTTCCTCGTCGCTTCGGTCCAGACCGGCGGTTTCGGAATGACGGATGCAACTGCCGCCGCGATCTACGGGCTCTACACCGCCGGCGTGTACCTGATGGCGCTGCCCGGCGGATGGATCGCCGACCGACTGCTCGGACAGAGAAAAGCCGTATTCGTGGGGGGCTGCATCATCGCCGCCGGCCACTTCAGCATGGCCGTACCGACCGTACCGACCTTCTACCTCGGTCTCTGCTTGATCGTGATCGGCACGGGCCTCTTGAAGCCGAACGTCAGCGCGATGGTCGGCGACCTCTATCCGGAAAGCGGATCGCGGCGCGACGCAGGGTTCTCCGTCTTCTACTCCGGGATCAACCTGGGTGCTTTCCTCGGTCCGCTGGTCTGCGGCTACCTCGGGGAGGGCATCAACTGGCACTTCGGGTTCGGGGCGGCCGGAGTCGGCATGGTTCTCGGCCTCGTCCAGTACCGGTTCGGCGGCCGCTATCTCGGAACCGCGGGATTCCGCAAGACGGAGGGGGAGCGCTCCGGCGCCGTGCTCCGCGCGCGGCGCGGACTTCTGGTGGGAGTCGGAGTGATCGCGGCCGTCGCGCTGCTTCTCTTCCTGCTCGACTCGACCGGGGTCGTGAACCTGACGCTGCAGGGGATCGCCCGGGCGACGGGCGCCGTGATCGTGGCGCTCGCGCTCGTCTACTTCGCGTCGGTCCTCTTCTTCGGTGGTCTCTCCACCCCGGAGAAGAAGCGCGTGATCGTGATCTTCCTCTTCTTCGTTTCCGCCGCGATGTTCTGGTCGGGGTTCGAGCAGGCGGGATCGTCGATGAACCTCTTCGCCGACCGGCTGACGAACCGGATCTTCTTCGGCTGGGAGGTGCCGGCCTCGTGGCTCCAGTCGGTCAACTCGATGTTCATCATCCTGCTGGCGCCGGTGTTCGGCTGGATCTGGCTGAAGCTCGGCTCCCGCTCGCCCTCGACTCCCGCGAAGTTCGGCTACGGGCTCGTGTTCCTCGCGATTGGATTCCTCGTCATGGTGTGGGCGGCCCTTCGGACGCAGGGAGGTGCCGCGAAGGTCGGCGCCCACTGGCTCGTCGCGACGTACTTCCTGCACACGGTGGGAGAGCTCTGTCTCTCACCGGTTGGACTCTCGAGTGTCACCAAGCTCTCTCCGCCCCGGCTCGTCGGCCAGATGATGGGCACGTGGTTCATGGGGAGCGCGCTCGGCAACCTGATCGCCGGCCTCGTCGCGGGCGGCAGCGAGAGCATGCCCCTACCGGAGCTCTTCGGGTTCGTGGCAAAGGTGACGGGCGTCGCCGGAATTCTTCTGCTCGTCCTCGCGAAGCCGATCCGTCGTCTCATGGGAAGGCGGCCCGAAGAGCACACGACCCCGACGGTCGGGCCGAAGATCGCGCCGGAGACAGCGGTCTAGAACTTCGCGACGACCTGCCGGCGCGAGTAAAGGAGAGCGAAGGCCGATGACGACCGCCGCCGTGGCCGTTCCCGCCGCTTCCCGCGACCTCGACCGGCACCCCCGGGGTCTCTACGTCCTCTTCGCGACCGAGATGTGGGAGCGCTTCAGCTTCTACACGATGCTCGCGCTCTTCACCCTCTACCTCCAGAACCCGACGGAAGGGTTCGGCTGGACGAGGAATCGCGCCACGCGCCTCTATGCTCTCTACCTCGCGCTCGTCTATTTCAGTCCGCTGGTCGGCGGCTGGGTCGCGGACAAGAAGCTCGGTTATCGCCGCTCGGTCATGATCGGGGGACTCTTCTTCATGGCGGGACACCTGCTGCTGTCCTTCCGCTCCGTCCCGATCATGTACATCGCCCTGTTGTGCCTCGTGGTCGGCAACGGTTTCTTCAAGCCCAACGTCTCGGCGATGGTCGGCAAGCTCTATCCCGAGGGGAGCCACCTCAAAGACCGCGCGTACAACATCTTCTACATGGGCATAAACATCGGCGCGTTTCTCGCGCCCGTGGTCGCTGAGGTCGTCCGGCAGTGGCACGGATTCCACCCGGCGTTCGCGGTGGCCGCCGGCGGAATGGTCATCTCGGTCTTCGTTCTCTGGAGGTTCAAGAAGCACGTCGCGGGCGTCGATGTGGGGACGGCGGCGAGCGGCCCGAAGGGAGCGGAGCCGGAGGCGGCGCTCGCGACGGTGGATGCTCCGCCGCCCGCCGGGACTTCGATTCCGATGACGCCGGGCGGCATGTTCGCCGCGGAGGCGCGGAAACGCGCCGTCGCGATCGACGCGGTGCCCGACAAGACGCGCATCGGAGCTCTCATCGTCGTTTTCCTGATCGTCGTCGTGTTCTGGATGGCTTTCCACCAGAACGGCGCGACGTGGACCTACTTCGCCAACGACAACACGGACTGGACCGCTTCGCGCGTCGTACCGGTCATCGTCAAGGTTTTCACGCTCGGCCTTCTCAAGACCGATAACGTCTCGGGGGTCATCTCGAACGCGATCAACCCCTTCTGGGTGATCGCGCTGACCTGGCCGCTCATCGCGTTCTGGGGTTGGCTCGACCGCCGCGGAAAGGAGCCTTCGACG
>DASWIB010000254.1:0-2649 GCA_036397915.1 Thermoanaerobaculia bacterium | reverse complement strand
GCCGCCGACGATTCGACGAACAAGAGGGCGCTGAGTACCGTCGCGAACAAGGTCGGCATCCGAACGCGGTGGATCGGTTTCATGAGAGTTTCCTCCAAAGCGCGAAGGACGATATACCTTCGCGCGGGAAACACACTGGCGCGGAACACCCGGCCGCGTCATCGAAAGACAGGGCGCGCCCGCCGCGTTTCGAACACGGGACCCTGCGCAGCGGAAATCTCCCGGAGATGGTGTCGCAACGTTCGCGGAAACTGTCCGCACCGTGCGGGTAGACTCCCCGCGCGATCGGACCGGCCGGAGGAGATATGGGGGCAGTCCCGGTCCCGGGCAAACTCACGCGGCAGCAGCTCAACCAGCACGTCGACCGGGGTGAGATCGAGACTGTCATCGCAGCCTTCCCGGATCTCTATGGCCGTCTCGTGGGCAAGCGGTTGGTCGGGCGTTTCTTCGTCGAGAGCGCCGCCACGACCGGAATGCACGCCTGCAACTACCTGCTCGCCTGCGACATGGAGATGGATCCGGTACCGGGCTACCGGCTGACGAGCTGGGAGAGCGGATACGGCGATTTCCGGTGCCTTCCCGACTGGGAAACGCTGCGGCGCGCCGCGTGGCTCGAGAAGACGGCGATTGTCTTGTGCGACCTGGTGACCGATCCCGGCGATCGGCCGGTCGAGGTGGCGCCGCGCCGCGTGCTCGCCCGCCAGATCGAGCGCGCGCGGGACCTCGGTTTCACCGCGAAGGCGGGAGCGGAGCTCGAAATGTACCTCTTCCGGGAGAGCTACGAATCCGCCCGCCGGAAACGCTACCAGGATCTCGAGCCTTTCTCCGCCTACATCGAGGACTACCACATTCTGCAGGGGACGAAAGAAGAGCCGCTGGTCGGCGCGATCGTGCGGGGGCTCGAGGCGAGCGGCGTGCCGATGGAGGGCTCCAAGGGAGAATGGGGACCCGGGCAGCAGGAATTGAACGTCCGGTTCTGCGAGCTTCTCGAGCAGGCCGACCGCAACGTTCTGACCAAGCACGCGGCCAAGGAGATCGCGGATCGGCAGGGCTTCGCGGTGACGTTCATGGCCAAGTGGAGCGAGCGGCTCGCCGGAAGCTCGATGCACATCCACTTCTCTCTCTGGGACGCCGCGGGCGAAGTAAATCGATTCGTGGGAGAGAAGCGGCTCGGTCCGATCTCCGCGAGCGACGAGTTCCGGTTCTTCCTCGGCGGCTGGATGGCGCATGCCGATGAGCTGATGGTGTGCTGGGCGCCCACGGTCAACTCCTACAAGCGCTTCCAGAGCGCTTCCTTTGCTCCCACCTCGATCGCGTGGAGCCCCGACAACCGGACGGCGGGCTTCCGGGTCCTCGGGCACGGAGACTCGCTCCGGATCGAGTGCCGGATTCCGGGATCGGACGCGAATCCCTATCTCGCATACGCTGCGGTGCTCGCCGCGGGAATGGACGGCATCCGGCAGCGGACGGAGCCGCCGCGGGCCTTCGAGGGGAATGCTTATGCGGCAAGCGAGCTTCCGCGCGTGCCGGTGACGCTTCACGAGGCGATCGGGAAGTTCGCCGAGAGCCGCTTCGCTCGGGAGGCGTTCGGCGAAGAGTTCGTCGAGCACTACCTGCACTTCGCGCGGACCGAGCAGCGCAAGTTCGACGAGGCCGTGACCGACTGGGAACGCGCGCGGTTCTTCGAAAGGGGGTAGCTGGCGATGCGATTGAAGGGCAAGGTCGCGCTCATCACGGGGGCCGGCAGCGGGATCGGCCGGGAGTCCGCGCTTCTCTTCGCCCGGGAGGGGGCGAGCGTCGTCGTGGCCGACGTCGTCGCGGAGGCGGGTCGCGAGACCGTGTCCGCCATCGGGGCGAGCGGCGGTCGCGCCGTCTTCGTGCGATCGGACGTCTCCCGAGCGGCCGACGTGCGCGCGATGGTCGAGGCGGCCGAGAAGAGCTACGGACGTCTCGACGTCCTGTTCAACAACGCGGGGATCTTTCCTGCCGCCGACGGCTCCGTGCTGGAGACCGACGAGGCGACCTGGGATCTCGTGATGTCCGTGAACTTGAAGGGCGTCTTTCTGGGGTGCAAGTACGGGATTCCTGCCCTCCTGCGATCCGGAGGAGGAAGCATCGTGAACACTGCGTCTTTCGTCGCGCTGATGGGCGCCGCGACGCCGCAGATCGCCTATACCGCGAGCAAGGGGGGCGTGCTCTCGATGACGCGCGAGATCGCGATCGAGTTCGCGCGGCGAGGAATCCGCGCCAACGCGATCTGTCCGGGCCCCGTGGAGACGCCGCTCCTTGCCGAGCTGTTCTCCGACCCGGCGCGGCGCGCGCGCCGGATGGTCCACATCCCTCCCGGCCGCCTCGCCCGACCCGAAGAGATCGCCCGCGCGGCCCTCTTCCTCGCTTCGGACGAGTCGTCCTACATCAACGGCGCCGCCTTCACGGTCGACGGAGGCATCACCGCCGCCTACACGACACCGGAGTAGGAGGGTTGGAGTCGCGTCCCGGCGTCCGCCGGGGCTCGAAACCGGCCCGCGACGAGATCCCGAGTCTGACTCGAGGGAGCGCTGCGGTCACCCGGCGGGTACGCGGCCCAACAGAGCGCGGACGAATACCGGAAAGTCCCTCCCGTGCGCCAGCGGAGGCAGAGCCTCGTGG
>DASWIB010000253.1:0-3233 GCA_036397915.1 Thermoanaerobaculia bacterium | reverse complement strand
GATGCCCGGTTCGCTCTCGGGCTCGGGGTCGATTTCCTCGCTCTATCCTTCGTTCGCCGCGCGGCCGACGTCGAGGAGCTGAGGAGCCTGGTTGCGGAGAGCGGAGGCCGCGTTTCCATCATCGCCAAGATCGAAAGGCCGGAGGCGCTCGAGGATATCGACGCCATCCTGGACGCCGCGGACGGAATCATGGTCGCGCGCGGAGACCTCGGGGTCGAGATGCCTCCGCAGAAAGTGCCTCTGATTCAGATCCAGCTCACTGACCGCGCGCGTGCTAAGGCGAAGCCGGTGATCGTGGCGACACAGATGCTGGAGTCGATGGTCGAGAAGCCCCGCCCCACCCGGGCCGAGGTCTCGGACGTAGCCCTCGCCGTCCGAAGCGGCGCGGATGCGGTGATGCTCTCGGCGGAGTCCGCGACCGGGAAATATCCCGTCCAGGCCGTCGAGATGATGGATACCGTCGCTCGCGAGACCGAGGCGTATCTCTGGCACACCGGAGGCTTCCGGGTTCTATCGAAGCCCGCAGACGCCCCGCCCGACTCCAAGGCTCCGATGCCGGCCGAGGACGCGCTCGCGAGAGCGATGGCGCAGCTATCGCGGGACATCCAGGCGCGAGCCATCGTGGTGATCTCGAAGAGCGGCCGCACCGCTCAGGTTATGAGCGCGTCTCGGCCCGCGGCCCCGATCGTCGCGACCTCGCCGGACTCGGGCATCTGCCGGAAGACGGGCCTTCTCTGGGGAATCATTCCGCGGCTGGTGGAAGAGAGGGAGTTCGACCGCCCGGAGGATCTGGCGCGGCGACTCGCCCGGGATCTCGGTCTCGGGGTAGAGGGACAGAACGTCCTTCTGGTCCGAGGCTTCGGAAACGATCCGAGTCTGGCCGTCGTGACACTCTGATCGCGGCGGGCGAGATTCCGAAACGCAGCTGGGCTCAAGGGGCCATCTGCCGGGCGATGTGCTCGGCCAACTCGACGGCGTAAAAGGCGTCCACCACGCCACCCTCGGCCCGGGCGACTACTTCGGCGAGATCGCCCTGTATCGACGGCGGCCCCCGCTCGGCCACGGTGACCGCGGCGACCGACCTGGCTTGCTACGGGCTCACGTTCTGGGAGTTCCGCCCGCTGGTCGAAGGGAACGGCGCCATCGGATGGAAGCTCCTGCAGGCGCTAGCGAAGCGGTTGCGCGCTGCCGACCTGAGCTACTAGCACCGGACCTTCAGCCGCGCCGACGAAACGACCGGCAAGCCGGACCGAGCGTGGTGGGTCGGAATTCCGGTCCGCTCAGGGTGCGAAGCGCACGCTTCGCCACAGCGCCGCCGAGTCGTACATTCGTCCGTCGGTGACGACGAAGCGCACCGAACGGATGTTCGAGATGCGCTCCAGCGGATCCGCGTCGAGAACGACGAGGTCGGCGCGTTTGCCTCCCTCGACGGTGCCGAGCTCCTTCTCGAGCTCCATCGCGCGAGCGGGCACGATCGTCGCCGTCTGGAGGGCCTCGAGAGGTGTGAGCCCGGCTTCGACGTAGAGCTCGATCTCGCGGTGAAGGCTGTGCCCGGGAATCCCCTCGTCGGTGCCGGCGACGATGGGGACACCCGCGCGGTGAAGCTCGCCCACGATCCGGAGCCCGCGCTCGACCCGGGCGCGAGCCGCCGCGGGCTCGACGTCGGCGTTACCGGCGCTGTCGAAGAGTCTCCGGAGGGGCGACGGTATCTTCGGGAACCCCGGCTGGAAGGAAGCGATAGGCGTCGAAATCGAGTGCCCGAGAAGCTCACCCCACGAAAGCGTCGGATCCACGACCGTGCCGTGCTCTCGCAAGAACCGCACGGTGCGGAGAAGCTCTTCCGAGCCCGGCTCGTCGCGGACGGCGAGGTGGGCGATATGGTCCATGCCGGCTTCGACCGCTTGGTGGAGAGTCATCGCCGCGGGGACGTGCCCCGTCACCGTCATGCCGCTCCGATGCGCTTCGTCCGCGATCGCGGCAACGACGTCCGGTTCGAGAAGGTTGTAGAGCTTCACCTGCTGGAAGCCGAGGTCGCGATAGCGACGGACGACCGCCCTTCCTTCCTCGGGAGCGGCGGCGGCGACGGTGCCGAACGCGTTCGGCCCTCCCCCGTCCACGAGTCCGGCGAGAAGAAGTCGCGGGCCGAGGGCGCTCCCCGAGGAAATCGCGTCGCGGAGCGCGGTTATGAGCTCGAGCTCGTTTCCCATGTCCCGAACGGTAGTGACCCCCGCCGCGAGGTAGACCGGTCCCCATTCGACCTGGGTCACGTGGGTGTGCATGTCCCAGAGTCCGGGAAGAATCGTCTTTCCGCGGACGTCTATTCGGAGCGCCCCGGGCGGGATCTCGATCTCCGCCCGGGGACCGACGGAGTCGATGCGGCCGTCGCGAACGAGGACGATAGCGTCCTCGAGAGTCGCGCGGCCCGTACCGTCCACGACTCTTCCGCCCACGAGCGCGAACGTCCCCGAAGCCACGGGCGAGACGCCCCGGGAGATGACGCCGAGATCGGAGACCGCCTCCTTCGCGGCCACAGCCGCGAGCGCGGGTAGGGCTTCGGCGAGGTCCTCGCGCACTCCCTCGAAGCTCAGCCCTCCCGCGCGCGTCACCGCGGCGGCGAAGGTGCCGCTCTCGGTGAGCCACAGAGTTTCCCGTCCCCAGACCACCCCCTCGACGGTGAAGCGGTCGAGCTTCTCCACCCGCTCCTCGACCTTCACCTCGTCTTGCCCGCGATGCTCGACGCGGACTTCGTTCAAGGGCTCACCGGGAAGAGTCGCGACGATCTCGGGCCGGCCGTGCGCGCTCCAGTAGCGAACGAGCATCGCCTGGACGGAAAAGGGGGCGTAACCGTCGACGGCGAAGATCCGATCGGGAATCGCCACCCGACTCGTTTCGTTCCGAACCCGCACCGAAGCGGAGCCACCGTCGAAGGCGACTTCACTGTCCACGTTCACGAAGCGGTAGCTCTTGCCCTTCGCTTGGAACCGCCGGGGCGTCCAATCTCCGCCCATCCGCAGCGTGGCAACGAGCTGTACCTGGCCGCCGCGGTCGGTGAAGTCGAAATCGGACGTGAGGAGGAGGTCGCCGCCGTCGCCGGAGAGCGTGTATCGCTCGTACCCCAGGGGATGCTGCAGGTAGAAGAGCCGGATCGTTCCCTCCTCGACGAGCTCAGGGGCGAGGACCGCCCACAACGCGGAGCTCAGAATGAGCGAGAGGTGCATAAGGGAGTGCGGCTA
>DASWIB010000252.1:0-5782 GCA_036397915.1 Thermoanaerobaculia bacterium | reverse complement strand
GGCGCCGGCGTCGAGGTCCTTGAGGAGGGGTATCGAATACTAAGAGTCTCCGAATAATCTCAGCGGGGGACCTTGCGGTCCCCCGAGCCCTGGCGCCGATCCCGCAGGCGGTCACGGCGTCTTCATCGGGGTCGGAGCTCTCCGCTCCGCCCCTTTTCCCTCCTTGTCATCCCGAGCTTCTTCCCTCCTTGTCATCCCGAGCTTCTTCCCTCCTTGTCATCCCGAGCAAAGCGAGGGATCTCGCTCTCACATCGCGACAATAGAATGACGAGCGAATGAGCGTCCCCGAGTCGCTCCGCTTCACCTACGAGGACTACGTCCTCCTGCCTGACGACCGCCGCTACGAGGTCATCGACGGAGAGCTGTACCTGACTCCCGCGCCGACGCCGTACCACCAGAGGGTCGTAAAGCGGCTGGGATTTCTCCTGGACACGCACGTCGCCGGGGTCGGCGCCGGTGAAGTCTTCATATCTCCCTGCGACGTCGTCCTGTCCCGGTTCGACGTCCTGCAGCCCGACATCTTTTTCGTTTCCTCGGGCCGCCTCGCGATCGTCGGCGGGAAGTACATTTCGGACGCTCCCGACCTCGTCGTCGAGGTCCTCTCGCCGGGGACACGGAAGCGAGACCGGGTCTTCAAGGCAAAACAGTACGCGCGTTTCGGCGTCCGCGAGATGTGGTTCGCAGATCCCGACAGGAAGACCGTCGAGGTACTCGTCAACACGGAGCATGGCTTCCGGCGGGAGGCGCTCTACACCGGCCACGACGTTCTGCGCTCGCCTTCCCTCCCCGGCCTCGAAGTCCCGCTCACGCGAGTCTTCTGAGTTGCCTTGCCGCGGTGTGGGCCCGAGGTGGGCCCCCCTCCGGCCCGAACACGCTGACGAAAAAGCCCGCGGTTGCGGATCTTTCGCTTCTGACTGGCGTGCAGTGAGCGCGGGCAATCCCTCGAGCTCCCCTCCTGGGGGCGGGCCGAGTTCAGCGCGGAGACGCCCTCGGGTGGCGAGGAGGTGTAGATTCCCGGGGGGAGGGCGCGTCCAGCGATCCTCTTGATCAAGTCCTGCGCGGAACAGTGGGAGTACGGGCCCTGCCACGTCCACCGGGGCGGAGCCCGGCAAGTGACGCCGACGGCATGGTGCCGCCGCGAAGCGGAAGGAGGAACGTGATGTATCCCCTGATCGTCCGACCGGTCTCTTCGAATCACACCCGCATCCTCGTTCTGATCCTGGCCGCGCTCGCCCTCCTGCTGCTCCTGCCGGCGGCCGCGGGAGCCCAGCCCTTCAACACCTGGGGAGTCTGGAACGCGACGGCGGGCATATACATCGACATCCCGCACTCGGCCGACTTGAACCCGACCGGCGCGATCACGATCGAGGCGTGGGTGAGCAACTTCCCCACGAACGCGGGCGGCGAGACTTGCCGCAGCGTCATCGGGAAGAACCTCACCCAGACCTATTGGGTCGGGATCTGCGGAAACACGCTGCGCTCCCATCTGGCCGGGGTCGGCTCGGCGAAGGATGGCGGCGCCGTGCCGACGTCGCAGTGGACCCACATCGCGGTTACTTACGATGGAGTCAATCGCCTTCACTACATCAACGGAGAGCTGGCCGGGACCTTCCCGGAGGCCGGAGCTCTTCCGACGAATTCTTCCAACGTGCGCATCGGGAGCGACGTCGCCTGGGATTTTCCGCCTCAGGGCTCGATCGACGAGGTGCGGCTCTGGAACGTCGCGCGGACGGTGGAGCAGATCCGCGGGTCCATCAACGTCCCGATCGCCACGGCAATGCCCGGGCTCGTTGCGGTCTGGAACCTCGACGCGGGCGGCAACGACGCCGTGGACGCGCACGGCGGCAGCGTCGTCGGGGACCTCGGCTTCCTGAACTTCCCGGCCATGTTGACCTGCGGCTCGGGGACCTCGACGGCGGCGTGCCTGAGCGGGCGGTTCTCCGTGACGGTCTCCTGGCGCGACTTCATGGGAAACACAGGGGTCGGAACGGTCGTCTCGTGCCCGAACCCGGACTCCGCGATGTTCTATTTCTTCGCCCCCAACTCATGGGAGGTGCTCGCCAAGATCGTCAACGGCTGCGGCTTCAACAACCACTACTGGGCGTTCGGCGCGGGCGCGACCAACGTCTTCTACCGGCTGGAATTCACAGACGTCCAGGGCGGAGGCGCCAAGATCTATTTCAATTACCCCGGTCCGCCGGCGGCTGCCGTTGCAGACGCCGCGGCTTTCGCGACGTGTCCGTAGCGCACAGATTGCCCTTGTCATCCCGAGCGAAGCGAGGGATCTCGCTCCTTGGAATGACGAGCCCTCGGTGTCGGGAGCGATGTGGCAAGTGGAGACCTGACCCCGCGTCATATGTGACAGACTGGCTTGTCAAAAGTGTGAGGTGGAGACCTGACCCCGCGGAGGTCTTATGAACCGGAGAATTGCGCTCTTACTGCTTTTCGCTCTCCTTCTGCCCTGCTCTCTGGCGGCGAAGGGTCCGCACAATCCAACCTGGTGGGACAAGTACCAGTTCCTGCTCAAGAACGGCCCCGACCCGAGCCCGGGGCGGACCGTCTCGGTAGAATACGAGACGGCCCTCGCGCTCCTTCCCGCCGCGTCCGCGTCGCCGCCCATCGCGTCGCCGCCCCTCGCGGTCAGCACGAACGTGGACGTATCCAACGAGTGCGGGCCCCAGAGCGAGACGTTCATCACCATCAACCCGGCGAATCCGAGCGTCCTCGCGGCCGGCTCGAACGAGATCTTCCGCGACCCCATGCGCGGCTACTTTTCGTCCGACGGCGGAGACACCTGGGGAGGCGTGGACCTTCCGCTGCCGGATCCAATCGGGACGAACGGCCATCGCTTCGGCTCCGATCCGAGCCTCGCGTTCGATACGCAAGGCAGCGTCTTCTATGGGTACATCGTCGTCTTTTTCGGCAACGGCAACGGGGTCAAGGGAACCGAAATCGCCGTCGCGCGATCGACCGATGGAGGACAGACCTATCCATCGGTCACCTATTTCTCTTTCGAGCCCGGCAGCAATCACTTCAACGACAAGCCGATCATCGCCGCGGACACGAACCTCACGAGCCCGTTCCGCGACAACGTGTACATCGCCTGGGATGCCGCGGTCGGAGGCTCGACGAGCGGCGGGGTGCGCGTCGCCCGCTCCACGGACCACGGGGCGACGTTCACCACTACCCGGGCGGACGATCCGAAGGGACCGGGGGGCTCGATCGGTGCGGACCCGTTCGTGGGACCGAACGGCGAGCTCTACGTCGCCTGGAACGACTACGTCGCAAACGCGATCGTCCTCAACCGATCGCTCGACGGCGGCGCGACCTGGGCGACTCCGACAGTCGTCGCGCCGAAGCTGATCCCGTTCGACATCGCGATTCCGGCAGAGTTCGTGCGGGAGGCGCTCGTCTATCCGGCCTGCGACGCGGATCGCTCGGCCGGCCCGCATCGCGGGCGTCTCTACTGCTCGTGGATCGACCTGACCGAGGACGGCACCACCGACGTCCTGCTCGCCCACTCCGACGATCACGGCGCGACCTGGTCGAGCCCTGCGCCGGTCACCGATCAGTTGAGTGAGCCGGTGGACCGATTCAATCACTGGCTCTCGGTCGATCCGGTGACGGGCGATGCCAACGTCGCCTTCTACGACACGCGAAACGACACGACCGGACAGCGCTACGAGACCGACTACTACCTCTCGACGTCGACGGACGGCGGGCTGACATGGGAACCGAACGTCCGCGTCTCGACCGAGAGCTCCAACGAGCACGACTGCGACGGCGTCTTCCCCTGCGAGGCGATCAACTACGGCAATCAGCAGGGGGACTACGAGGGGCTCGTTTCTTACGGCGGTGTTTCCTATCCGATCTGGACCGACAGCCGCAGGCAACTCGAGCCGAGCTCGGGCTGTCGTCGACCGTTCCTGATGGAGGAGGTCTTTACCGCAAGGGTCGAGTGAAGCGTCATCGGTTCGATCGTGGGGCGCCGCAGACGCCGAGCTTCGCTATCCGCTCTTCCGGCGTCGGATATGAGCGGTCGTAGTCGAAGGCGACCTCGTACTCCGCCCGAGCTTCGCCGCAACGTCCGGCGCGCGCCAGGGCGTCGCCGAAGAGAACGCGCGCCTGCGCCGACCAGGGGAACTGATCTCGGTTGAGACCCAGAATCGCGGCCGCGGCGTCGAGCTGCCCCTTCTCGAGGAGCTCTCGCCCGAGCTTCTCGAGCTCTTTCTCGTCGAAGAGGTACTCGTTGAAACGCTTGTCCTTCAGAGTCCGGTACTCACGGACCGCGACGGTGGCGCCTGCTTCCGAAAGCCGGCGCCGCACGACCTCGGAGATCGGTATCCGCGGGCGAAAACGCGCAATCGCCCGAAGCGCCGGATCCTCGCCGCGCCGGAAGTCCTCGGCGGTGAGCTCGGCGACGACATCGGGGAAGATCGCGGGCCGGCGGTCGTCGGGAGTCGATTGCTGGTAGTACCAGGCCGAATAGCGGATCTCGATGCCGCTGTTCGGCAGTCGGAACCGGCGCAGCTCGCCGTAGGAGTTCGGCCTTCCGCCGGTCGGCTCCCCGACGAAAAGCGCCGAGGTGTGCTCGTCGATGTCCGTCGCCAGCAGCGCCGCTGCGGAGAAGGTTCGGGGGCTCGTCACGACGAAGAGCTTTCCCTCGGGCAGCACGTCCTCGAGACGGATGAGCGTGCGCAGGAGCGGCCGCGCGCGCCGTATGCTGCCGCCGTCGTTCCAGCGTAGGTCGAGGACGAGCCGCTCGAGCGGCTGCTCGCGCGCCGCCCGCTCGAGGCGCGCGCAGAAGGTCGCGAACGGTTCCTCCTTTCGGTCGACGGAAGCGTCGTTGTACTGGACGAAAAGCGTGCCGCCTTCGAGCCTCTCGAACCAGTACGGCTCTTCCCGACGAACCACCCACCGGGGCGCGGCGCCGCCCGACGGGAGCTCCGCCGGCCCAGCGCCGGCGCGCAGTGTGGCGCTCACGCGCTCTCCCGACGCCGCCTCGGCCTCGATCTCGACCCGATCGGCGTCGCGCGCCACACCGAGCGCCTGAAGGAGCTCGGGCACGGCGAGGTAGGCCGGCAGGAGCCCATTCGCGCCGCGCGGGCTGTCGAGAGAGAGAAGGGGGCGGATCGTCTCCACGACGTCGACGACCATTCGGCCACTGATCCGCGTGAGCCGCGCGCCGACGAGCGACGCGTGCTCAGGCGAGGCCGCGATCACGATTGGCCCGTCCATTCCGATCCAGAGCTCGATCGGATAGCGCCGGAAGTTGTTTGCGCGATCCCAGGGAATGAAATAGCCGGTGTGGCCGTCGCCCACGCGCGCGAGGAGTCGCGCGATCTCGACCATCACCTGCGCATCGGTCGAGCGAGGGACCGCGGCGCGAACGCGCTCGATACCCGCGGCGAACTCCGCGCGCGAAAGAGTGTGATGGAGGTTCGCGTGGCGGCGCGGCAGCTCGGCGGCGAGGAAGTCGAGATCCTGGCTCCAGCGCGCCTCGCGGGAGCCGACGGCCAGCAGGACGGCGAGGACGAGCTTCGTCGAGCTAGCTCCCGCTCGGCGCCACGGTCAGCGAGGACAGCACGTACTCCATGCCGCCGACGACCTGTCCGCGCACGGGGATCCCGAGCTCGGGGTGCATCCACCAGTCGGATGCCTCGGTGCCGCTCTGCCGCGCGAGGTGCGTCGCGCGAAACTCGCCGGCCGGCACCTTCACCGCCTCCTCGCCCGCGACGCGATGCGTCACGACGCAGGTCGTCCCGAGCGGTGACTCGATGCC
>DASWIB010000251.1:0-4260 GCA_036397915.1 Thermoanaerobaculia bacterium | reverse complement strand
AGTCGAATTCACGGATCGCTTCGCTGATCCGCGCATCGCGCTCGGCGACGCTGGCCGGCAGCCGCGACAGATAGCCGAACGCCATCGGCCTCTCGTGGATCGTCTGGAAGTAGAGCGCGCGACACGGAGGATGCAGCAGGTCGACGGCGGCGCCGGGCGGCAGACCGCGGAGCGCCGTCACGTGCGCCGGCGTTTCCGCCCGGGTCGTGGGGAGCGGACGCGGCAGCGTCTCCAGGAGAATCGCGAGGAGCGCGGCGCCCGCCACGATGCGAAGCGCGCGCGGGCCCTCTGCGAGGATCCGCCATCCGGCGCCCGCAAGGATCGAGATCGCGAGGAGCGTCATCACGATCATTCGCACCGGCGTGCCGCCGAGGCGCAGCGGCGGCAGGAGCACTTCGAGCCATGCGTACGGCATTCCCGGGAGAACGGCGACCCCCGCTACCTGAAGGACCGGACCGAGCGCGAGCAGGAAGAAGACGGCTCCCGCAACCGCGATCGCGCGGGTCCAGGGTCCGAGCCCGCCGCGGCGCGCGGCAAGGACGGCGAGAACGCTTGCGGCGATTCCCGTCGCAACGCTGCTCTCGTGGATGTTCCCGGGGAGGCGCGACCAGAGCGGGCGCGTCAGCGCGGCGAAGCGCCAGTGCCCGCCGGGGATCCAGGCCGCGGCGAGGTCGAGCGAGAACTCGCGCGCGGCGTGGGCGCCGGTCAGCGGGTCGCGCAGGGCCAGGAGCGAAAGCGCTCCGAGGAGCGGGCCGCATGTGACGATCGCGGCGGCGAGGAAGGTGCCGAGCGGCGCGCGGTGCTCAGGGCGAAGCAGGTCGCGGCGCGCGGCGGCGACCACGATGGCGGCGAGGACGCAGAATCCGAAGTAGTAGTAGTCACACAAGAGCACGAGCACGAGAGCGCCGGATGCGGCGATCGCAATTGCAATCGACGGACGCTCGAGCAGCCGGATCCACAGGAGCAGAAACAAGGGGATCCATTGCAGCGAGACGAGTTGGAGATGACCTTCCGCGTGTGCGAAGTGGTAGCTCGAGAAGGTAAAGAGGAACCCGGCGAGGAGGCTGCCGCGCCGGTCCTTCATGAGGTGGAGCGAGAGATGGAACGCCGTGAGCCCCGCGATCACGAACGCGCCCACGACGATGAGGTTGTGCGCGACGACCGGCCCGAACGCGCGCGAGAGCGGAAGCGCGACGAAGCCGTTGAACGGGTTGAGCGTGTGGCCGAGCAAAGACACGCCGCCGGGGTGGTGCAGGTGGGCCGTCCACCACGGGCTCGCCCCTTCGGACACCGCGCGGGCGACCCACCAGAGGTTCCACACGTTCTGGAGACCGTCGCCGTCGTCCGCAAAGAAGTGCGTCGGGAGGCGGAGCATCAGCGGCCACGTCAGGAGCGTGAACATCACCAGATAAAAAAGGGTCGGGAGAAGGCCCGACCTGAGGGCAACTCGCGCGGCGGGGATCGACACCACTCTAAGCTTGGAGTGAGGATAACAAAGAGATCCGCTCGGACATCTTCTGTCCCGCCCCTGTCTGCTAATCTTCCGGCGTGCGCGTCGCGGTGCTCGCCTCCGGCTCGGGTGGCAATGCCTGCGTCGTCGAGTCGGGCCGGACGCGGGTCCTCGTCGACGCGGGTCTCTCGGCGAAAGAGATCGAGAGAAGGCTCGCGGCCCGAGCCCTCGCACCCGACTCGATCTGCGCCATTTTCGTGACCCACGAGCACGGCGACCATTCGATCGGCGCTCTCACGTTCGCGGAACGCTTCGGTTGCTCGATCTTCGCGACCGCCGGCACGGCAGCGGCTCTCGGGCTGGAGGGGAATCTCTTCTCGCCCTTCGTACGCATGGAGTCCTGCCGCGAAGGGAAGATTGGTGACATCGGATTTCGCCCGCTCGGGACGCCTCATGACTCCAACGAGTCGGTCGTGTATGCCTTCGAGGCCGACGATGCCCGGATCGTGATCGCGTCGGACCTCGGACACGTCCAGCGCGAGTTCCTGGAGTTCCTCCGCGGGGCAACGACCTTGCTGCTCGAGTTCAATCACGACGAGGACATGCTCCGCGACGGCCCCTATGTCTGGCCGTTGAAGCGCCGCATCGCGGGCGGATTCGGCCACCTATCGAATCGCCAGTCGGCGGAGGCAGTGCGGACCGGCGCCGGAGAGCGCTTGAAACGGGTCGTCGCCACCCACCTCTCGCGCACCAACAACACCCCTGCCCTCGCCGTCTCCGCCCTCGCGTCGGCCCTGGAGCTCGCCGAGAGCGGCGCCGCGTATGGGGCGGCGGACCAGTTCGACGGTTACGAGACGTTCGACGCATGAAAGTCGAGGTCCGCGTCTATCCGAAGGAAGGAGTCCTCGACCCGCAGGGGAAGGCGATCGCCTCGGCGCTCGGGCGGCTCGGCCACGGCTCGGTAGAGGATGTCCGCGCGGGCAAGATCTTCTTCCTGGAGGTCCGCGGCGACGATCCCGTCGCGGTCGAAGCGGAGGCGCGAAAGATGGCGGAGGAGCTTCTCGCCAACACCGTCATCGAGGGATACGACGTACGGGTGCGGGCCGAGCCATGATCTCCGCGGCGGCGAGGCCGAAGTTCGTGATCGTCGTCTTCCCCGGCTCCAACTGCGACCAGGACTGCTTTCATGTCGCAACCGAGCTCCTGGGCTGCGAGGCCGAGTACATCTGGCACCGAGACACCGACTTGAGGGGCGCCGACGTCGTCATCCTCCCGGGAGGCTTCGCGTACGGCGACTACCTCCGCGCGGGCGCGCTCGCGCGCTTCTCTCCCGTGATGGAGAGCGTGGAGAGGTTCGCGAACGACGGCGGCGCGGTCCTCGGAATCTGCAACGGCTTTCAGGTGCTTCTCGAGGCGGGGATGCTGCCCGGAGCGGTACGCGTCAATCGCGGGTTGCGCTATCTCTGCCGCGATGTTCACCTGCGCGTCGAGAACGCCTCGACGCTTTTCACGCGGCTCTACGAGCCGGGCGAAGTGGTGAAGATGCCCATCGGGCACGGCGAAGGCAATTACACCGCTCCGCCGGAGACTTTGACCGAGCTCGAATACGAGGGTCGCATCGTCTTCCGGTACTGCGACGCGGAGGGTCGGGTGACGGACGAGGCGAATCCGAACGGCGCGACCGCCGCGATCGCGGGGATCTCGAACCGGGAAGGCAACGTCGTCGGCCTCATGCCGCACCCCGACCGCTGCTCGGAGGACCTGCTCGGCAACGCCGTCGGACGGAAGATGTTCGAATCGGCGGTCGTCTCGCTAGGGGGTGCGGGGGACCGCAAGGTCCCCCGCCGACAGATTACTCGAACATACTCCTAGCCTCCGCATCGCCCGCGCTTTCGGGATAGATTCGCGCCGGCAGCCGCCGCGCCGATGAGCTCGATCACCGCCGACCTGATCGCCGAGCACAACCTCTCGACGGAAGAGTACGAGCGGATCGTCGAGATCCTCGGACGCGAGCCGAACTTAGTCGAGCTCGGCGTCTTCTCGGCGATGTGGAGCGAGCACTGCTCCTACAAGTCGTCGCGCGTCCACCTGAAGAACCTGCCGACGAGCGGGCCGCGCGTCATCCAGGGGCCCGGAGAGAACGCCGGCATCGTGGACATCGGCGACGGCCTCGCGGTCGTCTTCAAGATGGAGTCGCACAACCATCCCTCGTTCATCGAGCCCTATCAGGGAGCGGCGACCGGCGTCGGCGGGATTCTCCGCGACATTTTCACCATGGGAGCGCGTCCCATCGCATCGCTCGATTCCCTCCGCTTCGGCCATCTCGACGCGCCGCGCATGCGGCACTTGGTCGACGGCGTCGTCCGCGGGATCGCGGGCTACGGCAACTGCATGGGGATCCCGACCGTCGGAGGCGAGACGACTTTCCATCCCGCCTACGACCGCAACATCCTGGTCAACGTGATGAACGTGGGAATCGTCGAAACCGACCGCATCTTCCGGGGCCGGGCGGAGGGAACGGGCAATCCCGTCATCTACGTCGGCTCGAAAACCGGTCGCGACGGGATCCACGGCGCGACGATGGCCTCCGAGGAGTTCGCGGGTGACGAGACCCGGCAGAAGCGGCCCACGGTGCAGGTCGGGGATCCCTTTACCGAGAAGCTCCTCATGGAGGCGTGCCTCGAGCTCTTCGAAACGGACGCGGTCGTCGGCATCCAGGACATGGGGGCGGCGGGGCTGACCTCCTCTTCCTTCGAGATGGCCGGCCGCGCGGGAAGCGGGCTCGAGATCGACCTCTCGAAGGTGCCGGT
>DASWIB010000250.1:0-7934 GCA_036397915.1 Thermoanaerobaculia bacterium | reverse complement strand
CGAAGAGCACGAGACGGTGGAGGGCGAGGTGGTGGAGGTCTCTCGGAACTTCTTTGCGGTGTGCGCCGAGACTCGGGACGTCTACTACTTCGGCGAGGAGGTAGTGGGCGCCGGAGGCGAATGGGAGGCCGGAATGAACGGCGCCCGGCCGGGGCTTATCATGCCGGGCGGAGCATTCCTGCTCGGCGCCCGGTACTTCCAGGAGATCGCGCCAGGCGTCGCTCTGGATCGCGCCGAGCACGTGGCGATGAACCTGAGCATGGAGCTGCCGGCCGGCGATTTCGAAGGCTGCGTAGAAGTCGAGGAGACCACGCCGCTCGAGAAAGGAACCTCGACGAAGATCTATTGCCCGGGGACGGGGCTGGTGTTCGACGATGGCCTGGAGCTGACGCTCGTCGTACCCTGAGGGCGGGAAGGTCGGAGCGGGAGAACCGGCACGATCGGGGTGTGTCCGAGCAGTCCTTAGTTAAAAGATTCCTTGCGATAAATTAAGTCCAATGAGGGGCTTGTGAGTCCCCGGCCCTATCGGCTAGGCCGCCGGCAGGAGGCCGGCGAGAAAACTCGATCCCGCATCGTCGCGGCGGCTCGCCGCCTCATGCTCCGGCCCGAGGGACTTGCGGCCTTCTCTGTTGACGCCGTCGCGCGGGAGGCGGGCGTCGCCCGAATGACCGTCTACTACCGCTTCGGTTCGAAAGGCGGCCTGCTTCAGGGCATTTTCGACGATCTCGCAGCGAGAGGGGGATTGCGCCATCTCCGGGAGGCGTTTCGTCAGCCCGATCCCGTCGAGGCTCTCTCCGAGTTCATCTCCATCTTTACGAAGTTCTGGAGATCCGGCCGCGTCGTCATCCGCCGTCTGCACGGCCAGGGCGTGATCGACCCGGAGCTCGGCGAGGCGCTGCGGGAGCGCGAAGAGAGGAGGCGGGAGGACCTTCGGGTCATCGTGAAGCGGATCGCCGAAAAAGGCGGGCTCCCCAGCGAGGGGTCGTTCGACGACGTCGTCGACACGCTCTTCACTCTGACGAGCTTCGAGACCTTCGACTCGCTTGCTCGGGGGAAACGGCGACCGCGGGACGTCGCTGCGCTCTTGCAGCACCTGGCGCTGGCGGTCGTTCGGGGCGCGGGCGGTTGAGAAGGGTCCGGCCGCGCTCGGATGAAGGACGAATCGGCGGGGCGGGGCGACGAGAGGCCGCCGTACCGCGTCGAACCTTCCGGCCGGCGAAATCGTAAGCAACAGGATTCGGGAGGAAGAATGCTCCGATTCCTGACTGTGACAGGGTTTCTCATGGTGAACGGACTGACTCTCGCGGCGGCGCCGCCGGCGGCCGATCTCGAATCACGGCGCAAACAGATGAAGGACCTCCTCGCGGAGCACTGGGAGTACACGCTCTCCCGCAATCCGGAATTCGCGTCGATCCTGGGCGACAAGCGGTGGAACGACAAGATCACCGACTTCTCGCAAGAGGCCATCGACAAGGATCTCGCGAAGACGAAGGAGTTCCTCGGCCGCTTCGAGGCGATCGACCCGACAGGGTTCCCCGAGCAGGAGGCGCTCACGCGAACGCTTCTCGTGCGCGGCTTCCGCGAGCAGCTCGAGGACGCCCGGTTCAAGAACTGGGAGATGCCGGTCACCCAGATCTACGGCATCCACATCGACGCGCCGCAGCTCGTCAACCTCCTCTCGTTCGAGACGGTCAAGGACTACGAAGACTACGTCGCCCGGCTGAAGGCGCTCCCGCGCCTCATGGACCAGAACGTCATCCAGATGCGCAAGGGAATGGCCGAGGGGCTCATGCCGGCGAAGTTCCTGCTCGAGAAGGTCGTCACCCAGGCGCAGGGCATCGCGGACAAGAGGGCGCAAGAGTCGCCCTTTGCCGTGCCGCTGTCGAAAACGCCGGCGTCGTTCTCGGAGGAGGACAAGACGCGGCTTCGCTCGGCAGTGCTCGGCGCGATCACCGATTCGGTCGTGCCCGGGTACGCGAAGTTCACGAAGTTCGTGAAGGAGGAGTACGCCCCGCGCGGCCGCACGGAGCCGGGGATGTGGTCGCTGCCGCAGGGCGCGGAGCGCTACGCGAACGTCGTGAAGCGCCAGACGACGACGGACCTCACCCCCGACCAGATCCACAAGATCGGCGTCGAGCAGGTTGCGCTGATCGAGAAGGACATGATGGTCGTGGCGAAGCGGCTCGGCTTCAAGGACTGGAAGGCGCTCGCCGCGTCGATCGAGAAGGACCCGAAGAGGCACTTCCACTCGCGCGAGGAGATCCTCGCCGCGTACCGCAAGTACATCGACCGCATGAAGCCGCAGCTGCCGAAGCTTTTCGGGCGCCTGCCGAAGGCGGACCTCGTCGTGATGCAGGTCGAGGAGTTCCGCGAGAAAGAGGCGTCGGGCGCGCAGTACAACCAGCCGGCCCAGGACGGCTCGCGCCCGGGGCACGTGATGATCAACACGAGCGCCCCGGAGACGCGCAAGACGATCTCGACCGAGTCGACGGCGTACCACGAGGGGGTGCCGGGACACCACCTCCAGATCGCGATCGCGCAGGAGGTCGAGGGCCTTCCCCCGCAGCGCCAGCAGGCCTTCTACACGGCGTTTGTCGAGGGATGGGCGCTCTACTCGGAGCGTCTCGGCAAGGAGATCGGGTTCTACGAGGATCCGTACAGCGACTTCGGGCGCTTACAGGACGAGATGTTGCGCGCGATCCGGCTCGTCGTCGACACCGGATTCCACTCGAAAAAGTGGACCCGACAGCAGGTCGTGGACTACTTCCACGCGCATTCGGCGATCGACGAGGTGGACGTGCAGACCGAGACAGACCGATACATCTCGATTCCGGGACAAGCGCTGGCATACAAGACGGGGCAGCTGAAGATCGTGGAGCTGCGCGAGCGGGCGAAGAAAGCGCTGGGATCCAAGTTCGACGTGCGGAAGTTCCACGATACGGTGCTCGACGCCGGCGCGCTGCCGCTCGACGTCCTCGAGGAGCGCGTGAACGCCTGGATCGCGGGGGAGGCGAAGCCGGCGGCGATGAGCTGAGGAGTCGTCTCTGGTTGACTGAACTGGTGCCCTATCTCTAAGGTACCGAGATGGTCGCCAAGAAAAAGGTCGTGTTCACTGCCGAGCCTGACCAGCTCGACCAGATCCAGGAGATGGTGCGGAGGGGCCGATACCGCACGAGCTCCGAGTTCCTCCGCGAGGCCATCGACGACAAGCTCGAACGGCTGCGTCGTGATCTGCTGGCGGAACAGGTCGCCCGCTACTGCGTCCGGCGGGCCGCCGACGAGGGTCTCATCGCCTGGCAGGCTTTCGACGCGGGGAAGTGACCCCCATGGGGGGATAGATTCCCCTTCGCAACCCTCTTGGTATCGTTCACTCGGAAAGAACTTTCAATCGAGGAGACCATGAAGCTCCGCGCCCTTCTTCTGCTGCCGCTCCTCCTCTCATCGCCCCTGGCCGCCGCCACCGGTCCCGACATTCACGACACGCGGCTCCTCTCGGATCCCGCGATCAGCGCGGACCGCGTTGCTTTCATCTATGCGAACGACCTCTGGACCTGTGACCTGGACGGCCAGAACGTCCGACGCCTGACGTCCGATGTCGGCGTCGAGTCCTCGCCCGCTTTCTCGCCCGACGGGGAATCGATTGCCTTCTCGGCTCAGTACGAGGGCAACACCGACGTCTACATCGTCGGCTCGGAAGGCGGCATCCCCAGGCGCCTGACCTGGCACCCCGGCAGCGACGTCGCCCAGGGCTTCACGGCGGACGGAAAGTCCGTGCTCTTCACCTCTCCGCGCAACGTCCACACCTCCCGCTACACGCAGCTCTTTACGGTGCCGGTCGAGGGCGGCTCGGAGCACCAGCTCCCGATCCCGCACGCCAACTACGCCGTCTACTCGTCCGACGGCAGGCGCATCGCGTACAACCCGTTGGCGCCCCGCTTCCTGCAGTGGAAGCGCTACCGCGGCGGCACGGTCTCCACGGTCCGTTTGTACGACACGGCCACCCACGCGATCGAGAAGGTCCCGCAGCCCGACTCACGCGCGAACGACGCCGGCCCGATGTGGATCGGCGACACCGTGTACTTCCGCTCCGACCGCGACGGCGAGTTCAATCTCTGGTCCTACGACACGAAGTCGAAGGGGGTTCGAAAGCTCACCAACCACTCCGACTTCGGGATCCTCAATGCCTCGGCGGGCACGGGAAAGATCGTGTACGAGCAGGCCGGCTACCTTCATCTCTTCGATCCCGCGGGTGAGCGTGCGAAGAGGCTCACGATCGGCGTCGCGGCGGACCTGCCGGAGACGCGTCCCCGCTTCGTCAAAGAGACGAAGGACCGCAAGTACATCCGCGAGTTCTCGCTCTCGCCTTCCGCGGTGCGCGTCGCGCTCAACTTCCGCGGCGAGATCCTCACGGTCCCCGCGGAGAAGGGAGATGTACGCAACCTGACCAACACGACGGCCGTCCACGAGCGCTCGCCCGTCTGGTCGCCGAACGGCCGCTCGATTGCGTACTTTTCCGACGAGTCGGGCGAGTACGAGCTCCACATTGCGGCGCAGAACGGCAAGGGCGAGCCGAAGAAGTTCAAGCTCGCGGGCGCCGGCTTCTACGAGTTTCCCGCGTGGTCGCCCGACAGCAGGAAGATCGCGTACGTCGACAACTCACGAACGATGTGGTGGATCGACGTCGCGAGCGGCGCAACGAAGAAGGTGGCGTCCGATCACTTCTACGGGCCGGTCAAGAACCTCTGGCCGACGTGGTCGCCGGACTCCAAGTGGATCGCCTATTCGGTGAACAACCAGGCCTACATGGAGCGCGTCTACGTCTACTCGATCGATCAGGACAAGGCGTTCCCGGTCACCGACGGCCTCTCCGACGCCTCCGAGCCCGTCTTCGACCGCAGCGGCAAGTACCTCTACTTCTTCTCGTCGACCGACGCGGGCCCGGTCAACAACTGGTTCACGCTCGAGAACGAGGAGAACCGCGTCACGCGGTCGATCTGGCTCGCCGTTCTCCGCAAAGACCTGCCGAACCCGCTCGTGAAGGAGAGCGACGAGGAGAAGGCCGGATCGGAGGCTGAAGAGAAGCCCAAGAAGGTCGGAGCAGACGATGAGAACGGGAAGAAGGAAGACGGCGACAAGACCGACCCGAAGTCGGACGAGAAGCCCAAGGCGCCGCCGAAGGTCGAGCCGGTCAAGATCGACTTCGACGGCCTGCAGTACCGGATCCTCGATCTGCCCGTGCCGGTGGCGGAGCTCTCCAACCTCCAGCCGGGGCCGGCCGGGCAGGTCTTCTTCATTCGAACGGCGGGCGAGAAACCCGCGCTCCAGCGCTTCGACCTGAAAGACCGCAAGACCGAGACGCTCCTCCCGGACGTCGCCGACTACGAGATCTCCGCCGACGCGAAGAAGCTCCTCTACCGCGTCAAGGACACGTGGGCGATCGCGTCGGCGTCCGCCAAGAAGATCGAGCCGGGCGGCGACAAGGACGGCAAGGACGGCAAACTCAAGACGGATGCCATCGAAGTCAAGGTCGATCCCCGCTCCGAGTGGCCGGAGATGTTCGCGGAGGCGTGGCGGATCAACCGGGATTACTTCTACGACCCGAACATGCACGGCGTGGACTGGAAAGCGATGCGCGAGAAGTACGCGCAGTTCCTTCCGCACGTCGCGGTCCGGCAGGACCTGAACCGGGTGATCCGGTGGATGCTCTCGGAGCTCTCCGTCGGACACAGCTACATCACGAATTTCGGCGACACGGCCGAGGCGAAGAGCGTCCCGGGCGGGCTGCTCGGCGCCGACTACTCGATCGAGAACGGGCGCTACCGGTTCGCGAAGGTCTACGGCGGGCTGAACTGGAATCCCGAGCTGCGTTCGCCCCTGACCGAGCCGGGCGTCAACGTGAAGGCGGGCGAGTACCTGATCGCCGTCGGCGGACGCGACGTCAAGCCGCCGGCGAACCTCCACAGCTTCTTCGAAAACACGTCCGGCAAGCTGATCGAGATCACGATCGGCCCGAACCCGGACGGCAAGGGGTCGCGCACCGTGTCCGTCGTTCCGGTGGCGAGCGAGGCGGCGCTGCGCAACCGCGACTGGGTGGAAGGCAACCTCCGCAAGGTCGATGCCGCGACCGGCGGGCGCGTGGCGTACGTGTACGTGCCGAACACGGCGGGCCTCGGGTACACCTACTTCAAGCGCTACTTCTATCCGCAGTCGTACAAAGAGGCGGTCATCCTGGACGAGCGCTTCAACGGCGGCGGCTCGGTGGCCGACTACTACATCGACGTCCTGCAGAGGAAGCTGATCGCCTGGTGGGCAATGCGCTACGGACCGGACATGAAGACGCCGTCCGCGTCGATCCAGGGGCCGAAGGTGATGATTGCGGACGAGACCGCGGGCTCCGGCGGCGACCTGCTGCCCTGGATGTTCCGCAAGTTCCAGGTCGGCCCGATCATCGGGACCCGCACGTGGGGAGGCCTGGTCGGCATCCTCGGATTCCCGGAACTCATGGACGGCGGCCGCATCACCGCGCCGAACCTCGCGTTCTACGACCCGGAAAAGGGCTGGGCGGTCGAGAACGAGGGCGTGCCGCCGGACATCGAGGTCGAGATGACGCCTGCCGACGTGATCGCCGGCAAAGATCCGCAGCTCGAGCGCGCGATCGCGATCGTGATGGAGGATCTTAAGAAGAACCCGCCCGTACAGGCGAAGCGCCCGCCGTATCCGGTGAAGACGGGTGTCGGCATTGCACAGAAGCCCACGGAGACGCCGCAGCCGCCGGGCGGATCGAAGTGAAGGAGACGAGGAACCGAGGCCACCGAGTCGAAGCTCTCAAGTAACAAAGAGCAGTCGCCCCGTCCGACCGAGATCGCTTGTCGAATGGGCGGCACCGTCGAGCTCGGTCGTCGAATGTGGCAAGTGGAGACCTGACCCTCAATGTGGCAAGTGGAGACCTGACCCTCTTTCTGACCCGATCGTCTGGCTGCCCGCGCCGCGGACAGGCGCATCGTCAGGGCAGTGGTCGCCGATCAGACGAATCCGGTCGGCTGTCAGAGCCGTCGATAGACGTCGCTGCGATGTCCGATAGCCGCGATTAAGACGAGTCGAGCGCGGTCGTTGATCTGATAGACGATCCGGAAGTCGCCGACACGAACCCGGTAGAGACGCTTTTCGCCTGCCAGCTTCTCGCACCCTGAGGGTCGCGGATCCACAGACAGAGAATCGAGGCGAGATGCGAGACGGCGTTGGACCTCGCGCGGCAGTTTCGAAAAACCGCGCCGCGCCGAAGGCTTGAGCCGGACTTCGAACGCCACCCTCGAGTTGCCTCAGAGTCCGAGCTCGGCCTTGACCTTCTTCCAGGGAATGCTGCCCTTCTCTTTTAGTGCCTTCCGCGCTCGCTCGAGATCGATGCGATCTTCCAACTCCCTAATCAGCTCGAAGTCATCCATCGGCACGATTGCGGCCAGATCTATTCCACGGCGAGCGAGGACGATGCGCTCACCTCTGTAGACGACCCGATTCAACGTATCGGAGAATTGCTGACGCGCCCTGCTCGCAGAAATTCGGGTCATGCGACGACTATCGCATAGTTACGATTCGTACGCAACGTACGTTCAGCAGAACCGGCGCGGAACGGGCTCCCGATCAGTATTGTCGCGACCGGTCGTCAGGCGTGGTCAGGCTGCGGCGCCTTCGGCCAGCCCTTTGATCGTGCGCAGCATCTTGCGGCTCATCACGAAGCCGATCGGGTCGACGAGGTACGGCCCCGACAGCTTTGCCCGGAAACCCTTGCCGACTTGGCGAGATCCGATTGCCACGCCGTGATGCAGACGAATCAGCCGGCCACGACCGCATCCGGCCGCGGCTTCGATTCACGGCCGAAGAGGAGGAACGCGGCCGGTACCGTCGTCAATGCACCGAGGATGACCAGCGTCGCGCCG
>DASWIB010000249.1:0-3739 GCA_036397915.1 Thermoanaerobaculia bacterium | reverse complement strand
CCTTCCGGTATCCGGTCTCGGGCGACATCCTGGACGGAAAGACCTTCGCCTATTCGTTCCTGCGCCCGGTGCCCCCCGGCAACTACCGCCTGAAGCTCGTCGTCACCGACCCTACCGGACGCGAGGTCGGTGAGGGGGCCGTGGATCTCATGGTGCCCGAGGTGGGCGTCGCCTTCCGGCCGGAGATGGCTCCCGCGGAAGCGGAGACGCTCCCCGAGGCGGAGGCGATCGTCATCTCGGACGAGGCCGCGCCGCACGACACCGGTGAGACCGACACGGGCGCTCCGAAGCTGAAGCTCCTGCCGCCGCCGCGAGAGGCGCCCGTCGGGCTTCTGCGCCTCGAAGCGCAAGTCGAGCCGCCCATCACGAAGGTCGCCTTCTACCTGGGGGAAAAGCTTCTCCTCGCCCGGACCCGCCCGCCTTACTCCGTCGAGATCGATCTCGGCAACTTGCCGCTCAAGCAGACCGTGCGCGCGGTCGGCTACGACGACACCGGAAGGGTCATCGACGAGGACGCGTGGGCGATCAACGAGGGCGCCGCCCGCGTCGCCGTACGGGTCCTGCCACAGCCCGATCTCGCGTCCGGAAAGGTTCGCGTCAAAGTCGCCGTGCAATCGATCGCCGGCGGGATCGCGAAGCTGGTGGAGCTCTTCCTGGACGAGAAGAAGATCGGGTCGTGGACGCACGCTCCGTACGTCGCGACGATCCCCTACGAGCAGTACGCGCGGGGAAGCTTGCTCCGCGCGACCGCGATCTCCGAGGACGGAAAGGAAGCGAACGACATCCGGACGCTGAAGGGCTCGTCGACCACCGTCGAGAGCGTCCGAGTTGACGTCGTCCAGCTCCACGTGTCCGCGCTCGACAAGAGCGGTCACTTCGTGAAGGGTCTCGCGCGCGAGGACTTCTCGATCCAGGAGGACGGCCGGCCGCAGACGATGTCCGGCTTCGAGGTCGCCGAGAACCTCCCGCTGACGATCGGGCTCGTCGTTGACGGCTCGGGCTCGATGGAGAAAGGGCTCTCGTTCGTCCACGAAGCTTCCGCGGAGCTCTTCAAGGGCCTGATCCGCGAGAAGGACCGCGGCTTCGTGATCGAGTTTCGCGAGCGCCCGCGCTTCCTCCAGGAGCTGACCGACGACTCGGCCTCGCTTCAACGCGCTGCCCGCGGGACCCGCGCGGAGGGCGCCACCGCGCTCTACGATTCGATCATCCTCGGCCTGTACCAGTTCCGCGCGCTTCAGGGTCGGAAGGCGCTCGTCGTCGTGACGGACGGCGCGGACAACCGCTCGCACGTCGACTTCGCGACGCTCCTGCGGTACGCGCGATCGGCCGGTGCGCCGGTCTACTTCGTCACGGTCAACATTCCTCTGACGGATTTCAAGTCCCGGAAGGCGATCAACGAGATCGCGACCGAGTCGGGCGGCGAGGTCTTCTCGATCGGCAACGCGTCGAAGATCGGCGAGGTGACGAAGAGGATCGAGGAGGAGCTGCGGTCGCAGTACGTGCTCGCGTTCCGCACGGATTCGCAGAAGCCGACGGGACAGTATCGCGAGGTGAAGGTCGCGGTAGCGAAGCCGGGAATCAGCGTGCGGACGATCCGGGGCTACATTCCGTAGGCGTCACGTCGACTCGGAATCTCGTTCCGCCGACGCCGTCCCAGAGGGTGTGGGGGACCGCAAGGTCCCCGCCGACGACAATACTCGGACACTGTCTTTGTCCATTCCGACCCGGGGCGTCCGACGCGGCGCCGAGATCAGTTCCCGACGGGGATTTCGCCCAGGTCGACGTTTCGAGTTCCCTTATCGACGCGAATCGTCATCGGGGTTTTCCCCGGCCCCGTGAGGAGCCCCGCGTTCGTCGTCGTTCGGGGCAGGAAGTCTCCCGACAGAGTGAACTCTCCCGACTTTTCCCAGAACCGGCGGTCCGCCACGATTCGGAATCTCCCGGCCTTGTCCGTCGTCGCATCCGGGTTCGCGAGCCTGCCGTCCGTGCCCATGACCCATGGACACTCCAGGGTGCCCTTCTCGCGATCGGTGACGGCCTCGCAAACCATGACGTGCATCCCAGCGATCGGAGACTTGTCCTTGGAGATGAGCCGTCCGGTGATCTCGACCCGGTGTTCGTCCGGAATCTCCTTCCGAGCGGCGGGTGGCTTACGGCCGGTCTTCTTTTGAGCGGGCAGTTGGGTCGGTAAGCCGAAGGCCCCGACCAGGAACGACACGAGCACGAGCGGCGAAAGACTTCCCGGTATTCTCATTTCCGCTTCTCCGCTATTTCGAATTATCCCCTCGTTCGGACCCGCACCCGGTAAGTCAGCTTCGCCTCCCCGCCTGCCGGCACCGGCACCGCGAACTCGGCCGTGTACGCACCCAGTTTGCGCGGCGGCACGGACGATTCGACCACCGTCCAATCGCCGGGGAACTGCTCGCGCACGAGCACGGTCGCCGGCTCTTTCTTCCGGCTCGTGATCACGACCTCGTACGCGGACTCCGACTCTCTCTGGCTCGACTGCTGGAACGAGACCTGCCGCCGCCGCGCCGAGAGATCGAACGCCTCGGAGCTCTCGATCTCGATGTCGGTGCGCTCGGGCGTGTGCTCGACCCGGTCCTCGCCGGTGAAAACGGTTCCGCCTTCCGCGTAGACGCGAACGATACCCGCCGGCAGCGCTCGCGCGAGCGGCTTCGTCTCGACCCGGTACTGCACCGCGACCGGGAGCCGCTGGGACTCTTCCATCGCACCGAACCAGTAGGTCGAGCGCGCGAGATAGCGCTTCTCCACCGCCACGTCCGCATCCGAGGCGAGCGGAAAGGTCGTCCGCCCGGAGGCGAGCCGCGGCGGGGACTTGACCTCGTAAACTCGCGACTCTGAGATCGACTCGGACACCGCGACCGTTTCGAACACTTGCGCGCGCGCCGCCATCGGCATCGGGACCGGAGGCGCTGCGGCGGTACGCAGGGTCCCGGCCAGGAGGCGAAGGCGCGCGGGCACGAACTCCGCGCCGCTCCGGTTGTCGAGAACGAACGATCCTTCGAGCCGGCCGCGTTTCTCGTCGGGCGCGAGCGACAGCGCGTAGCTCGCTCCCCAGGTCACGTCGGCGACGAGATATCGCGAGGTCAGTGTTCGGTTGCCCGCGCGCTCGCTCTCGAGCTTGAGCGTCAGCCCGGCTGGCCGTGCCGCGTCCGCCGCGATCGAGATCCGCGCGTCGGGCTCGCCGTACACGAGGTCTCCACCTTCGCGGAACAGGACCTGCGCCGGCGTGGGCCCGTGTACCGCCAGCACGTCACCTCCTACTGCCTCGCCGTTCGGACGCTGGATCCGGACGCGCTTGCCGACGAGTCCCGCGAGCCATTCGGTCTCGGCCGCCCCCTGGCCGGGCAGCGGAGAGGTCAGCCCGAGCCACCGCACTCCCGCCTCCGAGGCGTTGGTCAAGCTCCAGGTCTCCGTTCGGGCGGAAGCCGGCGCGGCGTCCCAGAGAAGCTCGACGGCTCCCGCGGGAAGAGACACCGCGCGGCTCTCGATGACGAGGGCCAGGTTCTGGTTCGTGACGACGAGCTCCTGGCGGCCGCTGGCGGCCGTCGCGCGCGGCATCTCGTCGGCGAAGGCCAGAGTACCCGGGGAAAGGACGAAGAGCAGCGCGAAGATCGGGTGAAGACGCATCCTAAGACCCTCCGGGAGTGGAGTTTACAGCGCCCGGGCCGGCGCCGACGCATGCCGGTCCGCCGGTTTCGCCGTGCTAACATCC
>DASWIB010000248.1:0-12947 GCA_036397915.1 Thermoanaerobaculia bacterium | reverse complement strand
GCTTCCGGTGGGCTCATACCGCCCGCACTACTCACGAACGACTCCAGCCGTCCCGCGGATCTTCTTCCGCGAGCAACCCGCCAATGCCGCTTCGCGGCAGGCGGGCTTCGTCAGCCCTCCTCGACGATGCTCGCCGCATCGCCATCGTCGGGCTTCATCGTCTCGGCGAAAAATCTCTCGCGGAACAAGGTGTTTCTCGGCGCCGTACACGCCTTTCCGAGAAAGGTCCTCTATCTCAGTCGTCCCTGCTCGTGTTTCGGCCGGGTGTCCGTGAACAATCCGCGCTAGCAACCAGCTCGGCTCTCGGCTGATAGAATCCCGCGTCTTTTTGCGGGAAACGCCGATGGCCCTCCGAGTGACCTCTGAGATCGGAAAGCTCTCCTCCGTCCTCGTTCACCTGCCGGGCCCCGAGATCGACCGGATGGTGCCCGCGATGATGGAGGAGCTCCTCTTCGATGACATCCTTTTCGGGAGTCGCGCCCGCGAGGAGCACCGGCGGTTCCAGCAGGTGCTCGCGTACGTCGCCGACGAGGTGCTCGAAGTGCAGGACCTCCTCGGGGAAGTGCTCGAGGTGCGCGAGCAACGAGCGGAGATCATGGAGGATCTCGGAGAGGCACTCGGCTGGGGTCCGGACATGGACTACCGCCTTCGCGACTTATCTGCCGAGCAGCTTGCCTCCGCCCTCATCACCGGGCTCGAGCGGCCGGCCACGGACGTCGCGCTCGCCCCTTCGGAGCTCTACTGGCTGCCGCCGATCCCGAACTACTTCTTTCAGCGCGATCCTCTGGTGATCGTCGGGGACCGCGCGATCCGCGGCTCGATGGCGACCTCCGCGCGGCTTCGCGAGCCGCTCCTCTCCGGTTACGTCGTTCAATATCACCCCCGGTTCTCCGGATCGGGCGATGGGCGGTTCTGGTTTCAGGAGTTTTCCACGGACTACGGCAAACCGTCCTCCTACGCCCGCATGCGTCCGACGCTCGAAGGGGGCGACATCCTGGTTCTCCGCGAAGACCTCCTGCTCATGGGCTACTCCGAGCGCACGAAGAAGACGACCATCGAACGGCTCGCCGAGACGCTTCGCGGCCAGGGCTCGCCGGTCAGGCGGATCTTCGTCGTCGCGTTGCCGCCCGCCCGCTCGTACATGCACCTCGACACGGTCTTTACGATGATCTCGAAGGAGGAATGTCTGGTCTACGCGCCGATGATCCTGCCGGACGGCGCCGAGGAGGCGGACGTCTATCAGTGTGATCTCACCCGACAACCGATCACCTGGACTTCCGAGCGAGATCTCCTCTCCGGATTGAAAGCGGAAGGCCTCGACCTGAAACCGGTGCGCTGCGGCGGAAACGACCCGATCTCCGAGCGGCGCGAACAGTGGACTGACGGTGCGAACGCCTTCGCGCTGGCCCCCGGGATCGTCCTGATCTACGACCGCAACGAGCGCACGGCCGACGAGCTGGCGAGGGCAGGCTACGCGGTCGTCGACGAGGCAGACCTTCTACTCGGAAGGACCGAGCTGGATCTTCGGCAGGCAAAGAAGTACGCAGTCCGGCTCGCCGCGCACGAGCTTTCGCGTGCCCGCGGAGGGCCGCGGTGCATGGCGATGCCGCTCTCGCGGGAAGAAGTGAGCGGGTGAGGGCGGCGGACCCCCCCTGCCATCCGGGGCCCTCGGGTGCGCTCAGGCGGGGGGGCCGCCGCGGAGGATCTCCTGCGGTGAAGAGGAGCGTTCTTGGGGCCGTCGCCCCTCAGAATGACGGGGAAAGGACCTCATGAGCACCCCCTTCTTCCCGTTCGTCCGGCCGCTCGCCGTCGTCGCCTTCGGAGGGAACGCCCTCCTGCGGCCGGAGGACTCGGGCGACACCGAGACCCAGCTCGCACGCGCGCGGACCGCGGTGCGCCAGCTCCTGCCGATTCTCAACCGCGGCTACGAGCTGATCGTCGTGCACGGCAACGGGCCCCAGGTGGGAAATCTGCTGCTCCAGGCCGAGATCGCCGCCGAGCAGATTCCGCCGCAGACGCTCGACGTCTGCGTGGCGCAGACCGAGGGCTCGATGGGCTTCCTGCTCGAGCTCGCGTTCGACAACGAGCTCAAGGCCGCCGGCTTCCGCAAGCGCGTGATCACGCTCGTGACGCAGGTCCAGGTCGATGCAGCGGACCCGGCGTTTCTCGAGCCGTCGAAGCCGATCGGGCCCTTCTTCGCGCGCGCGCGCGCGGAGGCGATCGAGAGGACCGCGGGGTGGACCATGGTGGAGGACGCCGGACGCGGATTCCGGAAGGTCGTCGCCTCTCCCAAGCCGCTGGCGATTCGGAACGTCGACTTGATCGCGTCGCTCGTCAACCGCGGCTCGATCGTCATCGCCGCGGGCGGCGGCGGTGTTCCGGTCGTCGTGCCCGAGCAAGGCGAAGCACGCGGCGTCGAGGCGGTCATCGACAAGGACTACGCGGCGTCGATGCTCGCGGCGTCGCTCTCCGCGGACCTGTTCGTGATCCTGACCGGTGTCGAGCATGTCTCACGGGACTTCGGCAAGCCCACGGAGACGCCGCTGCCGCGGCTCGACGTGGCGGCGGCCCGTGCGCTCCTGGCGGAGGGACAGTTTCCCCCCGGGAGCATGGGTCCGAAAATCGACGCGGCCATCCGGTTCGTCGAGGCGGGGGGGCGCGAGGTGCTGATCACGCGAGCCGAGTGCCTCTCCACTGCGCTCGACGGCGAGACCGGAACCGTGATCTGGAGGACGCAATGAACCCGAGTGAGGACTCCCGCCTTGCGCGTCCCGCATCCCATATCCCGCGACCCGGCGGCCCGAAGCGCGACTACGTCAACGAGAACGACTGGCAGCCGGCCGAGATCGACGGGCTCCTGGCTCTCGCCGCGCGGATCAAAAGCCGACCCGGAGACTGGCGGACGGCGCTCTCGGGCCGCTGCCTCGCGATGATCTTCGAGAAATCCTCGACACGAACACGCGTTTCCTTCGAGACAGGGATGTTCCAGCTCGGCGGAATCGGGATGTTTCTCTCGTCGCGCGACCTCCAGCTCGGGCGGGGCGAGCCGATCTCGGACACGGCTCGCGTGCTCTCTCGCTACGTCGACGGCATCATGGCGCGGACGTACGCCCATGCGACCGTCGAGGAGCTCGCGCGTTTCGCTTCGATCCCGGTGATCAACGGACTCTCCGATCTCCTCCATCCGTGTCAGGCGCTGGCCGACTTCCTCACGATCCGGGAGCGATTCGGATCGGCGCGCGGATTCCCGCTCTGCTACGTGGGAGACGGCAACAACGTGGCGCACAGCCTGCTCGTCACCGGCGCCAAGCTCGGCGCCCGTGTCGCGGTCGTCACGCCCGCCGGCTATTCGCCGGAGGCCCGCGTGATCTCGTGGGCGCGCGCGGCGGCCGAGGAGACCGGGGGCTCGATTCTCGTCACGACGTCGATCGAGGAGGGCGCCGCGGGGGCGCGCGCTCTGTACACGGACGCCTGGGCGTCGATGGGTCAGGAGGCAGAGGCGGCGGACCGCGCGAAGAAGTTCGAGCCGTATCGCGTCACGCGCCGCGTCATGGAGATGGCAGAGCCGGACGCGATCTTCCTCCACTGTCTGCCGGCGCACCGCGGTGAGGAGGTCGCCGCCGAAGTGATCGATTCGCGGGCTTCCGCGGTTTTCGATCAGGCCGAGAACCGGCTCCACGCCCAGAAGTCGCTCCTGGTCACCCTTTTGGGAGCGGAATGAGGGACGACTCCCGGCCCGGCGCGCGCACGGTGGTCTTCGGGGCATGGCGCCGGGGGCTCTTCGTGGCACTCGGAACGCTCGCGCTCGTCGCGGTCCTGCTGCTCGCCGGCCGCGAAAAGCGCGGGCCGCGCGCGGCGGCGGAGAAGTCCCCCGGCGTCGTGACGGTCGCCGAAGCTCCCGTGCGGCGGCAACCGGCAGGGAGCGCCGAAGCGGTCACCGTCCTCAAACGCGGCGACGAGGTGACCGTGATCGCGGACCGCGGAGCCTGGATCGAAGTCCGTACCGGCAACGCGACAGGCTTCGTCCGCGCCGGCGAGATCGAGCGAGATGAAGAGCGGGAAGCGCGCGAGGAGCGAGCGAAGAAAATCCTCTCGTTTCCCCCCGTCTACGGTGTGGTCGCGCAGGACACAGCGGTGCTGCTCGCGCCGTTCCCCTTCGCCCCGCGCGCGGGCGTCCTCCCGAAAGGGACCGTGATCCCTATCCACGCCGTCGATCACGCCTACTTCGCCTATCGCGACCGGGCAAATGGCATCGCGTTCGTCGTCTCGGCCGACGTCGACCTCGTCCCCCCCGATCCGAAGAGTCCGGATATCGTCCCGGACCGTTCGATCGCTCTGCGGCGCGTCGCCGCGCTCGACGCTCCGACTCCCGTGCCGTCTCCGTTCGAAATGCCCCCGCCTGCTCCGCAAGCGGAGTCCGATGCCGGCGAGCGGCCGCCCCGCTCGACGCCTCCGGTCGCGCTGGAGGGCGCCTCGGTCGAGCCGGCCGTGGTCATCGAGAAGATCGACCCCTCCTATCCGGAGCCCGCGATTCGCGCCCAGGTCGAGGGAAGCGTCGTGCTCGACATCGGAATCGACGAGGCCGGCCGCGTCATCGACCTGCAGGTCACGCGAGGGCTTCCATTCGGCCTGTCCGAGGCGGCCGCGGAGGCGGTCCGTCAGTGGCGATATCGGCCGGCGCGCGGGCCGGACGGGCCGATCCCGTCGCGCAAAACCGTGAGAATCCTGTTCACGCTGAGAAAGGACGGATAGGAAGCTCCAAACCCTCGAGCCTCGAGGCCCATGTCTTTGCGCTTTTCGGGCTCCCTGGGACTTCAGACACGGAACTTGGACCCAGGGGGTTCGGGGGACCGCAAGGTCCCCCGGCAAGAGGACTACTCGGACAAACTCCTCGGTTTTCGAACCTCGACCTATAATTTTTCCATGCTCCAGGTTCTCTTCGAGGCAGACGGCCGCGCCCAGGTCTACACCCTCGCCAAGGAACAGGCTTCGATCGGCCGTTCGGGCGACAACGACATCGTGCTGAACGACTTCTCGGTCTCGCGGCGACATGCCTACCTGAAGCGCGAGAACGGCGAGTGGATGCTCTACGACAACCACTCGACCAACGGGATCCGGGTCAACGATCGCCACGTCCCGAATGCGCCCGTCGGAGACGGCGACCGGGCGGTGATTGGCACTTTCACCCTGCGGTTCCGAGACCAGCCCGAGCTGCCGGCCGAAGAATCCTCCCACCGAGCCGTGGATTCGACCTCGACGTGTATTCGGCCGATCGCCGAGTTCAATCTCGATTTCGGCCTGGAGAAGGACGCGACGCCCCGGCCCGCCAGCGAGTCGACGGCGGACCGCAAGCGCGGCGTCCTGGACGTCGCCTACAAGAACAAGGTCTTCGAGATCCTGGTTCAGGTGGCGAAGACGCTGATCTCTCTCGAAGAGCTCGAGACGGTCCTCGACAAGGTGGTGGACCTGATTTTCGAGTACCTCCCGGTCGATCGTGGATTCCTGCTGCTCGAAGAGAACGGCGAGCTTCGGTTGCGGATCAGCCGCTTCAAGTCCGGGCAGCGCATGACGACCGACGGATCGCTGCCGTACTCGCGCACCATCGTCGACATGGTCGTACGTGACAAAGTCGCGGTGCTCACCTCCGACGCGCAGAGGGACGAGCGTTTCGAGGCGGGCCAGTCCGTCCGCCTCCAGCAGATCCGTTCGGCGATGTGCGCGCCGCTGTGGAATCGTGACTCGGTGATCGGCGTCATCCACGTGGATTCCCCGCTGCACGTCGGGACGTTCACCGAGCGCGACCTGGACCTCCTGACCGCCCTTTCCAACTTCGCCGCCGTCGCGATCGAGCGCGCTCGACTCCACGACCGCGTCGCCGAGGAAAAGCGGATCCGGGGACGGCTCGAGCGCTACCACTCGCCGCAGGTCGTCGACGAGATCATCGCCGACGTGAAGGCGACCGGGTCCTTCAAGGAAGTGCGGACGAAGACGGTGACGATCCTGTTCGCGGACCTCGTCGGCTTCACCTCCTGGTCGGAGAAGATGGATGCCACGGAGCTTGCGCGGGTGCTGAATCGCTTCTTCACGCTCGCATCGGAGGCGGTCTTTTCCCAGGACGGGACGATCGACAAGTTCGTGGGCGACGCGGTCCTGGCTTTCTTCGGCGCTCCGATCGACCAGCCGGATCATCCCGCGCGCGCGGCGACGGCTGCCCTGAAAGTGCGCGAGGAAGTCGCCGCCTGGAACCGAGAGCGCGCGGAGGCCGGCAAGTTCCCGTTCGAGGTCCGAATGGCGCTGAACACCGGTGAGGCGATCGTCGGCGAGATCGGATCCGAGCGACGCGTCGAGTACACGGTCGTGGGAAACGCGGTCAACGTCGCCGCCCGGATGGAGGAGTTCGTCGCGATGCCGGGCGACATCGTGATCGGTCCGGCGACCTACCAGGCGGTCAAGGACCGGTACGACGTCGCGCAGCTCGGCTTCTTTGCCCTGAAGGGAGTATCGACGCAGATTCCGCTCTACAAGCTCCTCGGAGCGCTGGAGGTCCAGGACCTGGAGCCGGCATCGCAGAAGGAATCCGCGCGCCCCTAGGGGGTTCGGGGGACCGCAAGGTGCCCCGCTGAGATTACTCGGACAGACTCCTGACGGTCGTCGATAGCCGGGCGCGGCTCTGAGGTGCGGGGGACCGCAAGGTCCCTGCCGGCAGTACTCGGACACTTCGTGGGCCGTCACCCGATTCTCTCCCGCGGGGAGAGGGAGCAAGGAAGTGACGCTTTCCCGTTTCGTTTTCGTCACGGGCCGGCCGGAGAAGGCGCGGGAGGCCGAGCGGATGGGCTTCGCGCTCGAGCGGCTCGACCTCGATCTTCCCGAGCCTCAGGCGCTCGATCCCGGGGAGGTCGCCGAGTCCAAGGCCCGTGAGGCGTTCGGGCGCCTCGGCCGGCCCGTTCTGGTCGAAGACTCCGGTCTCGAGATCGTCGCGTGGCGAGGTTTTCCCGGAGCGCTCGTCAAATGGCTGGAGAGGAGCGCCGGTCTGGAGGCGATTGCCCGCATGCTCGACCCGTTCCCGGACCGGAGCGCCAACGCCGTGTGCGCGATCGCTTGCTTCGACGGAGATCGCACGGTCGTCGCACGCGGCGTCTGCGCGGGCTCGATCGCTCCGTCGCCGCGCGGCTCGGCAGGTTTCGGCTGGGACGCGCTGTTCGTTCCCGAGGGCTCCGATCGCACGTTCGCGGAGCTCGCCCCCGAAGAGAAGGATCGGGTTTCCCACCGCGGCCGCGCCTGGGCGGAGCTGGCGAGAAAGCTCGAGACCGGGAACGACTGAGCCGGGGGGAACGGCGATTGCAACGCTCTTCCCGCGGCCCCTTTTCCCGGGTGGAGAGAGGAGAGGAGCCGCGAGGAGGAACAGCATGCTCGCAGAACTTTCGATCGTGCCGCTCGGCCGGGGTGAGCACCTCTCAGCCGCGATCGCTGAGGTCCTGGACGTCGTCGATCGCTCGGGAATCCGCTACAAGTTCACCCCGTCCGGCACGTGCCTCGAAGGCGGCTGGGACGAAGTGATGGAGGTCGTGCGAAGCTGTCACGCCCGGGCGCGAGAGAGCTCGGCCCACGTCCTCACGACGATCCGCATCGAGGACGAAGAAGGCCAGTCCGACAAGCTCACCCGCAACATCACGTCCGTCGAGGAGAAGCTCGGACGGCAGCTCGCCGAGACCGGCGGGATCGTCCGATAGCCGTAGTCAGTGCGCGGGGCCGACCCGCCGCGTCGGGGCCTCGGCTTCGCCCACGACTGGCGTTTCCGCTTCCGCGCGCTCGCGAACCGCCGGGTGCTCGAGCCACCAGCGCCGGGCGCGCGCCGGCGTCCACGGCTCGAGGAGGCGAGGTCCGCCACCACTCTCTGAGCGACCGGAAAGTCATCGCTTCTGCGAACGTTCCGGGCCGCAATCCTAGCGCGCGATCCGGGTATCCCCCGTTTCCCCGCGGCGGCGGGTGCAGGCCCGCAGGGCCTGTCCCCGTGATCAGTTACACTCGCACGCGACGATGGACCGGCCCATCCGGGTGCTCATCGCGAAGCCCGGTCTCGACGGGCACGACCGCGGCGCCAAGGTCATCGCGCGGGCGCTGCGCGACGCGGGCATGGAGGTGATCTACTCGGGGCTGCGCCAGACCCCCGACCAGATCGCCACGGCCGCCGTTCAGGAAGACGTCGACGTCGTCGGCCTCTCCATCCTGTCCGGCGCGCACAACGTCCTTTTTCCCGAGATCCTGGGCCTGCTGAAAGAGAAAGGTGGCGGGGACATCCTCGTGCTCGCCGGCGGCATCATTCCGGACAAGGACATCGCGACGCTCAAGGCGCTCGGCGTCCGCGAGATCTTCCTTCCCGGGACCTCGACGCAGACCCTGGTGGACTTCATCAAGAGAGAGGTCGCGGAGCGCGTCAACGGGTGAGAACGGCCCGCACTCCCGTGGCGGTCTGATGGAAGTCCTCGAATCGAAAGTCGATACGACCTCCGAAGAGTTCTGCGGGCGCCGCTCCACGATGGAGGAGCTCGTCTCGAAGCTGCAGGAAGAGATCGCGCAGACACGGCGGGGCGGCTCGGGCCGCGAGCGCCATGCGGAACAGGGGAAGATGTTCGTGCGCGACCGCGTGGACGCGCTTCTCGATCCCCGTTCGCCATTTCTCGAGCTCTCGCCTCTCGCCGCGCACGGGATGTACGACGGCGAGGCGCCCGGCGCGGGGCTGGTGACCGGGATCGGCCGGATCTGCCGGCGCGAGGTCATGGTCGTCGCGAACGACGCGACCGTGAAGGGCGGCACGTACTACCCGATGACGGTCAAGAAGCACCTGCGCGCGCAGGAGGTCGCGTTCGAGAACCGGCTGCCGTGCGTCTACCTCGTCGACTCGGGCGGCGCATTCCTTCCGCTCCAGGCCGACGTCTTCCCGGACCGCGAGCACTTCGGGCGGATCTTCTACAACCAGGCGCGGATGTCCGCCGCGCGCATTCCACAGGTCGCGGTCGTCATGGGCATGTGCACTGCGGGCGGCGCGTACGTCCCGGCGATGTCGGACGAAGCCGTAATCGTCAAAGGAACCGGGACGATCTTCCTCGCGGGACCGCCACTCGTCAAAGCCGCGACCGGCGAAGAGGTGACCGCGGAAGATCTCGGAGGCGCCGACGTTCACACTCGCATCTCCGGGGTCGCCGACCACTTCGCCGAGGACGACCCCCACGCGCTCGAGATCGCGAGGTCGGTCGTCGCGAATCTCGGCGGTTCGAAGACGCTCCCGGCGGATCGGGCAGAGCCGGAGGAGCCCCTTTACGACCCCCGCGAGATCTACGGAATCCTTCCGCGCGACGTGCGCCGGCCCTACGACGTGCACGAAGTGATCGCGCGGCTCGTGGACGGCTCCCGGTTCCAGGAGTTCAAGGCGCGCTATGGGACGACGCTCGTCTGCGGGTTCGCGAGGATCTCCGGATTCCTCATCGGGATCATCGCGAACAACGGGATCCTGTTCTCGGAGTCCGCACTCAAAGCGACCCACTTCATCCAGATGTGCGCGCGGCGGAGAATCCCGCTCCTCTTTCTCCAGAACATCACCGGGTTCATGGTCGGCAAGGAGTACGAGCGCGGCGGAATCGCCAAGGACGGCGCGAAGATGGTCCACGCCGTGGCGAACGCGGCGGTGCCGAAGTTCACGGTGATCATCGGAGGTTCGTTCGGCGCGGGCAACTACGGAATGTGCGGCCGCGCGTATGGACCGAGGTTCCTCTGGATGTGGCCCAACGCGCGGATCTCCGTCATGGGCGGGCCGCAGGCGGCGGCGGTCCTCTCGACCGTCAAGCAGGATCAGCTCGCGCGCGCGGAAAAGCCCGTGATGTCCGAGGCCGAGATCGCTCAATTCGAGCGGCCGACGAGCGAGAAGTACGAAGTCGAGGGCAACCCGTACTACTCGACCGCGCGCCTCTGGGACGACGGCGTCCTCGACCCTGGGGAGACCCGGACCGCCCTGGCTCTCGCGATCTCGGCCGCGTACAACGCGCCGGTTCCCGAGACGGAATTCGGCGTCTTCCGAATGTAGACCGCGGAATTGACGGGAGACCGGCGGCGTTCCCTCGCAAGATGACCCAACTTCTCATCGTCCCGTTGTTTCTGACCGCTCTCGCGCGACCGGTGCGAATCGACATTCGTCCGGGTCCGGCCGAGACGTTCTCCGCGACCCTCGCCGGGCCGGCCCGAGGGGTCCGTGGCGGCCCGTTCTCGGGTCGTCTGTCGGTCAACGGTTCGGCGGTCGAGATCCCGATCTCGGGGCGCGCGGAGGCTTCCGGCGACGGCCTGCGCCTGCCGGTGACGCTTCGTTACTCGGACATCCCGCAGGACTGGGCGAACCGTTTTCGCGCGGAGACTTTCGACTACCGCATCACCGGGCGCGTCGCGGGGGAGGCTCCCCTCGACTGGAGCGGGACGGCGCGCTGGGACGAGGTCGGGGTCGAAGGGGAGCGGGAGACGGCTCGCCGGTTTCTGCGTCTCGTAACGCTCGAGGTGACGGACGTCTCGTTCTCCGGGAGCGAAGCGCGGGCCGTCGTCGCGGTACGAAATCCTTTCGCGTTCCCGCTGACGATCGCGTCGGCGCGCTATCGCCTGGCAGCGTCGGAACGCGTCGTCGGCACCGGCCGGACGCACGGGATGCTCCTCCGCCCCCGTCAGGAAACCACGCTCCTGCTGCCGGTCGATGTGGATCACGCCGAGCTCCTCGGCGCCGCCGGGAAGGCGGTCTTTTCCGGGGGGAACGTGGCCGCCCGGCTGTCGGGGACGCTCGCCGTGCGGCTCCCTCGTGGGGACGTCGAGGTGCCGCTCGATCTCTCTGGAAGGCTGTCGATCCTGCGGTGAGCGGGGCGGGCGAGCCGGACACCCGGCTCCGAGTCGTTCGCGATGGAGCAGTCGCGCGAGTGAGGCTCGCGCGCCCCGAGGTCCGCAACGCTTTCGACGAGCTGTTGATCGGAGAGCTCACGCGCGCATTTCTCTCCTTCGCCGACGATCGTGAAACGCGGGTCGTCGTGCTCGAAGGGGAGGGACCGGTCTTCTGCGCCGGCGCGGACATCGAATGGATGCGCCGCGCGGGAGGCTGGTCGAAAGTCGAGAACGAGACCGACGCCGAGCGAATGGCGGGAATGCTGCGCGCGATCGACCGCTGCCCGCACCCGGTCGTCGCGGTGGTTCAGGGCGCCGCGATCGGCGGGGGTGTCGGACTCGTCGCCGCTTCCGACGTCGCGGTCGCCGCCGAAGACGCCGTCTTCTCGTTAGCGGAGGTCAAGCTCGGGATCCTGCCGTCCGTCATCTCGCCGTACGTGCTCCGGGCGATCGGCGCGCGCGAGGCGCGGCGGTGGTTCCTGACCGGCGAGCGATTCGGAGCGTCCGAGGCGCGCCGGATCGGGCTGGTACACGAAGTCGTTCCCGGGCCGGAGCTCGGCGCCGCGTGCGATCGGATGATCGGGGCGCTCCTCACGTCCGGTCCCGAGGCGGTAGGCGTGGCGAAGCGCTTGATCGAGGAAGTGGCCGGCAAGAGTCCCGACGAGGCGATGCCCGTGACCGTGCGCACGATCGCCGAGCGCCGAGCATCCTCCGAGGCGAAGGAAGGCCTGACCGCGTTCCTGGAGAAGCGTCCGCCCGCCTGGGCGCCGAAGAAACCCGCACGCTAGAGCTTCGCGTCGCCCATGGAGTGGGCGTCTGCAAGAGTGCCCGCTTGTCTCGAAAGCCTCGATTCTTCCAGCGGTGAGTGCGGCCGGAGAAGCGGACGAAACCTACGAGGTCGGCTCGGAGGAGGGCCTATCGGGAGTCGGCGCGAGGGAGGGTTTCTCAGGAGTCGGCTCGAGGGAGGACTTCTCGGGAGTCGGCTCGAGGGAGGGCTTCTCGGGAGTCGGCGCGGCGGAGACCTTCTCGGGAGTCGGCGCGGGGGAGGGCTTCTCGGGAGTCGGCGCGGTGGGAGGCTTCTCGGGAGTCGGCGCGGGGGGGGGCTTCTCGGGAGTCGGCTCGAGGGAGGACTTCTCAGGAGTCGGCTCAGGTGAGGGCTTCTCGGGAGTCGGCGGGGCGGCCGAGGGGTGGGGTGTCGGCGATGGCCTCATCGCGGCTTCGTCGGCGAACTCGTGGCGGCAGAAGTAGCACTTGACCTTTTGCCCCGGCAGCTCGTCGGGGCGCCACGCGAAGAAGACCTTCCCGCATTTTGGGCAGACGAGCCTCTGCTGATAACCCCGGATCCCGCCCTCGACCGACAAGTCACGCCTCCCTGGTATGCGTTGTTCCGTATTCCGTTCTTCGTGTCCCGTGTCGAGCATAGCCGACCCCGCGTCTTCCCGTAGAATTCGCGCGCAAAAGAGAAGAGAGCATGCCTTTCCGCAACCGTCGCGCCGTTTTCGCCGTCTTCGTCGCGCTGTCGGCGATTGCCGCGACTCCCGCGCCGGCCGGGAAGACGCCTGGGATCGCGTCGGAAGTTCTTTCGGATCGCTCGCACATGGAGGAGGACTTGCGTTTCCTGACCGACGAGAACGGCGGTCGGCCGACAGGAAGCGCGGCCTACGAAGCAGCTCTGAAGTGGGGAGAAGACGCATTCCGCCGACCGGGTGTGGACGTGGTCCGACTCGAGGACTACGAGGCTCCGTCCCGACGGGAAGAGATCTCCGCGAAAGCGTCGGTCACGCGCCGGTGAGGTTTCCACTCCGGGTCGTCTCCTTTGCGATGCAGCCTGTGGACCGACTGGGAGAGCGGTAAGCGCGGAAGGAATAGCCGCGCCCGCAAAAGGATGATCCGGCGGCTCCTCGTCGCCAACCGGGGTGAGATCGCCGTCCGCGTGATCCGCACCGCCCGCGAGATCGGCCTCCGCACGATCGCGGTGTACTCCGAGCTCGACCGGGACGCGCTCCACACCGAGCTCGCCGACGAGGCTTGGAACATCG
>DASWIB010000247.1:0-4184 GCA_036397915.1 Thermoanaerobaculia bacterium | reverse complement strand
GACGTCTGCCGCGAGCGGGAGCCGCCGCGCGCCTCGCGGCGGTTCACGCCGACCTTCGCGTCGAGAACCATGTAGAGGTTGTATCCTTCGTCGCGAATCCGCTGAATCGACTCGTGCACGCGGCCCGACCCGGAGATCGATTCGTTGATCGCCTGGCCGAGCTCCTTCAGCATCTCGCGGAGGTGATCGTTCAACTCCATGACCGCCGCGATTATCGCCTCCGTTTCGCGGGAGCGTCAAGCTCGCATCGCGATGTCGATGATGCTATTCTGATGCGCCCGCCTCGCGCGCGCGCGGCTCCGCGTGCGCACTCCTCTTGCGACATTTGTCGTACCTGAACCGAGAGTCGAATCGCTGGAATCGCTGATAGCTTCTCTCCATGTTCTCCTTCTTCGCGCACCTCGTCTGCACGAAGTGCGGACGGATGCACGGGCGCGACAGCCGCTTCGGGATCTGTCCCGCGGAGGGATGCGGCGGCCCTCTCTTCGCGCGTTATCACGACCGACCGCTCGACCGAGATCGCGCGTCCGAGCGAGCGCGAACGATCTGGCGGTGGCGCGAGATGATGCCCGTCGAGGAACCGAAGAACGTCGTCTCGCTCGGAGAGGGCGGAACGCCGCTCCTTTCCGCAAGCCGTCTCGGAGAGCATGCGGGCTTCTCGGACCTCTGGATCAAAGACGAGTCGGGCAATCCGACCGGGTCCTTCAAGGCGCGCGGGCTCTCTGCCGCGGTGTCGAAAGCGAAAGAGCTCGGACACGACGCGATCGCCGTACCGAGCGCGGGCAACGCCGGCGGCGCGGCGGCGGCCTACGCCGCGCGCGCCGGGATGACGTGCGACGTCTTCCTGCCGCAGGACACTCCCCCGCTCTTTCGCGTCGAGTGCGAGCGCTACGGCGCGCGCGTCACGATGGTCGACGGACTGATCGACGCCTGCGGGAAGCTCGTCGCCGAGGGAGCGGCCGCGGGTGAATGGCACGACGTCTCGACTCTGAAGGAGCCTTATCGGATCGAGGGAAAGAAAACGATGGGCTACGAGCTCGCGGAAGACTCCGGCTGGCAATTGCCGGAGGCCGTGATCTACCCGACCGGCGGTGGAACGGGCCTGATCGGGATGTGGAAGGCGTTCTCCGAGATGGAACGGCTCGGCTGGATCGGCTCGGGGCGCCCGCGCATGATCGCCGTACAGGCGGCGGGGTGTGCGCCGATTCCGAAGGCGTTCGCGGAGGGCAAACCGGTCTCCGACAAGTGGGAGAACGCGGCGACCTACGCCTCCGGGTTGCGGGTACCGAAGCCGTTCGCGGACTTTCTCATTCTCTCGATCCTCCGCGAGTCGGGCGGAGACGCGATCGCCGTCACCGACGACGAGATGCGCGCCGCCGAGGAGGAGATCGGCGAGACCGAGGGACTCTTCGTCTGCCCGGAGGGCGCCGCGACCTGGGCGGCGGCCAGGAAGCTCGCTGCCGCGCGACGCTTGGATCCGCGGTCGCGAGTCGTGCTTTTCAACACCGGGACCGGATTCAAGTACGTGGGGTCAGGTCTCCACTTGCCACATTGAGGGTCAGGTCTCCACTTGCCACATCCGAAGTCGGCAAGGTGACGGATGGAGACCCGACCTCCCGTCGGCTAAGATTGCCGGTTCCATGAGATTCGCGTCGCAGCGCCCTCGTCTCGACCCGATCCTCCCGAAGGTGGAGAAGCCGGGCCGCTACGTCGGCCTGGAGCGCAACGTCGTGCGCAAGGACCTCTCCGCCTCCGCCGTGACAGTCGCGCTCGCCTTCCCGGACACCTACGAGATCGGGATGAGCCACACGGGGCTGAAGATTCTCTACGAGATCGTCAACCGGCGACCGGAGTTCGCGTGCGAGCGGACGTACGCCCCGTGGACCGATCTCGAAGGCCGCATGCGCGAAGAAGGAATCCCGCTCTTCACCGTCGAGTCGCTGGCGCCCGTCGCAGACTTCGACGTGGTCGGCTTCTCGCTGCAGTCGGAGCTCAACTACTCGAACGTGCCCAACATGCTCGATCTCGCGGGCATCCCCGTCTGGCAGCGCGACCGCGGCGACTTCGATGCGATCGTTCTCGGCGGCGGACCGTGCACGGCGAATCCCGAGCCGGTGGCCGACTTCTTCGACGCGTTCCTGATCGGCGACGCGGAGGAAGCGCTCCCTCAGTTACTCGACGTCCTGAAGGAATCTCGCGCGGCGGATTTGTCCCGTCGTGAGGTGCTCGCCCGTCTTGCCGCACTCGACGGCATCTACGTCCCGTCGTTCTACGACGTGACTTACGGCGAGGACGGGCGAATGCAAGCGATCACTCGGAACGACCCGCGGGCGCCCGAGCGCGCGAAGAGAACGTGGATCCCCGTCCTGAAGCCGGAGTACTACCCGGACCGTCCGATGGTGCCGTCGGTCGAGATCGTGCAGGACCGCCTCGGTCTCGAGGTCATGCGCGGCTGCACGCAGGGTTGCCGCTTCTGCCAGGCGGGGTACTGGTACCGGCCGGTCCGAGAGCTCGACCCCGACGACGTCGTGAGAATGACGAAGTCTTTCATCGCGGAATCCGGCTGGAGCGAAGTCGGCCTTCTCTCGCTCTCGACGGCGGACTACTCGCAGATCGAGCCGCTCGTGCGGTGCCTCGCGCCGGAGCTCTCCGACCGGCGCGTCTCGATCTCCCTCCCCTCGCTGCGCGCCGAGGCCTTCTCCGTCGGGCTCGCCGACGCCGTGTCCGAGGTGCGGAAGTCGGGCTTCACGTTCGCGCCGGAGACCGGCTCGGATCGCCTCCGCCGGGTGATCAACAAGACGTTCACCAACGCCGACATGATCCAGGCGGCCGACGTGGCGTTCGCGCGCGGCTGGGACCTGATCAAGGTCTACACGATGATCGGCCTGCCGACGGAGACGCAATCCGATCTGGACGAGCTCGTGACGCTGGTCGAAGGGATCCTCGCGCAGGGGCGCAAGCACGGCCGGAAGGAAGTGAACGTCTCGGTCGGACCGTTCGTGCCGAAGTCCTGGACCCCGTTCCAGTGGGCGCCGTTCGACGGGGTCGAGACGCTCGAGAGAAAGCTTGCGTACCTGAAGGAGCGATTCCGCCGCGTGCGCGGCGCGAAGATGAAGTGGCACGAGCCGCGCGAAGCGGAGATCGAGTGCGTGCTCTCGCGAGGCGACCGCCGCATGGCGCGGGTCCTCCATACGGCGTGGAAGACCGGCGTCAAGTTCGACGCGTGGAGCGAGCACTTCCGCTACGACCTCTGGACGCGTGCCTTCGAGACGGAGGAAATCCCGAAGTCGGCGTACCTGCGGGCGTACGACCTCGACGAAACCCTTCCCTGGGACGTCCTCGACATCTCGGTGAACAAGCGGTTCCTGCGCGTCGAGCTCGTCAAGGCGATGAAGGAGATGCGCACGGAGGATTGCAAGTGGGGGCACTGCTACGCGTGCGGCGTCCCTGGCGACGGCGAAGACACGGTGCTCGCGCGCCCGATGCCGGGTAGTCTTCCGATGTTCGACCCGGCCGTCTCGCAGGCGCAGGATCCCGCCGCTTACCGTGAGATCGCCAAGGGCGCGGCGTACCGGCAGAAAGCGATGCCGGACCTGCCGGCGGCGGCGCGGCGCGTGCCGATGCCGCCGGAGAAGATCTTTCGCCACCGGATCACCTTCGAGAAGAGGGGCGACGCGCGTCTCCTCTCCCACCGCAACACGATGGACGTTTTCGAGCGCGCGATCCGCGCCGGGGGACTTCCGGCTCGCTACTCCGAGGGCTTCAATCCGCACATGAAGCTCTCGATGGGACCGGCGCTGCCGCTGGGGCTCGAGAGCCGGCACGAGGTCTTCGACGTCGAGGGCGTCGCGCCGTTCGAACCCGACGCGGCGCGTCGGATCAACGAGAAGCTTCCCTCCGGCGTCTCGGTTCTCGAGGTCCGCGAGCTCTCGGCCGCCGAGCCGGCGCTTTCGCGCGCCGTCAAAGCGGCCCGCTACGCCGTCCGGCTCGCGTCACCCGAGCACATCGGGCGGGCGAGCGAAGCGCTCTCGAACGGGTGGCGAGAGGCAGTTCCGGCTCTCCGAGCGCTTTCGCTCGAGAAGGACGAGAGCGGAGCTCGGATGACGTTCGAAGTCAACCTCGACCAGTCCGCGGGAGAGACCGCCACCGCCAAGAAGGTCGTCGAAGCTCTCCTGTCGATCCCG
>DASWIB010000246.1:0-3427 GCA_036397915.1 Thermoanaerobaculia bacterium | reverse complement strand
AGGACGGGAACGCCACCCGGGTTTTTCGTGAACCTCGTACTCCTCGCTGTGATGCTCGCCGGCTTGGCACTATCGCTACGGCGCCCAGGCGATCTGGAAGTACAAGTGGGCGAGCGGCGGCCGTAGTGAGTCACTCACCCGCCGATCCAACACCCCGTAGGATCGATCCGGCCCAACACAACGCTGCCAAAACGCCGTACGAAACGCCAGCCGGGTCGGATCGATTCGAGTCGATCGCCTGCCTGGCTGCGGGGAAGGAATCATCAGCGCAGCCCGGTCGCCAGGTAGAGCTCGTCGAGAGCTCGACGGTACGAGTACACGTACGACGTTTCGTCCGGAGTGATCTGTACCGGGCCGACCTGTTCGACGCCGGATGGGTCGGGCGGCCGGATTTCTTTCCAGAGCGTGCGGCGTCCCGTCTTCACGTCGACCTTCTCGACGCGCAGCGGAGGCGCCGACGGGCGGTAGACGAAGATCGCAGAGCCGTCCGCCGACCACCGAAGCGGAACCTCCCCGGGCTCGACGCCAGGCAGGACACGAGGTTCCCCCGGCTCGACCGGATAGAGGGCGAGCCGTCGGTCCGGCCCGGTCGCGACGATGGACTTCCCGTCCGGAGACACCACGTTGAAGCGGATATCGACCCCCTCCGGCGTAATGGGCCGTGGCTTCCCGCCGGATATGTCCTGGACGAAAAGACGCGAACCGCGCCCCGGCTCGTTGCCCGAGATCACGATCCGCCGCCCGTCTGGAAACCAGCTCGCCACCTGGTAGTTGAGGTCAATCTTCGGCAGCGGCCTGGGCTCTCCCGCTCCGGTCGGCAGCAGTACGACCTGGAAGCTCCGCCCGTCCGGCCGGAACGAAAGCGCCCACTGTCCGTCGGGCGAGAACCCCCACGCGCCACCGTCCCCGAGGCGGACGGCCGGGGAACCGTCGAGCTTCCGGACGTAAACGCCCGGCGGCTGGACGTTCTGTTCTTCGAAGAGAGCGGTCTTGCCGTCGGAGGAGATGCCCTTGGGAAACGACCAGTTGAGCCAGGTCAGGTTGCGCTCCTCGGCTTGGCCGGGTGAATGACCCACGATCTCCCGGCGTGAGGAGTTCACGGATAACAAGGCGCGTCCGTCGCGCGCGATGTCGTGAAGGAATCCTCCCGGAGCGCTCCAGATCGGCCGCGTTCTACCGGACAGCGACGTCGCCTCGACTCCCGAGCGCCCGCTCGACCAGACTTCGTTCTCTCGCGGGGACCAGGTGACGCCGCGGAGGGCGAACGGGCCCTCGAGCCTCGTCTTGCCGCTCGTGTCCACCACCCTCAGATTGCCGTTGTTGTCCCCCCGCAACGGGTGGTCGATGAAGGCGACGAGTCGTCCGTCGGGCGAGACGCGGACGTCGCTCACCCAACCGGGCGCCTCGTAAAGCACCTTGCCGATCGGGTACTCGATCCGGTCGCGATTCCCGACCTGTCGCGCCACCGCGAGGCTCTTTCCGTCAGGCGACCAGTCGGCGTCGCCCACGTTCTCGAGGACTTCGCGCGGCGCGCCTCCGGCCAGGGGGACCCTCGCCAGAGTGCCGACCGTTTCGTAGCCGAGCTGGAAGTGATGGTCGAGAGAGATCGCCAGCTCACCGCTGGAGGAAATGGCGAGAAGGCTCGCTCCCGCGAGTCCCAGCGAACGCGACTCCGCGCTCTCGGGACGCGTCGTGAAGATGTCCAGGGGACGCCCTTCCCAGGTCGCCGAGTAGATGACCGTCTGGCCATCGGGAGCGAACCGCGCGGACGCGATGGAACCGCGCGAGTAGGTCAGCTGCGAGAGCTCGACGGGCGAGCCCGCCTTCGCGTTCGTCGTCAAACCACGAAGCAGGAATCCCGCGGCAATTCCGGCGGCGAGCGCGGCGGCCGCCGGCAGCACCCATCCGCGCCGCCGCGGGCGGGCGGGCTCGGCGGTTGCGAGTCCGCCGGAAGCCGAGGTTTCCGAGAGATGGTCGCGGACGCTCTTCAAGTCGCGCGCGAGGTCCTTGGTGGAGGCGTAACGCTCTTCCGGATCTTTCGCCAACAGGCGCTCGACGATCCATCGAATCGGCGCCGGGGCCTTCGGCGCGAGTTGTCCGAGCGACTCGGGCTCCTCCCGGATGATCGCGACGAGAGTCTCGGCGCCGGTCTTCCTCTGGAACGCACGCTTGCCCGTCGCCATCTCGTAGAGGATCGCGCCGAGCGTGAACTGGTCCGAGCGGAAGTCGACGGGCTGGCCGCTGGCCTGCTCGGGCGACATGTACCCGGCCGTGCCCATGACCGTGCCGGGCTCGGTCGCCCCGATCACTGTCGGCAAGCCCGACGCGTCCTGCTGAACTGTCTCGGTCAGCTTCGCCAGGCCGAAATCGAGGATCTTGACGTAGCCGTCCTTCGAGATCATCAGGTTCTCGGGCTTCAGGTCCCGGTGCACGATCCCGGCCGCGTGCGCCTTGGCGAGACCCTCGGCGGTCTGCACCCCGACGTCGAGAAGCCTCTTCGTCGGGAGCGGTTCTCCCGACGCCAGGAGCTCGCGAAGGGTCTTTCCGTCCACGAGCTCCATCGCGATGTAGGTCGTCCCGTCGGTTTCGCCGATGTCGTAGACGGTCAGGATGTTGGGGTGGTTCAAGGCCGAGGCCGCGCGCGCTTCCTGCTCGAAACGCTGGCGGCGTTCGGGATGGCCGGCGGTGGCGGCCGGCAGCACTTTGATCGCCACGTCGCGGCCGAGCCGGGTGTCGGTCGCGCGATAGACCTCCCCCATCCCGCCGGCGCCGATCGAGGCGGTGACGCGGTATTGGGCGAGGCTACGGCCGATCACGATGGAATCACCCCGGTGTTCTTCCACGGCTACCGAAGGTCGTGGATCCGGAAATGCGAAAAGAGGCTCGGATTCTACAGCGCGGGCAAAAAAGGTCGGCTGACCGCCGGCGCTATCCAGTTCCCGCGAGGATAGAATCCGCGCCAAAACGAGGAGGGAAAAATGAAGACCCGATTCGGCGCACTCCTTTTCCTCGGCGTCCTTGTGGCAGTCAGCCTCTCCGCGGCGACGAAGACCTCCGGTACGGCCATGTGCAAATCAGATCCCGCTTCCCCGGCCCCCGTTGCCGAGAGCGAGCAGCCGAACCACTCCTTCGCGATCGGCAAAGCCCAGTGCACCTGGACCGGTTTTCCGGTGGCAGGCCAGGAGTACAAGGAGGGCGTCTCCATCAGTCTCGGCGAGATCTCCGGCGACACGAACTCGTATCACGGCTATCACGTGGCCACGACGGCCACCGGCGACAAGACGGTCTCCAAGTTCGAGGGCTCGGGCAAGCTGAAGGATGGAAAGCCTGTCGGCGAGAGCGGCACCTGGACCTTCACCAGCGGCACCGGGAAGCTCAAGGGCATCAAGGGAAAGGGAACTTACAAGGGCACCCCCAACGCCGACGG
>DASWIB010000245.1:0-10765 GCA_036397915.1 Thermoanaerobaculia bacterium | reverse complement strand
CCTTCCGTGTTCCGTGTCCGACGTGGCGCCCGGATGAGCTGGCTCTCCCGAAACGCGGCGGATGGCCGTCGCGCGGTTCGGTGCTTCTCTCTCTATTTCGCGGCTAGGCCGCGCGCTCGCTCGAAAGTTCGAGCCCGCGGGGTTCTGCGCGGACGGGCAGAACGCTCCCCTCCCCGAGCGACCCGAGCGCCGCCCGCACCGACGCGGTTTGCTCGGCGGGGGACAGGAACACGACGCACCCTCCTCCTCCGGCGCCGCAGGCCTTTCCGCCCCACGCCCCCGCCTCGAGCGCGCGAGCCACGGCCCGGTCGATCGCCGGCGACGACACCACCGGAGCGAGCTCGCGCCGCGCCTCCCACTCGTTCCGAAGCGCGGCGCCCATCGCCGGGAAATCGCGCTCGCGGGCAGCCGCGGCCATCTCGCGCGCGGCGGCCGCGACTTTCTCGAGCGACCGGGCGACCGCTTCGTCCCCCTCCAGGCGACGCCGGAACACCTCCCAGTTGTTCATCCCGGAAGAGTGCGCCGCTTCCGTGTCGAAGAGGGTCAGGTGCGCCTCCCACTCGGCCGGGTCGACCTCCCGCCTCTCGGCCACGGTTCGCCCCGTCTCGAACCACAGGCAGTGCAGCGCGCCGGAAAACGCGGGGTAGTAGTCCTGGACGCCTGCGGGCTTGCCGAGGACGCGCGTCTCGACGTCCCGCACGAACTCGACGCCTCCCGCCCCGTTCAGCGAGTTCCCCGACAACCGGGAGAGGGCCGCGGCTGCGGCAACCGCAAGCGCCGAAGAGCCGCCGAGGCCGGAGCCGAAGGGGACGCCGGAGCGGAATTCGATCTCGAACCCGCCCTCCGGCGACAGCTCTTCCACGAGGGCGCCGACGAGCGCCGTCCGCGGGTCGGCCAGCAGCTCCCGCGCAGCGACTGCCCGCACGTCGATGCCTCGGTCCGCGGCGACGATTCGGATTCCCGCTCCGGCTCGTCGCACGCGGCAGGTCGCGCGCCGGTCGATCGCGAGATTGACGGTGACCGAGCCCGGATGCAGGGCGTGAAGAGGCCAGAGGTCGAGCGTACCGCCCGCAAGGTCCACACGCGCGGGCGCCGATGCCTCGATCACCAGATCCGACTGCATCGCGAGGGAATTGTAGAGGCCGCGGCGCGCGCCGCTAACGGCTGGGAGCGAGGCTGGCAGCGACTCGCTTCAGTATCCCACCCGATTCGCTCGGAGGAATCCCGACTGCGGGAACGCAGTGCCCTCGAGCGTCGCCGCGCGGCCGAGCGCGGCCTCGCTGAAGCGCGGGTCACGCGCCATCAACCTCCAGATCTCGCCGTTGTCGGCGCAGAATCCGGGCACGTGTGCCTCGTGAATCGGTACGAGTCCCGCTTCCTGCTGTGCCTCGCACTGGACGCAGACGAAGGTTCCTGTCATCCGCTTCGAAACGAGTTGCAGACCGAGCGGAACCGCGCTCGCGGCGACGATCGCACCGCTCGGCGGTCGAGCGGAGGCGGTCGCGTGACGGGCCGGCGTGTCGGCGACCAGCGGGAAGAGCAGAAGCGTGACGACGGCGGCGAAAACGTAGGAGGAGGTGCGCGGCCGGCTCGGCTCGGGAAGAAACGCCACGTTCCGCAGCCTCGAACGCAGGCGCGCGGGAGCGTGTGCCCGGTCGAGACGAGAACGCAGAACCCGGGCCAGCCCGCGCGCCGACTCCGCGCGCACGGCGCATGGAGCGCAGACCGCGAGGTGCCGGGACAGCTCGTCTGCGTCGCAGCGGGAGAGCTCTCGATCCAGGTGAGCGTAGAGGAGAAAGCGGGCTTCGGGGCAGTTCATCGGACCGCTGGGACAAACCGCCCCGGTGGGGAGGAAATTCCGACTTCGAGGAAATCCCGGGTGTCCCCCGGGGGTGGCGGCGCCTGGACTGCTCCGGTCTCGACTCTCCGGCCGCTCGCGCAGCGACCCGCGGCTCCAGGGAGTGTGCCCGAGTAATCTCTTGTCGGGGACCTTGCGGTCCCCCGAACCCCCTAGGCCGCCGGGGGCTTCGGGCGGGTCCTCATCTTGGCCGGCTCGCCCTTGCGGATATAGCCGTGGCGCCGGGCGTACCGGAGAAGCGCTTTTTCGAGCAGCTTCCGCCCGCGGTAGAGCCGCGACATCACCGTTCCGACCGGACAGTCGAGGATCTCTGCGATCTCCTTGTAAGAGAAGTCCTCGAGGTCCGCCAGGATCACGACCATCCGGTAGTCGTACGGCAGGGACTCCAGGGCCTTCCGGACGTCGTCGTCCAGCACCCCCGTGAAGAACTCGGCCTCCGGATCCGCCGGCTGCTCGGCGTTGTCGCGCCGGACGATCCGCTCGAAGGAGTCCTCGATCTCCGCAAAGTCGACGCTCCGGGGCTCGAGCTTCTTCTTCCGGTAGTTGTTGATGAACGTATTCTTCAAGATCTTGAAGAGCCAGGCCTTCAGGTTCGTACCTTCCTCGAACTTGTCGTAGTACTTGTACGCCTTGAAAAACGTTTCCTGAACGAGATCCTCGGCGTCTTCGGCGCTGCGGGTCATCCGGTAAGCCGTGTTGTAGAGCGAGTCCACATACGGCACGACCTGGGAGTCGAAGTCCCAGGACGTAACCGGCCGGGGAATTCCTTCGGGAATGGGTTGTCGCACGCTCAACTTCTCCATGTCCTTCCGCGTCGCAAATTCCCTGCCCGGCCGGCCGAGTTCTGCTTCGACCGGCCGAGCCGGGCTAACCTCCGCCGTTCGTACGGAATAGTCGCTCGGATCGTTTGGACACCTTCACCTGGAAATACGAAACCCCGGCCGGACCAGTTTCCGGAAGAGAACAGCCTGTCCCAAAACGGAGACGGCCCAGCCCCGTCGGAAGCCGGGCAGTTGTCGCCAGCCCGGCCCCTGCCGCGGTGGCCGGCCGACCCTCTACGTGCCCTTAATACCCTCTACGTGCCCTTGATCAGGAACGCGATCAGGAGGGCGTAGAGGACCAGGGATTCGATCAGCGCGAGTCCGATGATCGTCATCGTCCGGATGGGCCCGGCCGCGCCCGGGTTGCGCGACATTCCCTCCGCCGCGGCCGAGGTCGCCCGGCCCTGCGCCATGGCGCCGGCAGCCGCGGCCACCCCGAGCAGGAAGGCGGCGCCGAGGGCTCCGGCACCCCAGCTTCTCGCCGGGCCCCCGCCGGGCGCCGCTTCCTGCCCGAAGGCGGGCAGGGCGAGGGCGAGCAGGGCCAGCGCGACCAGAACAACCGTTTTCTTCCGCATCTCGAAAATTCTCCTTGTTTGTTTGGGCCGCCCGCGAGGTCAGTGTTCCTCGTGGGCCGTTGCGAGGCTGATGTACACGCACGAAAGCGTTGCGAAGATGAACGCCTGAAGGAGGGCGGTGAAAATGCCGAGCGCCATGAGCGGCCAGGGCACCACGATCGGGACGAGGCCCGCGAAGATGCCTGTCGCCGTGTGCTCGCCGTAGATGTTCATGAACAGCCGGAGCGACAGGGAGAGGATGCGGGCGAAGTTGCCGATCATCTCGATGACAAAGAAGAGCGGCGCGAGCCAGAGGACCGGCCCCATGAAGTGTCGCAGGTATCCGAAGAACCCGTGCTCCTTGAACCCCTGGAAGTTGAAGTAGAGGAACGAGAGAACCGCGAGCGCGACCGTGGTCGAAAGGGTCCCCGTCGGAGGCTGCAGGAAGAAGAACAGCCCGAAGATATTCGCGACGAAGATGAAGAGCGCGAAGCCGCCGATGATGTTCAGGTACTTCTTCTCCGCCCCGTGGCCGATGACGTCGGACACGAGCGACCGGACTCCCGCCACGACCATCTCGAGGAAGTTCTGGACGCGACCGGGCCGCTCCTTGTCGTACTTGCGCGCAGCCAGCGGCAGAAAGACGAGAAAGATCAATGTCACGACGAGCGCCATGAGCGCGTGGTCGGGGATCCATGCGCTCTTGCCGTCCGGGAACCAGAACGCCGCCTTCCCGGGCGACATCCTCTCGACCGGAGGCGGACCCAGAAGCAAGACCAGGAGCCGGTTAACCGGCCCGTACAGGATCGAATGGTGCTCGCTCACCCGCTCAGCTCTTCTCTCCCTTGAGTAACTCCGCCCCGATCGCCACGACCACGACCGAGAGGCCAACGAGGCCGGCAATCGGCTCGAACCCCCTCCAGCGAAGGACCGCGGTCCCGACCATGACCGCGCCGGCGGCCGTGACCAGCAGGAGGGGGAGCACAGCTTTCCACCCTTTCTTCTCCTGCGGGGGAACGAGACGCTCGGTCAGCTTCTCGAGTACGAAAAAGCTGAAAATAACGACGGCCGCGGCGATTGTCAAGGAGACCGCGGCGCGCCACCCGAACAGAAGCGCGCCGACCGCGCCGGCAACCGCGATGACGATCGAACGGACCCGAATCCGCCGGATTATCGCCTCGTCGGCGTTCACCTCCCTTCCTCCCGGTCCTCGAGGCCGCGCAGAAGGCGGTAGAGGTTCCAGAATCCGGCCGCGACGCCGAGAGCAGCGCCGATGAACGCCGGGGTGAGACCCAGACCGAGAGCGGAGCCGATCCACTTGCCGAGCAGGTACCCGGCGACGATCGAGAGGGGAAAGAGGATGCCGGCGGCCGACGCGCGGGCAACGGTGTTTGGAATCAACGGGGAATCACTGAATTCAGCCTTTCCGCGTTGACCCTACGGCGTCTGGATCACGCACGCGCGCAGCATCTCCACGAAAGGCTGCGGCGCGACGCCGACGAGGACGGTCGCGACGGCGCAGATCAGCACCGCTGCGGTCAACGCATAAGAGCTGCGCAACGGCGCGCCTTCCCCTTCCGCGAAGAACATCGCGGCGGCGATCCGGAAGTAGTAGAAGATCGAGACGGCGGACATCAAGACGGCGAGCACCGCGAGCCACGCGTAGCCCGCTTTCATCACCGCCGTGAAGAGATAGTACTTCCCGATGAAGCCCGCCGTCGGCGGGATACCCGCGAGCGACAGAAGGAAAACGACCATCACGACGGCCGCGGTCATGTTGCGACGAGCGAGGCCGTTGAAGTCGGACACCGATTCGGCCGCATAGCCCTTCGTCTCGAGGAACACGACGAGAGCGAAAACCCCGAAGTTCATGAAGGTGTAGGCGAGCAGGTAGATCAGGATCCCCCAGAGTCCGAACTCGGTCTGGAATCCGATGACACCGAGTAGTGCATACCCCGCGTGAGCGATCGAGGAGTACGCGAGCATCCGCTTCACGTTCGACTGGAGGAGCGCCGCCACGTTTCCGAAGACCATCGTCGCCGCCGCCACGAGAGCGACGATGAGCCCCCAGTCAGCATGGAAACTCGGGAAGCCGACATAGAAGATTCGCGCCAGAATCGCGTACGCGGCGAGCTTCGGCCCGACCGAGAAGAAAGCGGTCACGGGCGTCGGCGAGCCCTCGTAGACGTCGGGCGTCCAGACGTGGAACGGCACCGCCGCGATCTTGAACAGCAGCCCGGCCAGAATGAGCAGGATTCCGACGAGCAGCAGGTTCGATTTCTGCGCCGTGGCGAACAGCTTCGCGAGCTCGGGGAGACCCATTTGACCGGTCACCCCGTAGACGAGCGAAAGGCCGTAGAGCAGGACGCCGGAGGAGAACGCCCCGAGCACGAAGTACTTGAGCGCCGCCTCCGTGCTCTTGATCTCCCCCTTGAAGTAACCGGCGAGGATGTAGGAGGAAAGCGCCATGAGCTCGAGCGCGACGTAGATCGAGATCAGATTGTTGCCCGACACCATGAAGAGCATTCCGACGCCGGTGAAGAGGAGGAGCGCGTAGTACTCCCCGCCGGGATAGGGAGCACTCCCGACGAATCGGACGGACGCGAGGGCCGTCAGGATGATCGAGACGAGCATCAGAAGCTTGAAGAAGATCGCGAAGTTGTCGACGATGAACATCCCCGCGAGGATCGGCGCGCTGTGCCCGTGGTATCCGGAAATGAACGTGACGAGGCCGATCGTGATCGCGGTCGCGAGGATCGTGAGAAACGCGAGAAACTCCTCCTTCGCCTTCTCGAAGAAAGCGGCGATCGAGAGGATCAAAAGCCCTGACGCCGTGAGGAAGAGCTCCGGCGAGAGAAGCAGCCAGTCGGTGGCCGAGACCCTCACGGGCGCGCGGAAGCTCCCGCGGGCGCCCCCCCGCTCTCCGAAGCGGGCGGCTGGCGCGCGAGCGCGGGCTGCGTCATCGTCCGACCGCCGACGGCTGCGACGATTTTCTCGGAGGGCAAGCGAAGCACGTCGAACATCGGCTTGGGGTAGAGGCCGATCCAGAGCGCGAGCAGGACGAGGGGGACGAGCGTCGCCTGCTCGCGGAAAGTCAGGTCGGGCAGGTTCGCGTTCGCCGGGTTCGTGATCTCGCCAAAGAAGACCCGTTGATACAGCCAGAGAAGGTACGCGGCACCGAGAACGATCCCGGTCGCCGCGAAGAACGCCCACCAGAAGCTTCGGGCGAACGCGCCCTGGAGGATTGTGAACTCTCCGATGAACCCGTTCAACAGCGGCAAGCCCATCGAGGAGAGCGCCATGATCAGGAAGTACGTCGCGTAGATCGGCATCTGGCGGGCGATGCCGCCGTACTCCGAGATCATGCGTGTGTGGCGCCGCTCGTAGATCATCCCCACCAGGAGGAAGAGCGCACCCGTCGAGATCCCGTGGTTGACCATCTGGAGGATCCCGCCCTGGAGGCCCGCCATGTTCAGGGCGAACACGCCGAGCATCACGAACCCCAGGTGGGACACCGATGAGTAGGCAATCAGCCGTTTCATGTCCTTCTGGACCAGCGTGACCATCGCCCCGTATACGATCCCGATGATCGACAGAGCGACCATGACGGTGAGCACCCACTCGGTCGTGATCGCGTCGGGGAACATCGGCAGCGAAAACCGGACGAAGCCGTATGTCCCCATCTTGAGAAGAACCGCCGCGAGGATGACCGATCCCGCCGTGGGGGCCTCGGTATGGGCGTCCGGCAGCCACGTATGGAAGGGGAACATCGGAACCTTGATCGCGAAGCTGAAAAAGAAGGCGAAGAAGAGCCAGATCTGCAGCTCTACCGGCATGCTCGCGGCGACCGCCGTCAGCTTCTCGATCGAAAACGTCGACGGTTGGCCGAGACCCTTGTAACCTAGGAACCCGGTCGTGTTGTAGAAGTAGAGCGCGATTATGCCGAGCAGCATCAACACCGAACCCGCCAGCGTATAGAGGAAGAACTTGATCGCGGCGTAAAGCCGGCGATCACTCCCCCACACCCCGATCAGGAAATACATCGGGACCAGCATGACCTCCCAGAACACGTAGAAAAGGAAGAGGTCGAGCGAGCAGAAGGTTCCAATCATGAACGTCTGCAGGAGGAGTAGCAGAACGTAGTATTCCTTCTGCCGCTCCAAGATCGCGGTGTACGAGCACGCGACCGCGATGATCCCCATGAGCGTCGTCAAGAGGATCAGGACGAGCGAGATGCCGTCGATTCCAAACTGGTAGTCGACGCCGAGCGACGGGATCCACGCGACCTTCTCGACGAACTGGTAGCCGTCCCGGCCGCGCTCGAAGAGGAACCAGAGCGGCAGCGAAACGAGGAAGCCGACCAGCACGACCGCCGTTGCGAAGGCCTTGATCGCGGCCGTCCTCTCCTTGCCGAAGAGGAAGACGATCGCGAGCGCCCCCGCGAGCGGGACGTACGTGACGATCGAGAGGATCGGGATCCAGAAACCCATCAGTTGCATTCAGTTCCTCAAGCCGGACGCCAAACAAGCAGTGGGACCGGAGCGTCCGTGTCTCCGTGTCCCGTATCCCGTGTCCCGGCTGGCATCGAATTCATCGGAAGATCAAGTACACCGCGACGATGCACAAGACGCCGGCGCCCATCACCAGCGCATAGTTCTGAACCCGGCCGGTCTGCGCACGCCGTACGAGTCTCCAGCCCGACTGAAACGTGTCGGCCACGCCGTTGACCGCGCCGTCAACGAAGTGCCTGTCGAACAGGTCCGACAGCCGCGACGCGCCGCGCGTGACTCCGGCGGTGCCGTTGGGGATCAGGTCGAAGACGTTTGCGTCCACCTCCCAGAGGAAACGGCCTCCCCCCTTTGCGAGCCCTTCGACGAAGACGGCACCGTATGCCTCGTCCACGAAGTACTTGCTCGCGATCGCGCGATACAGCCGCGGGAACCGCGCCGCGAGCCCCGCAGGCACCCGACCCTCTCCTTTCGCGTACCAGAGCCAGGCGAGGAGGAGCCCGACCGCCGCCGCGCCGACGGAGGCGGCCATGAGCGCGATCTCGAGCGAGATCGCCGGATGGTGCTCAGCCGCGTGCTCACCGGCGAGGGCAGGAATCACGGGCGCGAGAAACTCGCCGATCCGGTCGCCGCCGCGGACGATCGGTATCCCGATCCAGCCGCCGACGATCGACAGGAATGCGAGGACCACGAGGGGGACGGTCATCGACTTCGGCGACTCGTGGACGTGCGCCTCCTGCTCCGCCGTCCCGCGGAAGCTCCCGTAGAACGCGAGCGAGACCAGGCGGAACATGTAGAACGCCGTGAGGCCGGCCGTGAACAGCGCCGCGCTCCACAGCACCCTCGGCAACCATGGCGCTTGCGGGAACCGGGCCTCGAACGCGGCCGCGAGGATCGCATCCTTGGAAAAGAAACCCGCGAGCAGCGGGACGCCGGCGATCGCCAGCGTCGCGACGAGGAAGGTCGCGTACGTGACAGGGATGCGACGGGAGAGCCCGCCCATCCGCCGCAGGTCCTGCTCTCCCCCGAGGGCGTGGATGACCGACCCGGACCCCAGAAATAAACACGCCTTGAAAAACGCGTGCGTCAAGACGTGGAACATGCCGGCGGCGAAGGCGCCCACCCCGCATGCGAGGAACATGTAGCCGAGCTGAGAGACCGTCGAATACGCGAGCACCTTCTTGATGTCGTTCTGTGCGAGTCCGATCGTCGCGGCGAAGAGCGCCGTGAAGCCACCGACGATCGCAACGACGGCGAGCGCGTCCGGCGACAGTCGGAAGAGTACGTTGCAGCGCGCGACCATGTAGACGCCGGCGGTCACCATCGTGGCGGCGTGGATGAGCGCCGACACCGGCGTCGGGCCGGCCATGGCATCGGGCAGCCAGACGTGCAGCGGCACCTGAGCGGACTTGCCGACGGCGCCGAGAAAGAGACACAGGCAGACGAGCGTCATGTAGGGCGCGTAGGCAGAAGGGTCGGCCGCCGCCGCCGCAAAAACCTTCCCGAAGTCGAGCGTTCCGAAGAGCGCGAACACGCCGAAGATTCCGAGGATGAAGCCGAAATCGCCGATCCGGTTGACCACGAACGCCTTCTTGCCGGCGTCGGCCGCAAACTTCTTGTGGTAGTCGTACCCGATCAAGAGGTACGAGCAGAGCCCGACGCCTTCCCACCCCACGAACATCAGCAGGAAGTTGTTCGCGAGCACCAGAACGAGCATCGAGAACATGAAGAGGTTCAGGTACGCGAAGTAGCGGCCATATCCCGGGTCGTGTCCCATGTACCCGACCGAATACACATGGATCAAGAAGCCGACGAAGGTCACGAATGCGATCATCAGGGCCGACAGGGAGTCGAGCCGCACCGCGGCGTCCACGACCCACTCCCCGAGCGCGCCCGGCACCTGTCCGGTCGACTGGTTCACGCCGAGCGGGATCCAACGGTAGAGCGTCAAGACGTGGTGGGCGCCCGACGCGAGCGCCTTCAAACCGACGTCGAAGATCGCCCCGAACGCGAACAGGCAGGAAAGCGCGACCGAGCCCGTGCCGATGGTCGTATGGATCGTCTTCCACTTCGGCTCGCTCTCCAGGTGAACGTGTGCGTGCGCGTGTCCCGCCGCGAGGGGGGGAGTCCCCGACTCCGCCGCGAGCTGGTCGGCCGGGGGGTGCGCCACCCCTTTCGTCCGGTGCGAGAAGAGGTAGAGCAGCCCGTTGACGAGGAATCCCGCGAGGGGGAAGAGCGGGACGAGGAAGAGCAGGTCTTTCACTTCAGGGCTAGCCCTGCATCGTGCTCGCCTCTTCGACGTTCAGCGTGCGCCGCTGGCGGAAGAAGGAGATCGTCAGTGCGAGGCCGATCGCAGCCTCCCCGGCGGCGATCGTGATCACGAATACCGAGAAGACCTGTCCTGTCAGGTCCGAGAGCCTTTTCGAGAACGCGATCAGGTTCAGGTTGACGGCGTTCAGCATGAGCTCGACGGACATCAGGACCACGAGGAAATTTCGCCGAACGAGCACCCCGAAGAGCCCGATCGAAAAGAGAAGAAACGAGACGACCAGGACGTGATTGATAGTGATGGTCATCTTCCCCCTCTGTCATCCCGGGCGCCTCGCACCCTGCTGTCATCCCGAGCACAGCGAGGGATCCGACACGAAGTGTCGTCCTGAGCGAAGCGAAGGATCCGACGGCGGAGCCGTCGTCCCGAGCAACGCGAGGGATCTCTTCTCTGAGGACAGAGTTCCTTCGTCGCTACGCTCCTCAGGACCGCCGCGCTCCTCAGGACATGGATTCCTCGGCCCTCGCGGGCCTCGGAATGACAAGCTGGAAGCATCAATCCACCCTCTCCGCCGACCGCTTCCCCAGCACCACCGCCCCGATCATCGCGACCAAGAGGAACACCGAGGCGACCTCGAACGGCAGCAGATAGTCTCGGTAGAGAGCCCATGCGACCGCCTCTGTATTGCCGGCGAGCCGCCCGCGGACCGTTCGGAACGCGTCGGGGTTCTGCGCCAGCTCCGGAAACCGCTCGGT
>DASWIB010000244.1:0-3339 GCA_036397915.1 Thermoanaerobaculia bacterium | reverse complement strand
CGGACGGGCGACTCCCTCCCGAATCGAAAAGCCTCGCGCGATGCGATACGATATTTTTGGAGTTCTCAGATTTCCCATGAACCCGAACGGGTGGTGTCGAGATTGGATAACCTCGCGTCAGGTCCCGGTAACACCGAGCGGCGGCGCGCTCAGCGGCGAGTCGGCGCGGGACGTCGCATCCTCGGGGACCGTCGCGTCCCTGTTGCTCTCGAGAGAGGGACGAGCGCGGATCGCCGAGGTTCGCAGCGGCGGAACGAGCGGCGCCGAAGGCTGTCGGACCGCCGGATCGTTCCCGGCCGGCAACCTCCGCTCACGGGCTAGGGGGTTCGGGGGACCGCAAGGTCCCCCGCTGAGATTACTCGGACAAACTCCTCGATCGCGCCCCCCTGAGCGGGCGGCACGAACGCCGCCGCATCGGCCGGGAAACGGACGATGACAGAGGACCGGACCGGGGTCTGGCAGGCGCCGGCGGCCGACACACCGTCGGCCCGGATCGTGATCGTCGACGATGACCCGGGGGTGCGGGGTCTCCTTCGGACCCTCCTTCGATCGCGGGGCTATGGAGTCGAGGAATTCGGCGCCGCCGAACCCGCGCTCGAGCGGATTCGAACCGACCCTCCGGACCTGGTCTTCCTCGATCTGAACCTCCCGGACCGATCCGGACACTCCGTTCTCGAAGAGCTCCGCTCGAGTCCGGCCACGCGTCTCCTCCCGGTCGTGATGCTCACCGGTTTCGCCTCCTCGGAGGAGAAGGTCCGGGCGTACGAGCTGGGGGTCACGGACTTCCTCGCCAAGCCGTTTTCACCCGACGAGCTGCTCCCGCGCGTTCGCTCGCTCGTCCTCCTGAAGCTCTTCGCCGACGAGCACGAGCATGCCGGCCGCATGCTCATGACGCTCGCCCGCACGATCGATGCGCGCGATCCGTACACGGCGGGGCACAGCGGGCGAGTCGCCGAGTACGCGGAGCTCGTCGCGATCCGGATGGACGTCGATCCGGCGACCCGTCTCGACATGCATCGGGGAGCGCTCTTCCACGACCTCGGAAAGATCGTCATCCCAGACGCCGTCCTTCGCAAGCCGGGTCCGCTCACGACGGACGAGCGCGACATCATCCAGAAACACCCGGAGGTCGGCGCGGAGCTGCTCGCGCCGATGAAGACCATGTTGAAGACACTTCCCATCGTCCACTCGCACCACGAACGCCTCGACGGCTCGGGCTACCCCGACGGTCTGTCCGGTCACTCGCTTCCCCGCGCCGTACGGATCGTCACGATCTGTGACATCTTCGACGCGCTGACGACGACGCGAGCCTACCGTCCTGCCCTCACCCGGGACCGGGCCTACGAGATCCTGACCGACGGGGTTCGGCATGGCTGGTGGGACGGAGAGGTCCTGCGGGAGCTGCAGGCGACAGTCGCCGAGATGCAACCCCCGTAAGGGGTGCCCGGCCACGCCGAGAAAACACTCGGAAACTCTCCTGGACGCTCCGGCTGTCCCGAATCCTCCCGTCCCCCGCCACTTCACTCCCGGAAGGACCCGAGCCCTTCGAACAACCAACGCGGGGACTTGACGAAACGGGTCGAGACGGCGCACCTTTACTCATCGCACCTTTGCCCATGACCCCGTGGCGGCCTCGTTTCGGCCGGGTCGCGTCGGGAGCGCGGCCCGCCCCGGGGAGGACTCATTGGACCCTCTCCCGGGGCCGTGCGTCCGCGGTCCGGGATCTCTCGAGGGTGGTCATGGTCGTTTGCCGCCGCGGACTCCGGATCGCGAAAGCGACTCCTTGAACGAGCAGATTTCGCTCGTATCCCCTTCCATCGAAGAACTTCCGGACGCGGTCGTCGGCGTCCGGCTGGACGGCGAGGTGCTCTTCTGGAACCGGGCGGCCGAGCGGATCTTCGGAATCGACCGGAAAGAAGCGACGGGTCGCGAGCTCGTGGCGTTGATCGGGGCGCCCGATCGTTCGGCCGAGTCTCGCGAAAAGCTCCGTCAGGCCCTCGCTTCGGGCGCGGCCGCGTACGAAGACGTCTTCCGGCGCATCGACGGGTCGCGGGTGTATGCCGACCTGTCGGTCCGGGTCGTCGAGGAAGCGGTCGAGCGGCATGCCGTCATATGCCTCCGGGACGTGACCGAGCAGCGGTACCGCCGCCAGGCGGAGGCGCTGGAAGCGAGGTTCCGCGGACTTCTCGAATCGGCGCCCGACGCGATGGTCATCGCCAACCGCGACCGGCGGATCCTCCTCGTCAACGCGCAGACCGAAAAACTGTTCGGGTATTCGCGCGGCGAGCTCGTCGGGCAGCCGGTCGAGACGCTCGTCCCGCCGCGGTTCCGCGACGACCATCCGTCCGACCGAGCTGCATCCGCAGCCGACCCGCGGGTCAGCGGGACGGGCGAGGGAGGAGAGAGCTACGGCCTTCGAAAGGACGGCGGCGAGTTTCCCGTCGAGATCAGCCTCTGCCTGGTCGAGACGCCCGAGGGAGTGGTCGTCTCGAGCGCGATCCGCGACATAACGGAGAGGAAGCGGGCGGAGCAGAAGTTCCGGGATCTGCTCGAGTCGGCGCCCGACGCAATGGTGATCGTGGACGCGAAGGGGAAGATCGCGCTGGCCAACGCGCAGGCCGAGAAGCTCTTCGGGTACGCGCGCGAAGAAATGATCGGGCAGCCCGTGGAGCTGCTGGTCCCTCCGCGTCTTCGCGAGGCCCACCAGAAACACCGGACCGGCTACTTCGCCGACCCTCGTATTCGACAGATGGGCGCCGGGATCGAGCTCTACGGCGTCCGCAAGGACGGCATCGAGGTCCCCGTCGAGATCAGCCTCTCTCCGCTCGAGACCGACGAGGGGGTCCTCGTCTCGGCCGCGATCCGCGACATCACGGATCGCAAGAAGGCGGAGGAGAAGTTCCGCGGGCTCCTCGAGTCGGCGCCCGACGCGATGGTCATCGTGGACGCGATGGGGAACATCGCGCTGACGAACGCGCAGGCCGAAAAGCTCTTCGGGTACGCGCGTGAAGAGATGATCGGGCAACCCGTGGAGCTGCTGGTCCCTCCACGTCTTCGCGAGAACCACGAGAAATACCGGACCGGCTACTTCGCTGACCCTCGGCTTCGCTTGATGGGCGCCGGGATCGAGCTCTACGGCGTCCGCAAGGACGGCGTCGAGATCCCCGTCGAGATCAGTCTCTCTCCGCTCGAGACCGACGAGGGAGTCCTCGTTTCGGCCGCGATCCGCGACATCACCGATCGCAGGAAGGCCGAGGAGAAGTTCCGCGGGCTCCTCGAGTCGGCACCCGACGCGATGGTCATCGTCGATGCGTCGGGAGCCATAACTCTCATCAACCG
>DASWIB010000243.1:0-6198 GCA_036397915.1 Thermoanaerobaculia bacterium | reverse complement strand
GCGTTGACGAGTTGAAGCGATGAGGCGGTCGGTCGAGCGAAAGCGCGCTCCAGATCGAATTCCGCTAAGCCCGATAGGGCGTTCCTTCCTTCGTCACTTCGAACTCCCGCGACTTCCCGCGCGGGATGGAGAGCGTCCGCCAGCGGTCGCCGGCGAAGTGCTTCGCGAGAAAGACGATCTGACCAACGTGCGAGGCATAGTGGGTGAGCTGCCGGTTGATCGCCTGGAGCACCGTATGCGACTTGCCCCGGATCGTCACCGTCTTCTGAAGGTCGTCATCGGAAAGCGGAGAAAGGGCCTGGAAGAGCAGCTGCCAGCCGGCCTCCCACCGTTCGAGGATTCTTTCTTTCGAGTCGGATTCGTACTTTTCGAACTCCGAGTCACGGTTGCGGTCCGGCTTCTCGCCGTCGGTCGTCAGGAAGTCTCTCCACCGCGAGTGGAGGTTCCCGGCGATGTGCTTCATCACGATCGCGATCGAGTTCGACTCCGAGTCGAGCTGCCGGAAGAAGTCGTCGTCCGTGACTTGAGCGACGGCTTTCTCCGCGAACCTCTTGTACTTGCGGAACTCGCCGCGTGCGTCCTCGAGGAAGTGACCGCCGAGGGTCAGGTCTCCACTTGCCACTTTGGCACCTCCCGATGTGTCAGGCGGAGACCCGACACCATCAGATGCGGCAGTGCGCGAGGCCGCGTTTCTCCAGATACCGCTGGTGGTACTCCTCGGCCTGCCAGAATTCCTTCGCCGGGACGATCTCGGTGACGACCGGTCGGCGATACCGGCCGCTCTTCTCCAGCCGATCCTTGGACTCTGAAGCCGCCTTCTCCTGTTCGGCGCTGTGGAAAAAGATCGCCGAGCGATACTGGGTCCCCACGTCGGGACCCTGCCGGTTCTTCGTCGTCGGATCGTGGTTCTCCCAGAACAAGTCGAGAAGACGGTCGTAGGACACCCGCGCCGGATCGAATTCGACCCGAACCGCCTCCGCGTGGCCGGTGCGGTCAGTGCAGACGTCTTCGTAGGTCGGATTCGGGACGCTGCCTCCGGTGTAGCCGACGGCGGTGTCCACGACGCCGGGGGCCTGCCGGAAGGCGGCCTCGACCCCCCAGAAACATCCCGCAGCAAACGTCGCTGTCTCGTTCATGTCTCGCTCCTCGACCCGGAAATAGGCGTCTCAGCCCTCGAGGGTTTCTCTCAGACACTCGGGCGAAGACCCTCGCGTCTTCGATGCCCGAACCGAGCCCACGTTTCCTATCCCGTCGAACGCGATCGGGCGAGAGAAATCGCGCGGAAGTATTCCACCACATTTGGTTTGCCGTAGAAATACCAGCCGCATACGACGGTCAACACTGCCGGCTCGAGGAGCGCGCGCCACAGGACGCTTCGCGGAATGTCGCCCGACACGCCGCTCACGAGAGCCGCGATCGCGATCGCCGCCCACAGGAGCAGGACCAGGTGCCGCGACCACGCCCGCTGGCTTCGGAACCCGTACGCAATCGCCGCGGCGAAGACGGACACGACCGGGAGAATCGGCGACACGCGCCACCACGCCTCGCGCGTCACCGTGTACCCCGCGATCTTGTAAGGGAGGACCTGCGCCGCGGTCAGGAAGAACGCCGCAGCCAGAGCGACGGACAGCACCGCCGCGAACCAGAATCCCACCCGCATCGCGGCCGGCATCCGGTTCTGCGGCGTGAAAGATGCCACCTCTCATCCCCTAGTCAGAAGACCGTGATCCGGCCGTGCGGGTCGATCCGGCGCACGCGGACGGCGTTCGTGTACGAGCACTCGAGCAGCCACAGGTCGCCGTTCGGCGCCATCATTCCGCCGGTCGGCGACCAGGGAAGGCGCGATTTCGCGATGACCTGGACCCGGCCGTCGGGCGAAACGCGTTTGACTTCACCCGAGCCGTACACCGCGGCATAGACGTTCCTGGCCGCGTCCGCCCACACACCCATGACGATGTGACGCTTGCCCGCCTGCGGATGCGTCCAGGTGCGGCGCCCGACCCGCCTCGCCCGTGTGCGGATCACGCCGCCCGGAGAGACCTCGCGCAGGTCCGTGCCGTCGACGAAGTAGAGCGTCCCGTCCTGCGCCGCCGTCATCCAGCGCACGTCCCGGCAGTCGCGACACTCCGCCACCGTCGAGACGACGCCGGTCGCAGCCCGCTTTCGAAACCGGCTCGGCCCCTCTCCCTCGACCCAGTACATCGCGCGGGCGCCGTCGCGCACGAAGCTGTAGTCGGTGCGAAACCCCTCGCGGGCCGGGACGACAACCGTCAGAGCGCCGTCCGGCGACAGACGCCAGGCGCGGTGGCCCCATTTGCCGGTCGTATCCCCTCCGTACCAGACGTGCTCTCCGTAGAGGTTTTCCTGCGCGTCGAGATACAGCTCGTGCGTGTGCACGTTCGAAACGACGACCCTCTTTCGTCCATCGGGCGAGATCTTCCACACCTGCTTCAGGTCCGTGTAGAAGACGTTGCCCCGCGCGTCCATCACGATGCCGACCCCCGGGTGGGCGCGAAGCGCCGCCGCGGCCGCGAGAAAGAGCGCGAGGCCGGCGACGGTGCCGCGCCAGCTCATCCGATCGGACCTCTCCGCCACGCGCTCGAGAACGGCCTCCGGTCTCCTCCGAGCGTCCAGACCCAGACGTTCTCCCGCAGCCGACTCTCGCGGAGCGTCGCCGTCACGCTCGTTCTTTCCTCACGCCGAACGACGCCCGACGCGTAGCGCGAGCGGCCACCGAATCCGCCGCGGCGAGTCGGGATCGCTCCAGGCGGGGCGCAATTCCTTCGCTAGCTCGGGGATCGGGTCGTAGCCGCGCGCCGCGCGGAAACGGGTCACGGCCGACCAGGTCCCGACGTAACCGAGAAATGCCGACAGCGGCCACTCGGCCTCCATCTCGATTACCGGCGGGGGGATTTCCTCGAACGGGAAGTCGATCGTGCGGTAGCCGGCGTCGACGAGCGCGCGCTCGGGCGGCCAGTAAGGACCCACGGTCTCCTCGTAAAAATGGAGCATCGTCGCGTCGATCGCTGCATCTCCGAACCGGGAAGAGCCGTAAGTCCAGGCCGCGAGGACTCCGCCGGCGCGCAGGACGCGCCGGGCTTCCGCGTAGAACGCCGGCCGATCGAACCAGTGCAGCGACTGGCCAACGGTGACGAGATCGACTGAAGCCGAATCGAGGCCGCTCGATTCCGCGCGCGCGATCCGGTACTCGATCTGCGGGTGGCTCCCTGCGGCGGCGATCTGTTCCGGGCTCGCGTCCGTGGCGATCACGCGTTCGAAATGAGCGGTGAGGCCGAGCGCGACCTGTCCGTTTCCAGTCGCGCAGTCCCATGCGAGGGCGCGCTGTTCGACGACCCCGGCGAGCCACGTGAAGAGCCGTTCGGGATACCGGGGCCGGTGCTCGGCATATGCGCCGGCGACTCCGGAGAAGTAGTCGGGAAACGACGAGATCACCGGCGCGTTTACGGAGAGGTCGAGAGCGGACTGGGGTGCTTGGGTTCGTAAAGCCCGAGTTCCTCACCTCCCGGCATCTTGATCGAGGTGACCAGACCCCAGCCCCGATCCGTGATCGCCCGACTGAAATGGACGCCCTTTCGCTTCAGCTCTTCGACAGTCGCGCGCACGTCGTCGCACATCAGGTAAAGCTCGTGGTAGCTGTCCTCGTCGGACGGGTGGACCGCGAGCTCCGCCGGTGGAAGGGCAAAGATGAGCCATCCGTCTCCGGCGTCCACCGAGGACAGTCGGAGCGTATCGCGGAAGAAGGCCCGCACACTGTCGGCCGCTTTGGTGTAGACGAGAGCATGAATCCCGGTGATCATCGTGTGGCGCCTCCTCGTAAGAGCTCGAGCCGTGTCGCCTCCGCTTTCGCCTGACGAATCATCACGCTGACCATGAACGGGGTGAGTACCCTGTGCCCCGGTCGCACGAAGGCAAAGTAGAGCCAGCCACGCCAGTTCTTGTAATGCACGGTGGTCGAGACAAAGAGCGTTCCCTGCGTACCCTGACTGAGCTTCCCTTGCGTACCCTCACGGCCCTTCATGTAGGAGATGTAGTACACGAGCGCCGACGACTCACCCCTGTACAGGATCTCGTCACGCGTCTCGCCCGCCGCGGTGGACCGCTGAAAAGCAAACCGATCGAGCGCCCGGGTGTCGGGGAAGAGCGCTGCGGGCACGGTCGCCGCGTAGCTGTCGGCGTAGTCGGAGTTCCGGGAGAGTCTTTCGATCAGGCTGCCGGGAGGGACGGCAACGCGAGACACCCCGCGGCTCCGGGCGATCGCTCCCAGAGTAATCAGGGCTCCGCCGATGGCGAGCGCCACGACCATCACCCCAATCAGAACGAGCTTCGGGCGGAGCTTCATCGCGCGCCTGACTGCGCGAATAGCGAGCGCGGCCACGGCTGCGAACCCGGAAGCGAGCCGATGCGGGCAGCCCGAGTCCGCCGCGGCGAGATGTCGGGCGGCGCTGTGCAAACCACATTCCACAACGCCCCACGATTCAAGCCGAATCCTCGAACCGCTTCTCGCGCATGTAGAGGAACAGCGGCAGACCCAACGAGACGCCGACGGCCAGGTTGGCCGCAATTGGGGCCCAGAGGTGCTTCACTCCCGCCCTCCGTCCCTCAAGGACGACGAGCACCCACAAGACGACCGACGAGACGATAACGTCCATGCCGAAAAAGCCGCCGACCCGATTGGAGAAGAGCTGGTCGAGAAACAGCCGGAGATCGAGGCCGTTCTCGCGAAGGAACGGGATGAGTTGAGAGTACGGAAGGACAATGCCTGCGATGCACAATCCCAGGTAGAGGCCTTTCGATTTCATGAACAACCCTCCTGGAGATGCCTCCTTCGCGCCGCGCTCCTTCATGGTTTGTCACCCGAGTCGGCCTGGACGGTTTGTTCTCGCTTCTCCAGGAGGATCTCGACTTTCCGTTCGGGTTCCAGATGGCGCTGGAGTTCCAGGAGGCCGGTTCTCATCAAGCTCGCGCGCCCGGAACGACCGTATTTTCTCTCCTGCCGCTTGCCCTCGAGAACTACGAAGAGGACGAGCAGTAGAGACGCCATGAGAACCCAGGCGATCGGGGTCATGGTGACGGGACGGCTGACGGCGGCCGTTCAGCGGCGGGCCGGGCGAGCAAAGCGGGCGGCCCGACCGAATTCGAGAGCGGAGAGTCCGCTTCCCGCGCGTGTTGGCAGGCCTGTGACGGCAAGCGCAACTTCACGTGTTGACAGGCACCTTTGAATAGACTTCGGCGTACCCGCGAAGCCAGTTGACGGCCTGATGGCGCTCCATGGCGATGCTGAGGCACCGGCTGAATTCGGCCTCTGGAGCGGAGCTTACCGGCAAGTAACCGATCGCGAGGTCGCCCTCGACAAGGCGGAGGCTATCGATTTCAAGCGGGCCGAACCGGGCGGTCCGAGCGAGCCGGGCAAAATCAATCGGCCTCCGGGACCGAGAGAACTCTCGAAGTCGCCAGTGCAGAGCAACGAGCAGGTCCGAGCAGCGCTGGAGCTCGAACTGCGGGCGAAGGGTTGGCATTCCGAGTGCGGCCGGCGCGGCGTCCAGGAAGCCGAGGACGTCAGCGACCTTCTTCGGATGGACCGATTCGTCATGCGCGGGGAGGTCGTGCGAGCCAAGAGCCCAGGCCAGGACAACCAGGCCCTCACAGCGCCAGCCAGCGTCGATGGATTGCTGCGGTGTCAGATAGCCGATGGGAGTAGTGAGCAGAGATGCTTCATCTGGTTCGAGCTCACCGACCAGACCCGATGAGTTCATCCAGGCGATCACTCGCTGGCGGAGAGGCTCGTTCCCGATGCCGCGTTCGATGAAACCCCGGCAGGTAACGCCAGCGAGTACCAGCGCTCGCTGCGCCACTCGCAACGGCGTCGGTGGGACGAGAGCCTCCTCGTCGACCATCCCGGTCATTGCATCATTCGCGAGGGCAAGGGCCTCGACCCACACGGCTGACGGTCACACGGCGACCGCCGCAGCCGAAAGTCACGGGGTCGGGCAAGGCGCCCCGGCATCCGCCCACCGCTCGAAGGCGGCCACGAACTCCTCGTGCGGGACGCTGACCGGCGCGCGCCCGACGCCCGGATTCCAGCCCCAGAGCACGAGCTCGTCGTCGAGGTGCTTGCGCAGGAGGGCCAGGTCGCGGCCGCCGTTCTCCGACGGATCTTTCAGTCGTCGGCACAGCTCA
>DASWIB010000242.1:0-11299 GCA_036397915.1 Thermoanaerobaculia bacterium | reverse complement strand
TAAGCCGTGTGCGGGAAATCCGCACGCACGGTTTGAAAGGGGGTTCTGGAAACGGGCTGGCATAGCCAGCACCGCGCCAGATATCTACCAATGAAGGGGCCACGAGTGTGTCCGAGTGATCTTTTGGCGGGGACCTTGCGGTCCCCGAACCCCCGGCCGGGAATCGCGATCCGGGACGGACCTTGGAGCCTGGCTTCTCCTACGCGCCTGTCGGGAGTGTCGTGCGGGCGGTGACGGGGATGACCGACGCGCTCGGCAGCGGCGCTTCGCGCAAGGCTTCGGCGGCCGGGACAACGGCCCGGCGCGCCTCGCGGGCGCGTTTCACGAGGGCGAGGATTCCGCCGGCCATCATCACGTAGAAGCCGCCCCAGACGAGGCTGATGAGCGGCTTGCGCGTAACCTCGACGGAAAGCGACTCGCGTGTCGCCGCCTGGAACTCCGCTGCGGGATCTTTCGAGATCCCGCGCAGACGCAGAACGACGGCTTCGTCGGAAGGGGAGACCGCCATCACTTTCATGAATGCCCCCGTCAGGCCGGGGATCTCGAGCTCCGGCGCCTCCGGCTCGGATCCGTCCAAGCGGTACACGTATCGGATCGTCGCGTCGTGCTTCGAGCCGTCCGGGGGCGTGATCGTCAAGTCGGTGAGGACGAGGACTTCCTTGCCGCCCTGGAACATCGCGGAGCGGTCCGCGTTGAACTCGCGGAACGTCAGGCCCGTACCTTCGACGTTCGTGGTGGTCCCCTTCTTCAGCTGAACGTCACGACCGACACGCTCCGGCTGTCCCGGGTCGTACTGCTGCGGCGAAAGGTAGTAGTCGAGAACCGCCGAGCGGCGGATCGCCGGGTTCGCCATCATTTGTCCGGTGCGCGAGTTCACGTACATCTTCGGGTACACATAGCCGGTCTTTCCGTCCCGCGTCTGAACGCGGACCTCCATCGCCTGTTTGCGGGTCGCGGTACCCGGCACCACGCGCAGGAAGGTGAGCGTCTTGTCGTCCACTTTCGTCGGCTCGTTTTTCACGAGCGTCAGCTTCTGGGAGCGCGCATAGACGCCCGAGACCACGATGCCGGCGAGCATGACGCCCACACCGACGTGCGCGAGGTATCCGCCCGCCCCGCCGAACTTCGCATTCTTCGCCTTGCGGAAGACGGCGCGCAGGTTCATGTCGGCCCCGGTTCCTGCCACGAAGAGAAGTGCCAGGCTCGCCGGATCGCGAGCGCCGAGCATGAGGGAGAGGACGACGACAGCGGCGCCGACCACGAGCGATCGCCGCGCGTTTCGGAAGAGCTCGCGCGCGGGCGCGCTCTTCCAGGAGACGAAGGGGACGAGACCGGAGAGAACCGCCAGCAGCAGGGCCGCCGGAGCCGCCGTCTTTCCGTAGAACGCGGTCTGGACCTGAGACGGAGTTCCCGAGAGGCGCGTGAGCAGGGGAGCCGATGTCCCGAGCAGGATGACGCAGGCGAGCGCGCAGAACACCGCGATGCCGAGGATGAAGAGCACGTTTCGCGAGAGAAGGCCGGGCTCATCCTCTTCGAGCACCGGAATCGCTCGCCACCGCAGCGCGATCATCCCGATCGACAGGACCAGAAAGAACCCGAGGATCGCCACAAGCCAGCCCGTGATTCCCAGATCGATGAACGAGTGCACGGAGAAGTCCGCGAGGACGCCGGACCGCGTGAGGAAGGTGCCGTACAGGATCGTCGCGAAAGACGCGCAGGCGAGGATCAGGTTCACCTTGCGGTGGCGCTTCTTGACCCGCTGCAGGAACATCCCGTGAACGAGTGCGGTCGTGAAGAGCCAGGGGACCAGGCTCGTGTTCTCGACGGGGTCCCAGCCCCAGTAGCCGCCCCAGCCGAGCGTCTTGTAAGCCCAATAGCCGCCCATCAGGATCGCCGTGCCGAGCGTCACGAACGTGATGAGCGCCCAGGGGATGGCGCGCGTGACCCAGCCGTCCCAGCGCTTCTTCCAGAGGGCGGCGATCGCGAACGCAAAGGGGACGGAGAGCGACGCGAAGCCGACGAACATGACGGGCGGGTGGATGACCATCCACGCGTCCTGGAGCAGCGGGTTCAGCCCCACGCCATCCTCGGGTACGGGGGGCGGCAGCAGCTTGAACGGGCTCTGCTTGCAGAGGATCGCGATGATCCCGAGGAACGTCGCGATGTACACGATCATCACCGGGGCCTCCTGCTCCTTCGCGCTGCGCCAGACGAAGAGGCCGATCAGCGCGCCCCAGAAGCACCAGAGCAGGAACGATCCTTCCTGTCCCGCCCAGAAGGTCGAGATCAGGAAGTGCAGCGGGAGATCGAGACTCGAGTAGGAGTTGACGTAAGAGACGTCGAACCGGTGTTGGAGCAGAAGCATCATCAGCACGACGCTCGCCGACACCACCGACGTGGCGAATGCGGCGTACGCGCTGCGTGCGAGCGGAAGGAGGTCGCTGCGGCCGCGCTCGACCCGAAAGTAAGTGGCGAGCGAAGCAAGCCCGAAGAAGAGTGCCGCCCAGATCGCGGCGACCCCCGGCCAGAAGTACATGGTGGCTCCCGCTAGGGGGTGCGGGGGACCGCAAGGCCGCCCGCCGACAAGTACTCGAACATTCTCTTAGATTCCCGCGGCTGCCTTGCGGGAGGGGTAGGCCCTGTCGACCTCCGCTCCCTGGTACTTGGACGGGCACTTGACCAGGAGCTTCTCGGCCTCGATCCGTCCGTCCCGGAAGCGTCCGATCGCGACGATCGAGATCGCGTCTTTGAAGTTCGCCGGACGCGTTCCGCCGTACACGACCGGCATCCGGCCGCCCCCCTCGTCCATGAGATCGAACGAGAGGCTCTGGGTCGACGTGTCATAGCGGTCGCTCGCCTTGTCGAGACCGCCCATGACCTGCACCATGCCCTTGGCCTTGCGGGCCTCCTCGAAGGAGAGATAGGGGGTCAGGGTCTTCTGGAAGGACGTCAAACCCAGCAGCACGAAAACCACGGCGAGCCCGGCGGCGATCCAATACCCCTTTTTCATCGGTTCCTTTCCCGCTCCGTAAGTCGGCGGTCGAGCCGCCAGACATAGACGAACAGCCCGGCCCAGATGACGATGTTCACGATGGCCAGAAAGCCGAGACTGCTCACGTTACGACTGTATTCACCGCATCCAATGAAACCAACTAATCCGTCCGGCTCACTGATGCAATCGTATCAGTTTGAAAAGCATTCCCTTGATGGCACCCGGCCGGCCATGACTCGTCGAACGCCCGCAACTTCGTCGGAAATGATAGCCGAGCGGGGCCTGGACGGCGGCGGGGCTCTGGACGCGGCGGGGCCTGGACGGCGGCGTCAGTCGGTTCCGGCGATTCGGACCCGTTCTCCCTCTCGAAGACCCTCGCGCACCTCCGCGAACCGCGCGGTGCTTCTTCCGACGGTGATCCGTCTCGCCCTCGGGGAGCCGAAGACGGAACTCACCCAGGCAAACGATCCGCGCTCGTCGGTGTGGATCGCCTCGACCGGGATGAAGAGCGCATCGGGAATCCTCGTTCCGCGAATCGAACAGCGTGCGACCATGCCGGGACGAAACCGGGGATCCGTCTGGTCGAGAAGGATCGTCACCGGGAAGGTCCGTGACTCGTTTTTCTCCGACGCGCCCACGCTGCCGATGGAGCGAAGAACCCCGGTCAAGCTCGTCTCGGGGAACGCGTCCAGCGTGACTCGCACCGACTGGCCGGATGCCAGGTGGTGCATTTCGGGCTCCGGAACCCTTCCATTGATCGTCATGCGGGTCAGGTCGGGAAGCGTGACCACGGTCGTTCCGCCCCAGACGGAGTCGCCGACGCGGATCTTCCGCCGCTCGCCGGTGCGATCGAAGACTTCGCTGTGGACGGCGAGACCCGGCGCTCGGGCCGACACGGTGCACCAGGCGATCTTCTTCTCCGCCTCGGCGATCTGGCGGTTCGCCTCCTCGAGCCGTATGCCGGAAAGCCGAACCGCGGCCTCCGCCTGCGCGACCGATACCCGTGATCTCTTTTCGAGGATCTCGAGCCCGGCTTTTTCCTTCGCCGTCTCGTCGAGTTTCCTGCGGATCAAGTCGGGGGTGGTCTGCTGGACGAGAGCGGCGTAGCGGGCGCGAGCGAGCTCGAGGTCGGCGGCGGCCTGGTCCCGGCGCGACCGGGCCGCGCGATACTCCTCCTGGGAGATGAATCCCTTCTCGACGAACGGCTCGAGGCCGGCGAGCTTCTCCTGGGCCTCCTCGAGAAGCCGCTTTCTCTGCTCGAGGTCGTGTGCGGACTCCCGCGCGGAAAGCGGGGCGCCGGTGTTGACGAGCGCGGAAAGATCGCGCTCCGACACGGAAGCGGACGTTCTCGCCTCGGCGACCTCCGCTCTCGATTTCAACCCTAGAGCGTCGAGCGCGAGCCGCGTTTGCTCCGCCTCGTTCGCGAGCTCGCGAGAGCGAGCGCGCGCCCCGTCGAGGTCCTTCTGGAAGGGCGCGGGGTCGAACTGGATCAGACGATCGCCGGCCCGGACGAGGCTGCCCTCCTCGACGAGCCAGAGGATCTTCAGCTCGACCCCGGGAACCACGGCTCCGTACGAGTCCGAGCGCGCCGCGGAGAGGGTGCCGACGAGAGGAACCGACGGTTCCAGGCTACCCCGGCGGACCACGAACTCTCCCTTCTCGTCCTCCTTCGTCGAGAGGCCCGCAACGAGGCCGACCATGAGCAGGGCAGAACCGCCGACGAGAGCAAGAGCCGCCGGGCGGACGCGTGGTGAGCCCGCCGCTCGGCGAAGAATCCCCCGGACGAACGGAAAGACCGCGCTCACGGCAGATTCAGGAAGGGATTCACGTCCAGCCGTCCGGAAGAATACAGGCAATCGAGCCGCGCGAGCAGGATGCTCACGCGCGAATCGAGCTCCAGCAGGCGGGCGGCGTTCAGGAGGTTCTCGGCGTCGACCACGTTGAAGTTGTCGGACAGGCCCTTTTCGAACCTCAACCGCGCGACCTCCGCCTGCAGCTCGGCGACGCGCTCGTTCTCCAGAGCGATGGCGTGATTGCGTCTCAGCGCGTCCAGGCGCCGGTAAGAGCGCCGGACTTCCCGCGCGAAGTCGTCCTCCAGGACCAGGAAGTTGCGCTTCCGGACGCCGAGCTCGATCTCCGCCTGCCGCTTCCGGGCGTGAAGAGCCGTGCTGTTCAGCCCGTATTGGGAGGCGAGCCCGAAGACGAGCGCCGGATTCCTGGGGTGGAGGGCGTCCCCGGCGCTGCGCCCGCCTCCCGACGCCTCGTAGCGGAGAAAACCGTTCACGGAAGGAAGTTCCAGACTTTTCGCGATTCGCAAAGCGAATTCCGCGTCGGTCACCTGGTCCCTCGCTTCGAGAGCTTCCGGCCGTCGGTCCATCCGGTCTTCGATCGCGGCCTCGAGGTCCGGCTCCTCGAGAGGAAGATCCACCGGCATCTCGATCGAGAACGGCTCGTTTTCGACGAGTCCGGCGGTCCGGCGAAGCAGGTCCCGAAGGTCATCGACCGCGTTTTCCGCGTCGTTTCTCACCACGACGGTCGACGCCTCTTGCTGCTCGGCCCGCAACACGTCGAGCCGGGAGACGCTTCCGGCCGAAAACCGGGCCCGGGAAAAGCTCGTCAGCTCCTGCGCTCTTCGAACCCGGTCGACGGCGAGCTTCAGCGCCTCGAGCTGGCGCGCCACGCCGAGATACGCCTGATAGATCAACAGCACGGTTCGCCGTCTCGCGATCTCGAGCGCGCGCGACTGCGCGCTCGTGGACCGGCGCGCGAGACGGAGAGGCTCGGCCGACACGGCGGGGTCCGCGCCCCGCAGAAGCGGCTGCCGGAGGGTCAGACGATAGTCGCCGGCATAGGCTTCTCCGCCGACGGCCTCCGGCCGTCGGTCGATGACCGCCTGACCTTCCAGAGCCGTTCCGAAGAGGAACTGTTGCGACAGCTGGAGCCCGTACGTGTCGGTGCGCTGCCCCGTCTCGTCGCTTTTCTCGAACGCGAAGAACGGGGTAACCTGCGGGAGGAACGTCGATCGGACCGCGCGTTCGTTCCAGCGAGCGGAAAGAAGCGCATCCGACGTGTTCGCGAGCTCCGGGTTCCGCGACAGGGCGAGTCTCACCGCGGTTCCGATCGTGAGAAGCGGGGCCTCGACGGCCGGCGACTCCCCGGCCGGCCGCGGTTCTTCCTGGCCGGTGAGCGGCTCGGACAAACCCACGGAAGCCAACACGACCAACGCCATCGAGGCCAAGCGCGGACACACCGCGGCTAGGGGGTTCGGGGGACCGCAAGGTCCTCCGCAAAAAGATTGCTCGGACACATTCCTAGCCGTCCCGCAAAGCCGCCGCGGGATCGATGCGGGCCGCTCGCCGGGATGGACGGATTCCCGTCAGGATGCCGATGGCGACGCAGGAGACGGCGAGAATCGAGAAGGAGGCGATGGAGAAGAAAGAGCCTCTTGACGACCGGTCCATGAAGAGGAGGCTGATCACGATGCCGGCGACGAGCCCGGCGCCTCCGCCGGCGATCCCGAGGAGCATGCCCTCGAGCTGGAACTGCAGGACGATGTCCCGCGCCCGTGCCCCCACCGCGCGGCGCACTCCGATCTCGCGCGTTCGGGCGATGACCGATGACGACAGAAGGCTCGAGACGCCGAAGAGCGCCGCGGCGCCGGTTATCAGAGCGACGATCCAGATCAGGCGGTCGAACGTGCGGCGCGCCTGTTTGTACTGCCGCAGCGTCTGGTAGGGCGAGGCCAGCCGGACCGGACCGTTGCCGTATCGGTCGGGATCGAGACCCTGGGCGAGCCGCAGTGCGCGGTCCGCCTCGGAGGCGCTCGAGAAGGAGAGCACCGCCACGTCGAGGGGATAGCGGGCGTCCGACTCCTCCACCGAACCGGGCTCGGATCCCAGAGCCAGCACGACCGCCCGGTTCCAGTCGAGCGACGGGATCTCCCCCGCGGAAGCGCTCTCGGCTTCGCACTCCGCGAGCTCGCCGACGATTTCGTATCCGCGGCCGCCGACGCTCAAAATGCTTCCCAGGTGTACCTCCGGGATCTGCCGCGCGAGCTCGCTGCCGAGAACCGCGTACGGCGACTTCCGTTCGACGTCGAGATCGCCGAGAAGCCGGCCCGACCGCGCCCGCATGCCGAAGAGCGTGGTCACAGGGCCGGAGACGGCGTAAACGGGGGCGGTCGTCGGCGCTCCCTGCGCCGTGACGGTCCGCCGATCCATGCGGATGGCGATCGACGAGCGCGCCGCCGTCAGGCGGGAGAGCCTTTCCGCGTCGGCGGCGGTCAGGCGGGATACCCCGAGGCGACCGGCGACGGGGAAGGTGCGGTTGATGAGGTAGAGATTGTTCAACCCGGCGCGCTCGAGTGCGCGGATCGTCGCGGCGCGGCCCCGTTCCACGAGCGCCGTCAGACAGACGACGATCGTCATCGCGATCGCCAGCGCGACCAGGGCGGCGCGCGTGCGCGTGACGTCCGTTCGAATCGCGCCACGCGCAGCCTCGAACGCTCGGCGAAGCTCCGACGACGAGGGCACGGAAGAGCTCACGCCTCCGATGCGGAGAGGCCAGGAGTTTGTCCGATTAATCTCAGCGGGGGACCTTGCGGTCCCCCGAACCCCCTGGCGATCACGGCACGCTGAAATCGCACCCGGTCACCGTGCCGCCGACCGGTACGCTGACGAAGGCGCTCGCGCACTTCTGGCCGGTGTCTGCCTGGACGGAGACCACGGCCGAAATCGCCGACGGGGTTCCGGCGCCGCACGAATTCCCGGTCAGAACGACTCGGTACGTTCCCGGCGCCACGACTCCCTGGAGAATGACTCGTTCGGTCCGGCTGACCGTGGACTCGCAACCGGAGGGGAAGGTCTGGCCGACCGACTGCCCGGCGGGGCTCAAGAGCTGCACGTCGACGTTCCCGACGCCGCTCCAGGTGGCCTCTGCCTGAACGAAACGGAGAGGAGGAATCGTCGGGGTCGGTGTGACGGTCGGCGTCGGTGTCGGGTTCTCGTCGTCGTTCGCCGCGACGGCGACGGCGATGGCGCCCGCCGCGAGGGCCGCGCCCCCCGCGATCGCGGCCCCGGTGCTGATCCCACCGCCTCCCGCTCCCCCGCCCGACGCCCCCCCGGTGCGCGCGGCCTTGAGAGCCTGCGCAACGGTGACGATGGCGCCGGACGCCAGGATGATCTTCACGATGTCCTTCTTGTTGAACCCCTGGGGGTATGGGTTCTGCCCGTCTCTCGTGAGACCGATCGTCAGACCGGCTCCCGCCGGACCGACGGCGACGCCTTTCGACTTGCACGTGGTACCGGGAACGACGGGGGGCGTCCAATCTCCTTTTCGTTTGGATGCCTGCGTGAGGTCGTAGGCGCGCAGGAAGTAGTCGACGGCGCGGGTCTCGGGCAGAGGGCGCGGAAGGACGGCGGCCAGGGACGTCGGCGGGCCTTCCATTCTCGCGTAGTAGTAGTCCTCCGTCCCCGCGGCGCGGAAATACACGTACCCCCTGTCGTAGTCCTGTCCCGGCGTGACGCCGGCGTCCACCTCCGGCGCCAGGACCGGCGTCATGCACGCGAGCGGGTCATGCGCGATCTCGATGGGCGACTCGGACTGCGGAGGGGCCGCGGCTTGCGTGCGTGCCGCCACGGGAGAGCAGGTCAACAGCAGTGCGAAGGCGGTCGAGACGGCCGTCGTCCGACGCAGGTGCGCCCTTTCCCCGGTTCTCATCGCAGCCCCTCCCCGAAGCTCGGTTGTTTGTCCGGCTGCGACAGCGACGCGACGATCGGCCGGCTGGAGACGATCTCGAGGGTATGCGTCCCTTCGACGCCGTATGCACCGACGTCGTTGATCGCCGGCTGCCCCGGCGCGATCGCGAGCCGCCGCTCGAGCACGACGAGACCGGCACGGTCCAAAAGCCGCAGGTAGACGATCGTTTCCTCCGTCTCGGAAGACGTCAGCGCCAGCCATGAGTGCCGGGAGCCGGCGAGCTTCACTCCCGGGAGCGACCAGCGCCCTCCGTCCGCGGTTTCGAACGCCCGTACCGAACTCGTCACCGCTCCGCCGCCGGACGTCGAAGCGGAGACCGCGATCTCCTTGATCACCTGGCTCGACCCCGAGCCGTTCGATGCGATCAGGGCGACCGGGTGCGTGCCCGCCGTCGGGAAGGTATGCGTGGGGGACTGCAATGTCGACGTGGCGCCGTCGTCGAAGATCCACAACCAGCTCGTCGCCTGAGGAGAGCTCGTGTCAGTGAAGTTGACGGGGCTGCCGACCCGGGCGGCGGAAAACGTGAAGTCGGCCACCGGCGGCGCGAGCGAGTAGGTCGGGCTCGCGACCTCCGGTCCCGCGACGTCGGGGTTGCAGTGGGCGCGAACGAAGAGCGTCATGGGGTCGTTCGAACCGCGCGGCGGGACGACCGCGCCGGTCGCTCCGACGACCACAGTGTAGGGATCGCCGTTGATGCGGAACTCGTACGACGCCGGAGCCGGGCCGCTCGCGGGAGGCTGCCAGCGAACGCGCAGGAAGTCGGTGCCCGTCACAGGCCCTGTCGGATTGCCGGAAGGCTCGATCGTCGGATCGAGCGGCGCGCCCGGCGGGTCGCAGAAGGCGAGGTTCGCCGGATTGGAAGTTCCTCCGCTCATCCCCGGGTTCCTCACCGTGACCGTGATCGATCCGGTCGCCGGGATCGCCGAAGCCGGCAGCGCCACCGTCAGGAGCGTCGGCGAAACGAACGCCGCCGGATACGTGACGCCGTTGATGATCACCACCGCTCCCTCGATAAAACCGGTTCCCGCGATCGAGAGCGTGAAGCCATCCGGGCCGGCCGGAGAAAGGGTCAGGTCGGCGATCACCGGCGGCGCATCGGTGAAATCGATCTGGTAACCGCGGCTGACCGAGCAGCCGTTCGCGTCCGTCGCCGTCGCGGTGAAATTGATCGCCCCCGCCGTCGGCGCCGTTCCGGAGAGAACGCCGGTCGTCTCGGACACCGTAAAGAAGGAGGGGAGCCCGACCGCCGTATACAGGTACGGGGGAGTTCCGCCGCTCGCCACGAGCGTCTGGATGTAGAACGTGCCGGCTGAGCCTTGCGGGAAAAACGCGGGAGAGAGAGTGAGGTTCAGGCAGACGGTGAGAACGTAGGTCTGTGCGCCCGAGCAGCCGTTCGCGTCGGTCGCGGTCACGGTGACGTTGAAAACGCCCGTCGCGGTCGGAGTCCCCGAGAGGAGGCCGGTGGTCGGGGAGAGCGTCATCGGAGACGGGAGTCCCGTTTGAGCGTAGGTGTAGGGTCCGGTTCCGCCGCTCGCGGCGATCGCCTGCGCATAGGACACTCCGACCGTCGCGCCCGGCAGGGCCGCGGGAGAGAGAGTCAGCGCCGCGCACACCGTCAGCGTGTAGCTCTGGGCGCCCGTGCAACCATTCGCGTCGGTCACTGTGACGGTGAAAGAGAAGGTCCCGACCTCGGCGGCGGCGCCCGAGAAAGAGCCCGAGGGCAGGAGCGTGAGCCCGCTCGGCAGAGCACCGCCAGTCACCGAAAGCGTGTATGGCCCGTGCCTGCCCAGAGCCGTGATCGTCTGGTTGTAGGGAACTCCCTGCGCCGCGGGTGGCAAGGTCACCGGCGAGAGCGCGACGGGCGGGCAGCTGATCGTGACGGTGTACGACTGGCTGGCGGCGCACTCATTGGAGTCGACGACCCGCACCCGGAAGTTGAAGGTCCCGATGGCGGTCGGCGTTCCCGAAACGACGCCGCCCGGCGAGAGGGTGAGGCCGGGCGGCAGCGAGCCCGACGTCACTGAGAATCTGTAGGGCGCGGTCCCCCCCACTCCCCGGATCGTCCGGCGATACTCCGTACCCACGAATCCGTCGAAGAGCACCGAGGGAGACAGCGCGAGCGTTGCGCAGCCCCCGGAGCTCTCGACGACGATCGTGTAGGTGCGGCTGCCCGCGCATCCGTTCGCGTCGACAGCCCGGATCCGGAACGTGAAAGTCCCCGCGGCGGTCGGCGTCCCCGAGAGGTTCGCGACCACGATCGGAAGGTCCGCGATCGTCGACGAGGAGAGCTCCAGACCCGGCGGCAGCGAGCCGCTCACGACCGAAAACGCGTAGGACGGCGTCCCCCCCGACGCCGTGATCGATGCCTCATAGAAGGACCCGACCGCGCCCCCCGGAAGAGTCGACGGAGACAGCGCGATCTCCGGGCAACCCTCCGTGATCGTCGTCGACACCGGCGGGCCGGACCTCGGCGGCAGGCTGGTGCCCTCGATCGTGTAGTTGGCATTGGTCACGGTGCCGGAAGTCGCGTCGACGCGGACGGTGAAGGCG
>DASWIB010000241.1:0-14527 GCA_036397915.1 Thermoanaerobaculia bacterium | reverse complement strand
CTTCCGGCCGTCCACGACGAGCGTCGCCCCCTCCTCGACTCCCTTCTCGATGTAACCCAGGACCCGCTCGCGGTGGCGCGCGCTGATGACGGGCCCCATCGAGACGCCCTTCTCCATGCCATCCCCGACCCGCAGCGCCTTTGCGGACTCGGCCATTCGGTCGCGAGCCTCGCGGTGCGCCTCCCCGACGGGGACGAGCACACTTCCTGCGAGGCACCGCTCTCCCGCGCATCCATAGAAGGACTCCGTGATCGCGCCGATCGAGCGGTCCCAGGCGGCGTCGGGCATCACCACGATGAAGTTCTTCGCGCCGCCCAGTGCCTGGACGCGCTTGCCCGCGTGAGTTGCGCGCCGCCAGACCGTCCGGGCAACCGGCGTCGACCCGACGAAGGAAACCGCGCGGATCTCCGGGTGGTCGCAGATCGCTTCGACGACTTCTCGGCCGCCATTGACGAGGCTGACGACGCCGGGCGGCAGGTCGCACTGTTCGAGCAGACGAAAGACGAGCCGCTGCGAAAGCGGGACCTGCTCCGACGGCTTGACGATAATCGTGTTTCCGGTGGCCACCGCGAAGGGGAGGAACCAGAGCGGCACCATTGCGGGGAAATTGAAGGGCGCGATCGCCGCGCAGACGCCGACCGGCTGGCGGATCACGTTGCAGTCGATGCCGGGGGAAATGTTCTCCAGGCCGCCGCCCATCATGAGCGAAGGGGTTCCACAGGCGGTTTCGACGCACTCGATCCCGCGGCGAACGCTGCCACGCGACTCCTCGATGGTCTTGCCGTGCTCGGTGGTGACGGTCCTCGCGATCTGCTCGAAGTTCTCCTCGAGGAGCTGTTTGAACCGGAACATCGCGCGAGCCCGGACGACGGCAGGAGTATCCCGCCATTCCGGGAAAGCTCTCTTCGCGGCGACGACGGCGGCGTCCAGGTCCTCGGCGGTCGAGAGCGGCGTCCGCGCGATGATCTCGCCGCGAGCGGGGTTGTAGACGTCCAGGAACTCCCGCGCTCGTGACTCGGCCCAACGGCCGCCGACGAAGTTGCGCAGGACTTCGGCGCCGGTCGAGGAACTTGCCGTTGCTGCCGCCGCGGAGTCGGTCATCGCGGAATCGGTCATGCGGTCCTCCGTTCGGAGAGAACGCAAATACTAGTCCCATGGATCGGTGCCCGCAAGCCGCTCAAAACTCGGATCTTGCGGTGGTCTCCGGCTCCTCCCCGGCCACGACCCGCAGGAAGGAATCCAGACCCATGTGGTACGCTGTGCTTCGTTCTCGTTCCGCTCGCTTTGCCAGACCAGTTCTGACGAATTCCGAACGTTAGGAAAACGGGAAGGCGCGACGCGCGCGGCGGCGGTCGCGTCCGGGCAACGCCGGTAGCTGCTGGCCCGTCCGGCAGGAGGAATTCAAATGAAACTGTACGTCGGCAATCTTTCCTACAGCATGGACGAAGGCGACCTGCGGGATCTCTTCACTCCCTACGGCGCACCCACGTCCGTGGCCGTGATCACGGACCGCGGGACTGGCCGCTCGAAGGGATTCGGCTTCGTCGAGTTCGCGAACGACGCCGAGGCGCGGGCCGCCATCGCCGCCCTGAACGGCCGTGACTTCAACGGCAGGGCTTTGACGGTCAGCGAGGCTCGTCCTCGCACGGAGCCGAGCGGAAACCGCGGCTACGGGGGCGGACGGGGCGGGCGCTACTGATCCGCGACACGAAGAACGCAGAAGCGATCATTCGAGGCCGTCACGGTCGAGACGCAAGTCGGAGGCGCCCCATGTGCAGCTGGAAGATCCTGATTCAACCGGCGGACCGCAGTTCGTTCGAGTACAAGGCGAGCTTCGCTCTGAGCGGGTTGCCCGCCGGCGACGGCTCCCGGAATCGTGAGCTTCTCGGTCCGAGATACCTCTACGGGCAGGGAGACCTGGCCGTTTTCCTGGAAGACCTCGGCGCCGACAGCGGAGAAATCTGGGGGGTCCTCGCGGATTTGAACGATCGCGCGACGGCAGAGATCCTCGTGAACGTCGCCGATGAAGCCCTGGAGATCCTGCTGCCGGGCGGGCCGGCGCAGGCCTGAAGATAAGGTGAGCCGAAGACCAATGGAGCAAAGAGGAGCTGAGCCGAAGACCAATGGAGCAAAGAGGAACTGAGCCGAAGACCATGGAGCAAAAGAAAGCTGAGCCGAAGACCATGGAGCAGAGGGAAAAAGACTGGATCAACATCGCGTTCCTTTCGCTGACACCCGTGATCGGAGTCGTCGGCACTGCTGCCTACGCTCTGCGATTCGGAGTGCGCTGGTGGGAGCCGGTTCTCTTCTTTCTTCTCTACGCGCTCGTCGGACTCTCGGTCACCGCCGGCTATCACCGCTTGTACGCCCACAAGGGATATGAAGCGCACCCTCTGGTTCACGCCTTCTTTCTCTTCTTCGGCGCGATGGCGCTGCAGAATTCGGTGCTCAAGTGGGCCTCCGATCACCGGACGCACCACAAGTACGTCGACCGTGACTGGGATCCCTACAGCATCAAGCGCGGCCCGCTCTGGGCGCACATCCTGTGGCTCTTCTACAAGAGGCCGCCGCACGAGACCTTCGACAACGCCCCGGACTTAAAGAAGAACCGGCTCGTGATGTTGCAGTTCCGGTGGTCGAACGGGATCGGCCTCGTCGCGGGCCTCGGCCTGCCGACGCTCATCGGCTGGGCCTTCGGCCGGCCGCTCGGAGGGCTTCTCTGGGGCGGCTTCCTCCGGATCGCGATCATTCACCACACGACGTTTTTCGTGAACTCGATCTCCCACATCTACGGCTCACGGCCGTACACGGACGAGAACTCCGCGCGCGACAACTGGTTGCTCGCTTTCGTGACCAACGGCGAGGGGTATCACAACTTCCACCACCGGTTTCCCTCGGACTTCCGGAACGGAATCCGCTGGTATCACTGGGATCCCACGAAGTGGCTGATCCGTAGTCTCGCCGCGGTCGGTCTCGCCCGCACTCTGCGCCGCACTCCGAGCGCCACCGTCGAAAGGGCCCGTCTGGAGACGGCGATACGGCACGTCGAGGGCCCGCTCGCGCATCTCACCTCCGAAGTCCGGGAACACGTGCGCTTACGTCTCGAGGAGGCCCTGCACTTCCTGGAGCGCGCGGCGATCCACCGCGAGCGCGCCCGTGCCCGCCTGTCGGGCTCCGTGCGCGCCTGGAAGCGCAGCCTCCGGCTCGAGCGGGCTTATCTCTTCCGGGCGCGAAAGTACCGGCGGGGCGCACTCCGCCTGCTCGCCGGCGCAATCGAAGGAGCGTGAGCCGGGCCTTCGCGGACGATCGGGCCATGCTCCGCGTCGCAATCGACGAGGCCCGGCGGGGCCTCGGCGAAGGGGGAATCCCGATCGGCGCGGCGCTTTTCGACGGGGAGGGCCGGATTCTCGGAAGCGGGCACAATCGGCGCGTCCAGGAGGGCGACCCCTCCGCGCACGGCGAGACGGATGCCTTCCGCAGAGCCGGCCGGCAGCGGGCCTACCGAGACAAGACGATGGCGACGACGCTCGCGCCCTGCTGGTACTGCAGCGGCCTCATTCGCCAGTTCGGAATCGGCCGCGTGGTCGTCGGGGAGTCGGTGAATTTCGCCGGAGGAATCGGCTGGCTGCGGGAAAACGGCGTCGAGGTCGTGGATCTCGCTTCGCCCGAATGCATCGAGCTGCTCGGACGCTTTATCGCCGAGAACCCGGAAATCTGGAACGAGGACATCGGCCGATAAGACTGTCCGACTGCTCGTCTCGGCCGGGGGACCGCCACAGGCCGACGTTGGCAGGATGTAGCGGTTTTTTGCGGCCCGGCTACCTTAATTCGTCAGTCCCGGCTCGACCTCCACCCGCGAGACGCCTTCGATCTTCTTTGTTTTCTTGGAGTTGGAACTCAAGTCCCCGGGGAACGTCTCTTGCACGGTCTAAGAGCAGGCAAAACGAGGAAGACATGACCGATCGTCGAAATTCTGAGCGCCTCATCGTCCCGGCCGAAAGCCTGGAGCGCATTGCCTTCGAGAGAATCGGCGGGGATGCAGCCGACGATCAAACCCAGCCGATGCGGCTCACCTTCCTCGCCCTCCTGGCGGAACGGGACGCCACCGTCCAGGCCAAGCTCGACCTTCGACGGAAGCTCGCGCTCGAAGCGGAGCTCACCAGAGACGAGGACCGTCCGACGGAGCCGATGCTCCCGAAAGCGGAGTCGGCCTAGGGGGTGCGGGGGACCGCAAGGGCCCCCGCCGACAGATACTCGGACACCCTCCTGATCAGTTAATCAGGTCGGACGCGGCTGGGCAACGGCCGCGGCGCGCGCCGTATCTGCAGTCTGGAGCTTTCTCGCTCGCGTTCTCTGCCGCAAGGCGCCCGCGGAGAAGTACTCGGGCGTCGCGTCCGCGTCGATGACGGCGCCGCGGCGGACCGCGATCCGGTCCGGGATCTGGGCGTTCTTGCCGATCGTCGTAATGCCCGGCCGTTCACCGGGTTTGGGCCGCTGGCCGACGCGCGCCCGCTTCCCGATCCGGACGAGTTTGTCCACGATAGCGCGATCCACGCGCGCGCCTTCCTCGACGACCGAGCCCGTGAGGATCACCGAATCGCGGACGAACGCGTTCCGCCCGATCGAGACTCCCGGGGACAGAACGCTCCTCTCGATTCGCGCCCCCGCCGAGATCACGCAGCCGTCCGTGATCATGCTGTCTTTGACGATCGCGCCCTCCTGAATCGTCACGGGCGGCCGTTCTTCCGACTGCGTGTGGACGACCCACGTCCGATCGTTCAGGTCGAGGGGCGGCGGTTGCTTCAAGAGGTCCATGTGGGTCTGCCAGTACGCTTCGACCGTTCCGACGTCCACCCAGTATCCCTGGAACGCGTAAGCGAAGACGCGCATGCCGCTGGTCACCATCCGCGGAATGATGTCCCTTCCGAAATCGTGCGACGAATCGCGTCGCCTGCCGTCCTCGACCAACATCTGCGCGAGCATCTTCATGCTGAAGACATAAATCCCCATCGAAGCGAGCGTGCCGGGAGGGTCCGCGGGCTTCTCGACGAACTGCGTGACCCTCGACTCGCCGTCGGTCGCCAGGATCCCCATGCGGGTCGCCTCATCGCGCGTGACGTTGAACGTTCCGATCGTCACGTCGGCGTTGCTCTCGATGTGGTAGGCGATGAGCGACCCGTAGTTCATCTTGTAGATGTGGTCGCCCGAAAGGACGAGCACGAGATCGGGGGCGCCGCGCTGGACGAACTGGAGGTTCTGGTAGATCGCGTCGGCAGTCCCGCGGTACCAGTCGGTCGCGAGCCGGCCCCGGTAGGGCTGGTGGATGTGGACCCCTCCCGTGAAACTGCGGTCGAGGTCCCACGGCCGCCCCGCCCCGATGTGCTCGATCAGCGAGTGTGGCCGGTACTGCGTCAGGATCATGACGTCGAAGACCCCCGAGTTGACGCAGTTGGAGAGCGTGAAGTCGATGATCCTGTACTTGCCGGCGAACGGGACGGCCGGTTTCGCGCGCCGATCGGTCAGGACGCCCAGGCGCTGGCCCTCTCCGCCCGCGAGGATGACCGCCTTGTTCTTCACCGGTTTCCGCCCTTCTCTTCAGCTCGTGGCGCCGCACCGCTCCGACGGCGGAGCGCTTCCCGGTAGAGCACCTCGTATTCCGCGGCCGACCGATTCCACGAGAAGTCCTTCTCCAGCCCGCGCCGCTGGAGGTCGATCCAGCGGTCGCGTTCAGCGTACACCCGCAGGGCGCGCTCGAGCGCGCCGGCGACCGAGCCCGGATCGTAGCCGTCGAACAGGATTCCCGTGCCGCCGGCATCCTCCGCATCGATGATCGTGTCGGCCAGACCGCCCGTTCTCCGCGCGATCGGGACGGCGCCGTAGCGCATCGCGATCATCTGGGTCAGGCCGCAAGGCTCGTACCGCGAGGGGATCAGCACCCCGTCGGCGCCCCCGAAGATGCGGCGGGAGTAGGGTGAGTCAAACCGCAGCCGGACGCTCGCGCGTCCGCGCCAGCCGAGCTCGAGCGCCGCCAGCTCCTTCTCGATCGCGGCGTCTCCGCTCGCGAGGATCACGAGCTGACCTCCGGCGCCGAGCCACTGCCGGAGGGCCGGTAATGCGATGTCGAAGCCCTTCTGGGAGTCGACCCGCGACACCATCGCAAGCAGGAACGCTCGCTCGTCCACTTCGAGGCCGGCCTCCTCCTGGAGCGCCGCCTTGTTCGTCGCGCGCCGCTCGAGCGTTGATACGTCGAAGCGCTCCCGGAGGATGGAATCGGTGGCCGGGTTCCAGAGGTTCGTGTCGATCGCGTTCAGCACCCCGTAGAGCCGGTCCTCCCGGGCGCGCAGGGCGCCGTCCAGGCCATGTCCCCCCTGGGGCGTACGAATCTCCCACGCGTACGTGGGGCTGACCGTCGTCAGGATGTCGGCCGTCGCGAGGCCCAGCCCGAGCATCGAGTCGCGCGCCCACTCCGGGAGAACCGAGAGCGCTGCGCCCGGCGGGAGACCGTATTCCGCGAGCGCGCGCGCGGCGCCGCGGCCCGTGTAAGGGAGGTTGTGAATCGTATAGAGCGAGGCGGTGCTGCGGAAGAACGCATCGGCCGGTCCCGCCGTCGCGAGCCAGTAGACCGCCGGCCCCGTGTGCCAGTCGTTCGCGTGGACGACGTCTGGCTGCCAGGAAAGCGCTCGGCACGCGGCGAGCGCGGCGAGCGAGAAAAATACGAACTTCGGCCCGTCCTCGTCGATCGAGCTGCCGTAGACACGGTGGTCGCTCGGGATCGGCGGCCCCGTCACGAGGTAGACCGGTACGCCGTCGGTTCGGGTTTCCCAGAGCTCTCCCGGCTGTGCACCCGGGGGGCGGGGCACCTCGAACCCGACGCCCCGGTCGGGCCGCAAACGGGCCCATTCGATCGCGCCATAGCCAGGGATCGCCAACCGGACGTCGTGTCCGAGTGAGGCGATGGCGCGCGGCAGAGATCCCGCGACGTCGCCCAACCCGCCGACTTTGACGAAGGGCTCAGCCTCTGCCGAGAGGAAGAGGATCTTCAAGGAGCGGATTATGAGTCGGAGCGCCCCCTCCCGAGGCCCGATTCCGGGTCCCGGGCCCGGCTCTGGGGCGTAGGTTTCGAGTAGACCCGGTTACAATTGTTCCCGGTTCACACATGAGACATTCCAGGCGGGGCATCGGCGGCAATGGCCGGAGTGTATCGGTCGCCGTTAAACCCGGCGCGGACCTGCTGGGCAGGCTGATCGCCCCGAGTCGGCAGGAAGTGTTCTTTTCTGGAACGCCCGCCGGAGACCTCCGGTTCTCGGAGGGAACGATGCCGGTCTGGGTCGATTTCGGTTCGCGCGTCTTCTACGGATTCCCGGGGACGGTCGGAACGAGCTCCCGCGCGACGGCGAAGGTTCTCGCGTGACGAATATCCTGCGGGTGAAGACCGCCGTCTCCGTCTCAGTCTTCCTGCTCTCGCTCGGGATCGCGATTCCCAGTTCGCCCGGAAGGGCACGTTCGGCCGCAATCGCGATGGCGTCCACGCGTAGCTCCGAGCTCCTGGCGAAGGCGGAGGAGGACTACTGGAAATACTTCCAGGATCGCAGCGTCGCACTGCGGCTGCGGCTCGGACTTCCGATCGAGGAGCTGCCTGATCTCTCGGAGGAGCGTGTCCTTGCCGATGCCCGGTATGGCGCCTCGCTCCTCGAAAAACTCCGCGGGCTGCGCGGGCACGAGCTTTCGCACGAGGAATCGCTGTCGCTCGCCATGCTGCGCGAGGAGGCTCGGGAGCTCGCCGAGGCGCGGCGCGACTACTGGCTCACGTTTCCCGTTACGCCATACGCGTCGCCGCTGCGGGTCGTGCAGCAGGTCTTCACGAGCTGGCAGTTCAAAAACCGGCAGGACCTCGAGCGGTACACCATGCTCCTCGCCCGGTACCCCGTCCTCGTCCGGCAGATGGAAGACAAGCTCCACGAGCAGGCGCGGCGCCACATCCGCCTTCCGAAATCGGAGACGGCGCTGGTCGCGCAGACTTACCGCGCGGCGATCGCCCCACCGACAGAAAGTCTCTTCTTCGTGCGGCCCGAGCGCCTCGAGCGGGTGCCCGAGCAGGACCGGACGCCGTTCACGAAGCGGGTGGAGGGACTGATCGAGTCCCGCGTCAATCCCGCGCTCGAGAGCCTGGCCTCGTACGTCTCGGGCAAATACGCGGCGAAGGCGCCGGAGGCGGTCGGTCTCGGTCAATACCCGGGAGGAAAGGCGTACTACCGGCGGCTCGTCAAGCTCCATACGACGCTCGACGTGACTCCGGAGGAAGTTCACCGCTTCGGGCTCGCGGAGGTCGAGAGGCTGAACCGGCAGCTCGATGAAGCGCGGGTCGCGGTCGGGTTCGAGGGAGATCTGGCGGAGTTCCGGCGGCATCTGCGCACCGACCCGCGGTTCGTTCCGAAGACGCCGGAAGAGATCGGGGACCGGCTCCTCACGGCTCAGAAGCGAATCGAGTCGAAGATTCCTCTCTTCTTCCGGAAGACGCCTTCGGTTCCCGCGGGTATCCGCCGGCTCGCGCCGACGCTCGAAGGAGCTATGACGTACGGCTACTACCAGTCGCCCAGCGCGTCGGATCCGCGCGGCTACTACTACTACAACGGGTCGAAGCTCGAGGATCGCTCGACGCTGAACGCGGCGGCGCTCGTCTACCACGAGCTGGTTCCCGGGCATCACTTCCAGCGATCTCTCCAGCGCGAGAACGCAGACCTTCCGAGCTTCCGAAGGGAAGCGGGCTGGACGGCGTACACGGAGGGGTGGGGCGAATACGCGTCTTCGCTCGCCGAGGAGATGGGGATGTATGAAGACCCCTACGATCGCGCGGGGCGGATCGTGATGGACGTCTTCCTCTCGGCGCGGCTCGTCGTCGACACGGGCATGAACGTCCTGGGATGGAGCCGCGCCCGCGCGATCGCCTACATGAAGGAGAACACGCTCGAGTCCGACACGCAGATCGCGACCGAGACGCTGCGTTACTCCTGCGACATACCCGGGCAGGCGCTTGCCTACAAGATGGGATCGGCCAAGATCCGCGAGCTGCGCGGGATGGCGGAGAAGGCGCTCGGCGCCTCATTCGACGTCCGGCGCTTCCACGACGCAGTGCTCCTCTCCGGACCGATGCCACTCGGGGTGCTCGAGCGGCACGTCGACTGGTTCATCGAGTCGGAGCGGACGAGGATGGCCGGAAACCGGTAGCTATTTCGTCGTCTTCGCGAACCGCAGCGTCTCGCCGGACGCGACGTTCCTCACCCGGATCGATCCGGGTTCCACCTCGATCGTCCACTTTCCGGCCGCTCCCGGCATCGCCTGCGCGCAGATCGTGGAGCCGCGGGTCTCACCGAAGTAGCCGTCGCCGCTCGGTTGGAAGTAGAAGCTGCACGCCGAGCGCAGCTCCTCCTCGCTGAACCGCGTCGCTGACAGCGAGAGCGACGTCACCGTCGGGTCGAAGTGCGGCACGTACGCCGCGTGGACGTCCCGGCCCTGCGTCTCGAGCCGGAGCAGCCCCGCCCGCCGTACGTTCGTGTCGCGATAGCGGCCCGAAGTCGTCAGAAATAGATCGAACCGCGTGCCCGTGCGTGCACCGACGGTGCCCAGATCGAGGTTGAGTGCGTTACCGGGAGTCGTGCCCTGGAATCGTCCCGACAGCATGGATACGAGGTCGGTCAGGCTCGACCGCGCCGCCTCTCCGGTCGCCGCCGGTTTTCCCGCCGAAACGCAGGCAGACGAGGCCACGATTCCGATGACCGCCGCCACGAGCCCGCCGATTCTTGAAAATACCTTCATGTGAATCGAACACCTCCGTGAGGGTACCCTGCCAGATTCATTCACGGCACCGCGCCGCCGCGGTCCGGCCCTTGTCCAGGGCGATGACCGCGGGACGGCGATTCCGGCTCGCGAAGTGTCGGCTCTCTGCTCACGGGTTCCCGGCAGAGAGCTGAGAGCTTTCACTCGACCGAAACTGCGACTCCGTTTTCGAAAACGACCTTCTTGCCGACGCTCCGGTAGAGCCACGTCTCGCGCGGCGCCCCGGAGGCCGAGGACCCGGACGTAATCTCGTCGGGCGCCCCGAGGAGCGCGCGCACCTCGGCTGGAGTCATGTTCTCGTGGACACGCCCGGGCTCTCTCGGCGAAGCGGCCTCGCGGCCCAGCCGGTCGATCTCGGCCTGCCGCTCCTCGGCGGTGCGCGCAACGGCGCGCGCCCGCTCGATCGGAGCGGCGGTGGAGGACTCCGTATCCCTCGAACCGAACAGCCCGCCCGCCGAGTTCTTGTAGAGCCAGTACCCGGCCGCGACGACGACGAGGAGGAGGATCAGACGCGCCATGCGGCCTTCAATCGACGGGATCGACCCAGGGGGTTCGGGGGACCGCAAGGTCCCCCGCTAAGATTGCTCGGACAGACTTCTTGTTTCTCGGATCGGGCACGTGGGTCGTCGTCCGCGGCGAGCAATCGAAGCCGCTCAGGCGGACTGTGAGTAGGTTGGCAGCGTGGGCCCCGCCGCCGACGAGAACTCGTTCATCTCCCGCTCCGAAACGAGGAGATCTTTCAGCGTGATCCTCCCGAGCACCTGGTCGACGGCCGCTTGAACCATGCGCCACACCGAGCGGATGGAGCAGTCGGGCATGTGCGTGCAGAGCCTTTCCACGCCGGCGTGACTGTCGCAGAAGGAGGGCTCGTAGAGCCGGCCGCCCAGACTCGCAAGCACGTGACCGACGTTGATCTGATCCGCCGGCATCGAGAGGACGTAGCCGCCCGCCTGACCGCGCGTCGAGCGAACGAACCCGCCTTCGCGCAGGACGCGCATCATCTTGGCGACGTTCGGCTCCGAGATGCCTTCGGAGCGCGACAGCTCGGAGATCGAGACGCTCCCGGCCGTACCTCCGCGGCCGACCCGGAGAAGGCACCGCAGCCCGTACTCTTCTTGCGAACTGAGCTTCATCTCGGTTCCTCCGGTTTTCGGGCCCAACCTCGAACCTTGAACCTTGAACCTTGAACCGTCACATCATTCCCAACTGCAATTTTGCTGCATCCGACATCATGCTCATGCTCCACGGCGGGTCGAAGAGAACCTGGACATCCGCTTCCTTCACTCCGGGAACCGTGAGCAGCTTCTGGCGGATGTCCTCACGCAGCACATCGCCCATTCCGCAGCCCGGCGCGGTCAATGTGAACTTGACGTCGACGCGGCTGCCTTCTTCCGGGAGCGGCGTCACCTCGCAGCCATACACGAGCCCCAGGTCGACGATGTTGACCGGGATCTCCGGGTCGTAGCAGGTGCGGAGCTGGTCCCAGCACCGGTCCTCGACCGACTTCCCCGCGGCCGCGGCCTCTTCGGGCTTTCCCGGCAGCTCCTCGCCGATCGCGTCCGCGTCCTTGCTGTCGATCCGCGCGAGATATCCCATCGGCATCATCACCGTGAAGGTTCCGCCGAGCGACTGCGTGATCGCGAGCCGGGTCCCGGCCGGGATCGTGAACTTGGTGCCCGCCGGAATCTCGCTCGCTTCGATCTCGCGCGTGGTCGTCGCTTCCTTCTGCGCCCACATGTTCACGCTGCCCCTCCGCTCTCCGCCTTGGGTCCTTCGGTCAGCTCGGTCGAGACCGTCTTCTCTTCCCCGGCGAGCGCCGCCTTGAGCGTGTGCCACGGAAGCGTCGCGCACTTGACCCGGATCGGAAACTCCCGCACGCCCGAGAAGACCGCCAACTTTCCGAGATCCGGCCGTTCCGTCTTCGACTCGCCGTCGCGGCCCGTGATCAGGTCGTGGAAGCGCTCGAAGAGGGCTTCCGCCTCCGCGCGCGTCCTGCCCTTCAGGCTCTCGGTCATCATCGAAGCGGACGCGGTCGAAATCGCGCAGCCGGCGCCGCGAAAGCCGACGTCCTTCAGCACGTCGTCCTCGAGCCTCACGTAGACGGTCTCGCGGTCGCCGCAGAGCGGGTTGTAACCCTCTGCGCGGCGGTTCGCTCCGGCGAGATCGCCGAAGTTCCTCGGCCGCTTGCTGTGGTCGAGGATGACTTCCTGGTAGAGGTCGCGCAGCTCGCCCATCAGCGAAACATCCTCTGCACCTTGCGGATCCCCTCGGCCAAAGCGTCGATCTCTTGGCGGGTGTTGTAGAGCGCGAGAGACGCTCGCGCTGTCGCCGGGATTCCGAAGAACTCCATCACGGGCTGAGCGCAGTGATGGCCGGTGCGGATCGCGATCCCCTCCTGATCGAGAACGGTCCCGACGTCGTGCGGGTGAACATGATCGAGCGTGAACGAGAGAACGCCGATCTTCTCGCGCGCCGTGCCGATGACGTTCAATCCCGGAATCGCCGAAAGCGTGCGGGTCGCATAGTCGAGCAACTGCTCCTCGTGCGCGGTCACGTTGTCGATTCCGATCTTCGACAGGTAATCGATCGCGGTCCCGAAGCCGATCGCACCGACGATGTTCGGCGTGCCCGCCTCGAATTTGTAGGGGAGCACGTTCCAGGTCGTCTTCTCAAACGTGACCGAGCTGATCATGTCGCCGCCGCCCTGGTAGGGCGGCATCTCGTCGAGCAGCTCGGAGCGCCCGTAGAGCACCCCGACGCCCGTCGAGCCGTACATCTTGTGCGCGGAAAACGTGTAGAAGTCGCATCCGATCGCGCGGACGTCGACGCGGAGGCGCGGCACCGCCTGCGCGCCGTCGACGAGGACCGGGACTCCGCGGCCATGCGCGATCTCGACGATCCGCTGGACGGGAACGAGCGTGCCGAGCGCGTTCGAGACGTGCGCGACCGAGACGATCCGCGTTCGAGGGGTGATCAGGCGTTCGAGCTCCTCGATGCGCACCTCGCCGGAGCGGTCGATCGGGAGGATCTTCAGGTGCGCCTTCTTCTCCTCGCAGAGGAGCTGCCAGGGGACGATGTTCGAGTGGTGCTCGAGGGCGGTGATGATGATCTCGTCGTTTTCGCCGACGCGCTGGCGGCCGAACGTCTGCGCGACGAGGTTGATGCCCTCGGTCGTGCCGCGCACGAAGACGATCTCGCGCGCCTCGGCCGCGTTCACGAACGCGCGGGCTTTCTCGCGCGCGGCCTCGTACGCGTCCGTCGCGGCAACGGAGAGCTCGTGAACGCCGCGGTGGATGTTCCCGTAGTAGTTGCGGTACATGTCCGCAACCGCCTCGATGACCGGCGTCGGCTTCTGAGTCGAAGCGGCGTTGTCGAGATAAACGAGCGGCTTCCCGTGGACCGTTCGGGCGAGGATCGGGAAATCGCGGCGGAGCGCCTCGACATCCAGGCGTGAACGGCGCTCCGTGCCCGGAACGGCCTCGCGGATCGGTGCGGTCGTGCTCATGCGGAGGCCTCCCCGATATTGCCGGCTCCCCCCGGCAGGCGCAGCCCCAGGTACTGTTCGACGAGAGCGCGGAGCGGGGGGATGCGGATCCGCGCGGCGACGTCGCTCGCGAACGCGTAGACGAGCAGGTGGCGCGCCTCCTCCTCGCCGATGCCGCGCGAGCGCAGGTAGAACATCGCGCCGGGATCGAGCTGCCCGATCGTCGATCCGTGCCTGCATTTCACGTCGTCCGCGAAGATCTCGAGCGCCGGCGTCGAGTTGACGAGCGCCTCTTTCGAAAGGAGGAGGTTCTTGTTGGTCTGCATGGCGTCCGTCTTCTGCGCGTCGGGCCGGACGATGATCTTTCCGTGGAAGATGCCGCGCGACTTTCCATCCATGATTCCCTTGTAGAGCTCGCGGCTGGTGCCGTGCGGCTTCGCGTGGTCGATCAAGGTGTGGTTGTCGAGGTGCTGCCTGCCGGACCCGACGAAGAGCCCGTTCAGCGTGCAGTCCGCGCCTTCGGCCTCGAGCCGGACGTTCAAGTCGCTGCGCGCGAGCGCGCCTCCGAGCGAAACCGAGTGCGAGGTGAACCGGCTGTCGCGGCCCTGGAGCACCTCCATGGTCGCGACGTGAAAGGCCGCGGTGCTCTCGCGCTCGACCTTGTAGAAGTCGAGGATCGCGCCATCGCCGAGAGCGGCTTCGGTCACGGAATTGGTGAAGTAGAGCTCTCCGTCCGTCCCGATGTACGTCTCGATGACCGACGCCTGGCTGCCCGGCTCGGCTATGACGAGATTACGGGGATGCGAAACGGTCGGCCCGAAATCGGGCTCCGACAGGAAAACGAGGTGGATCGGTTCGGTGACGGTGGTCTTCGCCGGGATCCGCACGAATGCGCCATCGTCCAGGAATGCCTCGCTCAAGGAGACGAATGCATTCCCATTCCGGGCGATCTTCGTGAGGTGCGGCTCTGCTGCCTCCGGCCTCGTCGCGAGCACTTCCGCCAGGCTCGCGACCTCGAGCCCATCGACTCCCTGGCCGCGGGAGGAGAGATCCGGCGCGAAGCGCCCGTTGATGAAGAAGAGCTGGACACCCGCTCCTCCCGGAAGAGAGAAGCCGCGAGAGCGCTGCCACGGCGTCTCCCTCCGACCTTCGACGAAGGGCACGTTCAAGATCGGCGCGACGTTCGTGTACTTCCAGTTCTCGTCGCGG
>DASWIB010000240.1:0-5979 GCA_036397915.1 Thermoanaerobaculia bacterium | reverse complement strand
AGCGGGATTTCGACTACTTCCTTTGACCGGGAGATCGCGAGCACGGATGGTCCGGCGGGCCGGAGACGAGGTCGAGCTTCGCGACGAGCCCCTCTGGTACAAGGACGCCATCCTCTACGAGACCCACGTCCGGGCGTTCTTCGACAGCAACGCCGACGGCATCGGCGACTTCCCGGGACTGACGCAGAAGCTCGACTATCTGCAGGATCTGGGCGTTACAGCGATCTGGCTGCTTCCCTTCTATCCCTCTCCCCTCCGGGACGACGGCTACGACATCGCCGATTACACGAGCGTGAACCCGGCCTACGGGACGCTCTCCGACTTCAAAACTCTTCTGCGCGAAGCGCACCGCCGGGGCTTGCGCGTGATCACCGAGCTGGTGCTGAACCACACCTCGGACCAGCATCCGTGGTTTCAGCGCGCCCGGCGGGCAAGGCCCGACTCCGCCGCCCGGAACTTCTACGTCTGGAGCGATACGCCGGAGAAGTATCGTGACGCCCGGATCATCTTCAAGGACTTCGAGACCTCCAACTGGTCATGGGATCCGGTCGCCAACGCCTACTACTGGCACCGCTTCTACTCTCACCAGCCGGATCTGAATTTCGAGAGCCCTCAAGTCCGACGGCAAATTTTTCGGGCGCTCGACTTCTGGTTGAAACTCGGGGTCGACGGCATGCGGCTGGATGCGATCCCGTACCTCTACGAGCGGGAGGGCACGAACTGCGAAAACCTCCCGGAGACGCACGCTTTCTTGAAGGCGCTGCGACGCCACATCGACCGGCACTTCTCCGGACGGATGCTTCTCGCGGAAGCCAACCAGTGGCCGGAGGACGCGGCCGCGTACTTCGGAGAAGGGGACGAGTGCCACATGGCGTTCCACTTTCCCCTGATGCCGCGGATGTTCATGGCCGTGCGCATGGAAGACCGCTTCCCGATCGTGGAGATCCTCTCCCAGACGCCGGTGATTCCCAACCCCGCCCAGTGGGCGCTCTTTCTGCGCAACCACGACGAGTTGACGCTGGAGATGGTCACCGACGAAGAGCGCGACTACATGTATCGCGTCTACGCCGAGGACCGGCAGATGCGCATCAACGTCGGGATTCGCCGAAGGCTCGCGCCGCTCCTGGGCAACGACCGACGGAAGATCGAGCTGATGATGGCGCTTCTGCTGTCGCTGCCGGGGACTCCGGTCCTCTACTACGGCGATGAGATCGGCATGGGGGACAACATCTACCTGGGGGACCGCAACGGCGTCCGCACGCCGATGCAATGGAGCGACGATCGCAATGCCGGCTTTTCCCGGGTTTCCGCGCAGCGGCTCTATCTGCCGATCGTCACGGATCCGGAGTACCACTACGAAGCGGTCAACGTGGAGGTCGAGCAGAACAACCCGAGCTCCCCGCTGTGGTGGACGAAGAGGGTCATCGCATTGCGGAAGCGATTCCAGGCCATCGGCCGCGGCACGCTCACGTTTCTCTATCCGGACAACCGGAAGGTCCTGGCCTACGTCCGCATGTACGCGAACGAGAAAATCCTCGTGGTCGCCAATCTCTCGCGGTTCACCCAGTACGTCGTGCTCGACCTTTCCGCCTTCGCCGGTCTGGTCCCGATCGAGCTCTTCGGCCGCAACGAGTTTCCCTCGATTACCGGCGCCTCCTACCCGCTGACCCTCGGGCCGCACAACGTCTTCTGGTTCGCCCTGGAGAAGGAACGCCGGCCCGAGGCCGTCCGATCGGATTCGCCCGAGGGCCGGCCCGTCGAGGTGACTGCCGCCGGGTCCTGGGAAACGCTTCTGCGCCCGGGCGGGCGCGCCGCCCTGGAGCAGTCTCTTCCGGACTATCTGCGCCGCAGACGGTGGTTCGGCGGCAAAGCCCGCGAGATCAAGGGCGTGAAGATGGTCGACTCGGCTCCCGTCGACGGCGACGCCCGGCCCCACTGGACGCTGATCCGCGTGGAATACGTGGACGGCGAGCCCGAGAACTACCTGCTTCCGCTCGCGTTTGCATCGGGACAGAGGGCGGAGGCGATCTCCCGCGACGCGCCTGCCGCGGTCGTGGCGGAAGTCAACGGCGGGAGCGAGGGGATTCTCTTCGATGCCCTGCACGATCCGGGCTTCGCCGACGCTGTGCTCGCGGGAATCGAGCGGCGCCGCCGCTGGAAGGGGGAGCGAGGCGAGTTCGTCGCCACCCACACGCCGGCGTTTCGCCGAATCCATCCGTCGGGAGGCGCCCTGGCGCACTGCGTCCTTCGGACCGAGCAGACCAACAGCTCGCTCACCTATGCCGACCGCTTCATCGCCAAGTTCTTCCGACACGCGGAGGAGGGAACCAACCCGGACCTGGAAGTGGGACGATTTCTGACGGAGAGGACGGCGTTCCCGCACGTCCCTCCCCTGGCGGGCGCGGTCGAGTTCCGCCGGGACCGTGCGGAGCCCATGACGCTGGCGATCATCCAGGGCTACGTCGCCAACCATGGCGACGCCTGGCGCTACACGATCGATTCCCTGGGCCGTTACTTCGAGCGCATGCTCGGAAAGCGACAAGAGATGCCTTCGCCTCCCGTTCCGGCGGAGCCGCTCCTGCAGCTGGCGGCGGAGAATCCACCTTCCCACGTCCCGCAATTGATCGGGAGCGTCCTGCAGTCGGCGCAACTCCTCGGATGCCGTACGGCCGAGCTGCACCTGGCGCTGGCGTCGCGCCAGGACGATCCCGACTTCGCGCCGGAGCCCTTCTCGACGCTCTACCAACGCTCCCTCTATCAGTCGGTTCGCAGCCTGGTGGGACAGAACCTGCAGCTCCTGCGCAAAGGCCTCCCCCGACTCGACTCCCCGGTGCGGGAGCAGGCGGAGAGAATCCTGGAGCGCGAGGGAGAGATCTTTTCGCGGCTGCAGGCTCTCTTGTCGAACAAGATCGAAGCGCTGCGAATCCGCATTCACGGCGACTATCACCTGGGGCAGGTTCTCTTCACGGGCAAGGACTTCGCCATAATCGATTTCGAGGGGGAGCCCACGCGATCGCTCTCCGCGCGGCGGCTTAAGCGGTCGCCCCTCGTGGACGTGGCCGGGATGCTGCGCTCTTTCGACTACGCCGCGAGCGCGGTCCTGCTCGGGCGCGCGGATTCGGTGCCCATCCGTCCGGAAGACCGCGGGGCGCTGCTCCCCTGGGCCGCCTACTGGACCCGCTGGGTGAGCGCCGCTTTTCTGCGGTCCTATCTGGAGAACGCAGCCAAAGCTCCTCTCCTGCCGCCGGACCGCGGGAAGCTCTCCACGCTTCTCAACACCTACCTGCTGGAGAAATCTCTCTACGAGGTCGGGTACGAGCTTCAGAACCGCCCGGAATGGATCCGGGTGGCGCTCGACGGCGTCGAACGGATTCTCGAGCCGGCACGGACTTCCTCAGGGTGGAGTGAATGGTGAACCAGGGGAACGGACTCGGGAGAGCTCGAACATTTCGTGATCGCGGAGACCCGGGCGGGACGCGCGGGGAGGAAATTCCCCTGGGCGCCGTCTGGCGGGGAAGCGGGCAGTGTGGTTTCCTCGTTTGGGCGCCCCGCGCGGAGCGGGTGGAGCTGGACTTCCCAGGCGCGGCGCCCCGCCGATTCACGCTGGAGCCACGCGGCCGGGGATATCACTACCGGGAAGTGCCGGCGATGCCCGGCGACCGGTACACGCTGAGCCTGGACGGAGGGCCGCCCCGCCCCGACCCGGCTTCCCGCCTGCAGCCGCAGGGAGTTCATGGACCTTCCGCGGTCGTCGATCCGTCCTTCCCGTGGAGCGACGGGAGCTGGAACGGCGTGCCGCTCGAACGCTACGTCTTCTACGAGCTGCACGTCGGGACGTTCACGCCCGAGGGGACCTTCGACGCCGTCATTCCGCACCTGCCGCGCCTCGCGGACCTCGGTGTGACCGCGGTGGAACTGATGCCGGTGGCCCAGTTCCCCAGTTCGCGCAACTGGGGGTACGACGGGGTCGCTCTCTTCGCCGTCCAGAACTCCTACGGCGGGCCCGAAGGCCTGAAGCGCCTCGTCGACGCCTGCCACCGCACCGGCATGGCCGCGGTGCTCGACGTGGTCTACAACCACCTCGGGCCGGAGGGGAACTACCTGAGGGAGTTCGGCCCGTACTTCACGGATCGCTACCGCACCCCCTGGGGAGATGCGATCAACTTCGACGACCGCGGCAGCGACGGGGTCCGGCGCTTCTTCCTCGAGAACGCGCGCCGCTGGGTCACCGAATTCCATTTCGACGCTCTCCGCATCGACGCGGTGCACGCCATTCGCGATCACTCGGCCTGCCCCTTCCTCGGCGAGCTGACCGAGGCTCTCGAGGCCGAGGGTCACCGACTCGGACGGCCCGTGCACGTCATTGCCGAGAGCGACCGGAATGACGCGCGCCTGGTCCGCCGACGCCGGGAAGGAGGCCTCGCAATGGACGCGCAGTGGTGCGACGACTTTCACCACTCCCTCCACGCGCTCCTGACCGGAGAGCGAAACGGCTACTACCAGGACTTCGGCAGAGTCGAGGACCTGGCCGCCGCCTTCCAACGGGCATTCGTCTATCAGGGGCAGTACTCCGCCTACCGCGGGTGCCCGCACGGCAACAGGACGGAAGGGTTGCCGGGAAAGCGCTTCGTCGTCTCGGCGCAGAACCACGATCAGGTCGGCAATCGCCAGAAGGGAGAGCGCCTTTCGGCGCTGGTCGATTTCGAGAGCCAGAAGGTCGCGGCCGCCGCGGTGCTGCTGTCCCCCTATCTGCCGCTCCTCTTCATGGGGGAGGAGTACGGGGAGACGGCTCCCTTTCTCTATTTCGTCAGCCACGACGACCCGCAGATCGTTGCGGCCGTGCGCCGGGGTCGCCGCGAGGAGTTCGCCGCCTTCGGCTGGCAGGGAGAACCTCCCGATCCCCAGGCGGAGGCGACGTTCCACGCCTCGCGGTTGAACCCGGGACTCGCAACCTCCGGGCGACACCGAGCCCTCTTCGAGTTCTGCCGGGAGCTCCTGCGGCTGCGACGGGAGGTTCCCGCACTCGCCTCTCTGGACCGCGCTCGCGTGGAAGCCCATCCCTTCGAGGAGCAGCGGACGCTCGCGGTCGCGCGTCGGCGGGGCGACTCCGCGGCGCTCCTGGTTCTCGCATTCGCTCCGGGAGCCAGACCGGTCCGGCTGCCCGCGCGAGGCCCCTGGCGCAAAGCGCTCGATTCCGCCGAGGACCGCTGGGCGGGAACCGGTGGCCGGGCTCCTCCCTGCCTGGAGAGCATCTCCGGGGAGGCAATAGTCACTCTGACCGGGCCGGCCGCTCTTCTTTACCTGGCGGAACTGTCCGGCCAAGCGGGAATCGTGAGCTAACCGGGCGTCGCGCGGCCCCGGACGGCCGCCGACCCCGATTGCTCGTCAAAACTCGGTTGTGCTTCAATCGCCCGGGATGCCTCACGCCTGGCGGTTTCTGATCGTTCTCATCCTGGGGCTCGCTCTCGTCGCGTGGCTGGCGTCGGTCGCCGTCCGCGAAACAACCCGCGACTGGTTCGAAAGGGACGTGAGTCTGCGCGCGCAACTCGCGGTGAACGGAGCGCGGCAGGCGCTGATCTCACACTGGCGGAAGGAAGAGCGGAGGGATTTGCGCGAACTTCTCGGCGAGATCGCGCACGACGAGCGCATCATGGCCGCCGCGGCGTGCTCGGCGGATCTCACCATTCTCACGCGAACCGGGGACTATCCCGAACAGTTCGACTGCCGGGAGGTCGGCAAACACGTTCGCTCCACCTCCGACGAGACCGGGACGAAGTGGCGTCCCTGGCAGAGCGTCGTCTCGCTCCCCGGAGGAAGGGCCCAGGTCAGCGCCATCCCCGTTTTCGACGGCGGCCAGCCGATCGGATTCGTGGTCCTCGTGCACGATCTCTCCTTCGTCGAGCGGCGGGAAGCAAAGACCCAGCGCTTCCTTCTCCTTGCCTTCGGCTTTCTCGCCGCGGCCGCCTCGGCGGTGACCAT
>DASWIB010000239.1:0-5078 GCA_036397915.1 Thermoanaerobaculia bacterium | reverse complement strand
GTCGAAGCTCGGCAAAACGCGGGTCGGAACGCAAGCCGTCGAGATCGTCGTCGCGATTGATGTGCGAAGACAGCTCGAATCCCTCGTCCATCGCCTTCTGGAGCCACTCGAACGCGCGGTCCGCGTCTCCTTTCCGGGCATAGCCGCACGCGATGTTGTAGGTCGCGGCCTCCACGCGGTGGCCCTCTTCGATCGAATGGCGGAACGCCTCGATCGCCTCGTCGTACCGCTCGTCGTTGTGGAGTTCCATCCCGCGCGAGTACCAGTCGCCGTTCTTCCGGTGCTTCCGGGATGCCTGAGCGAACGCGGGAGCCTCCGGCGCCGTCGCCTCGAGGGCAGCAGTCTGCTCGGCCTGAGGGATCTCGCTCTCCGGAGCGATGGACGACTCGACCAGGAAGAGCGACGGCTCCTTGCCGCGCTTGTTCCCGACCATGACTGCCGGCTGCGCTCCCGAGGATTCCTTCTTGCACGGCGACTCGAGCTGGTCAACGGCGGAGTCGAGATCGATCAGCGAGGACGTCGGACCGGATGACATCGCTTCGGCCCGGCGGGAGGCCCACGGCTCGACCACGGCGAGCGCGACGACCGCCGCGATGAGGGCACCGGTCGCGAGGCGTGCTTCGCGTCCTGATACGACGCGCCGCGGGACGTTCGGATCGAGGATCGCGCGCATCCTGCTGTCCCAGTACGAGCGGCGGGCCATCGCGACGGCCGGCAGCGTCCGCTGCCGGGAGAGACGGAGCGACCGGATGATGGAGAGGAGATGCGCCGCGTACGCCGACGCGCGGGTGCCGGCGGAGAGGACCAGGTCATCGCACGCCCGCTCGCAGTCCTTCTGCATCTGGAGCCGGGTCGACCAGGCGAGCGGGTGGAACCAGTAGAGCGCCGCGGCGGCCTGTCCGGTCAGGAGCGCCACCCAGTCTCTGCGCTTGACGTGCGCGAGCTCGTGAAGAAGGACCACGCGACGCCGTTCGTCGTTCCACCGGCGCGCGCCCTCCGGAAGAAGGACGACGGGCCGATGCAGTCCGGTCGTGACCGGAACCGCGAGCTCGTCAGAAAAAAGGAGCCGGACGGGGCGTGCGAGGCCGAGCTTCACCTCGAGCTCGGTCGACAGGGCGGTCCATTCCTCATCCACCTCGTCCGACGCGCAACGGCGGATGCGCGCGACGCGCGCCGCTCCGAGAGCGAGTCGGGCCGAGGCGAACAGAGTTCCAACCGACCACAGCGCGAGAGTCCCGAACATCCACCACGTCGGCGAGGAGGGCGTTTTCGGTGCGCTCCCGTCCGGCTCGGATCCTTTTCGCGGGGAGGGTTGACTGGTGCCGCTTCGCTCCTCGATTCGCGCGGCCGGCGCAGCGGTCGCGCGCTCGAAAGCGGGGCCGTCCCTTTCGGACTCCCGCGTGCCGAGGCCGGAGCTCGCCGACTCCGGCGCCGTGGCTGCCGCGATCTCTGCGGGCGCCGCCCGTGGAACCGGGCTCGGCAGAAGGGGAATCTCCCAGCGCGGGGCGAAGAGCGTCGCGACCGGAAGCGCCAGAGCCCCGGCGAGCCCGAGCGTCGCGACGAGCTGGCGCGCGGCGGCCGACGCACGCCGCAGAGCGATGAGAGCGAGCGCGGTGATCGAGAGAAGGACGGTCGCTTTCAAGGCGACGTCCAGAGCGAAACGAACGGCGGCGGCGACGTTCTCCACCATCTCAGCGGCCCTCCTGCCTGGCCTGATTGATCAATCGGGAAAGGCGCTCGAGCTCCTCGTCGGTCAGCTCGGAGCGGGTAATGTCGAGAAGTGCGGCGACGGCCTTCTCCGTCGAGCCCTCGAAAAAGGTCTTCAACATGTTCTGGAGGGCCGATCGGCTGGCGAGCGTGCGGGCAAGGGTCGGTGCGTAGACGTAGCTCTTGCCCTCGAGGACGTGCCGGACGTGCCCTTTGTTCTCGAGGACCCGCAGCATCGCCCGGACGGCCGAATAGCTGGGCGGGTCCGGGATGTGGGCGAGCACCTCGGTCGCGGTCGCGCGGCCGAGCCGGTAAACCGCGTCCATGATCTGCCGCTCCCGCCGGGAGAGATTGATCAGCGTCTTCGTTCTCAAGGGGCCTCGGCTCTTTCGAAGCTCCGCGGGCTCTTGTCCGCGTTGCTGCTAAAAAACTAGCACATGCTAAAGATTCAGCATCACGGCGTCAAGGGATACGTCGGGCCCCGGAAAAGGTTATCCGGGGGCCCCGGCCGGGCCCGGCTCGGACTCTGGACCTCGGACTTCGGATCCGTCGAAGGCTTTGCTCGATCCGCTCTCCGTGCTCCGCGCGAGCTCGATCGGGGCCCGGAGGAGCCTCCTGTTGTACGAGGGGGCGCTGAGGCTTCCGGCCTGCCCGGGATGGGAATCGGAGAAGTCACGTTACGCCCTTCGCAGGATTCGCCCGCCGGTCGCCGCTGCTCCGGCACACCGCTTGCTCCCCTCTCGAAAATGAGGGGAAGACGAAGATGAACAGGAGATGTCGGATTCCGGCAGCCGTTCTGGCGGTCCTGCTCGGTTTGGCTCTCATGGCCTCCTGCCGCCCGAGCCAGACCGTCGGACGTCAAACGGACGACGCCTCGATCAAGACGAGAATCAAGGCCAGGCTCGCAACGGACGTGGGGGCCGAGACGATCACTTCCGTCGAGGTGAACGTCACGAACGGCGTGGTGACTCTGGCCGGACCGGTCCGGACCGAAGAAGAGAGGTCGAAGATCGAGGCAGCGGCAGGCTCCGTCGAGGGGGTGGTGAGCGTCACCAACAACATCCAGCTGAGCGGTGAAGCGGTCCCGCCTCCGCAGCCCGCGACGACCTCGGGTCCGGTGATGACACCGCCGCCGCCTGGTTCAACGCCTCCGCCCGCCGCGACGCCGTATTAGAGCGGCGAGTCGATGGAGTGTCGAATATTTGCCGGCGGTAGGCCTTGCGTCCCGACGGCGGAGCGGGAACGCGACTCAGTGTCTTCGTAGCCGGGCGATCTCGTCGTCGAATCCGGGGAGGATCGCCCTGATGAACGCATTCTCGATGGCCTTCCCGATGATCCGCCAGACACTCGAGTGCGGATCGCTCACCGGTCCGGAGATGTTGGCGACCGTCGCCACCTGATCCCGCTTCCGGTTCTCGAAGATGTCGGCCAGGCCCTCGACGATCCCTTCGTAGAGCTTCTTGAAGAAAGGCTTCTTCTTGTCCTGCTTCGGGTCGTAGACGTTGATGTCCTTGAAGATCGGTTTGACGTATCCGTTGATGTACCCGTTCTTGACGCGAATCTCCGAATACACCGTCATGACGCCGCCCACGACGTCGAACTTCCCGTAGGCGCGCCAGACGTCGTTCAACGTCGTCATCTGCGTTCCCTCGATCTTGACGTCGAGGTCGAAGTCGGGCCCGCTCTTCTCCGGGCGGAAGCTCGCGCGGGCGCTCGTGGCGCCGCTCCCCATGAACTGTCCGTTCAAACTCGCGCGGGCCGGACCGTCCCGGAACTGGTTGGAGATGTTGGCGACGTCGAGGTTCACGCCGGAAAGGAAGACACGATAGGGAGGATCCTTCGCCTTGTTGACCATCCCGATGTTGCTGTTCTTCAGTCGGAACTGATCGAGCCGGACGAGCAGGCTCGGCGCGTTGCTCGCTTTCCTGACGGCTTTCTGGACTTTTTCGGCGCGACGGTCCTCAGCGGCCGCGGTGCGCGCGGTGTGGACGTAGTCGAGCCGCACGCGGTCGATGATCAGGTCCTCCACGTGGGCGACTTTCACGGTCGGGGCGAACTCGATCCGTCCGTGCGTCGAGAGGAAGCCCTCGCGGATCGACAGGTTCGCGCGCGACAGCATCGGGCGGAAGTAGTCGAGCGGGACCCGTTCGAGCGCGAACAGCGTGTTGAGCCCGATCTGCGGCTGGGCCAGAAAGTTGGCGTGGCCGTCGATCTCGCCGCGGCCGGTCCCGAAGACGATCCCCTCCGCGTGGACAGGCGACGGGTACACCCGCTCGGGAGAGCGGATGTTCCGGATGTTGCTCGCGCGGAAGAAGACATGGGTCAGCTTCAGCGGACGGTCCGGATCCTGGTCGATGTAAGTGAAGGAGCCGTCGTTGATGTTGAGGACGTTGATCTTCAGCGGATAGATCTCGAACGCCGCTTCCTGCCATCCGCGCTTGTGAACCGGGATTTCGTCCCGGTTCTCTTTTCGAAGCTGCGCCAGGTTCAAATAGATCTGCGGCTGGTCGAACTGGAAGTCCGACACGAGCTTCAGCTTCAGGAGCTCGCTCCACTGGATGCTCGCGCGGAGGCGCGGGAGCAGAGCGACCGCGGGCTCGGGATGGGCGTTCTGACGAATCGAAACGTCGTGGAGCGTGACCGAGAAACCGAAGATGCTGAAATCGAGGTCTCCGATTCGAGCGGTATAGCCGGTGAGTCTCCGGTTGACGTCCTTCTCCATCGCACGCCGCATCGGCTCGTCGACGAAGAAGGACACGATGATGACGAGCAAGACGAGTGCGACGATGACCGCCAGGATCTGGAGCGTGTGCCGGGAGAAGTGAACGCCCGCATGCTTCAGCGCCGCGAGCCGGCGGCTGCGCTTGCTCTCGCGCGGAGTGTCCTTCGGAGAGGTCTCTTCGGGCGGCTCTCGACGTTCCGGCGCAGGGGCGCTCATGGTTTCCTCGGGGAACAGAAGGGGCAATCCACGTGCCAGACCGCGGGGATGCCGAGCGGCTAAACGACGCGGATTTGCAGCGTCCGGTCACACTCCGTCGCCCATCGACGCATGAAAGACGCGGTCGGATTGCTGTTCCAGCGTTCCGCCTGGGCGACCGCCTGCTGCGAACTGCCGAGCCGCCGCGCGAGTTCCTGCTGGGTGAGACCTGCCGACTCGCGGGCGAGCCGGAGGAGATATCCCGGCGGCTCGAGCTCCCAATACGGGAGCTTTCCCCAACGCCGGAGCGTCTTCCATTCGACGTAATCGCGCGGCCGCAAGCGGACCGCTGCGGGCGAAAGTGGTGGCGGTGTCTTCGCTGGCGGCGACGAGTACGTCCTCAGACGCGGTGGCTTGCCCATTGCTCGAGCTCCTCCCGGGTCGGTTCTTTTCT
>DASWIB010000238.1:0-4223 GCA_036397915.1 Thermoanaerobaculia bacterium | reverse complement strand
GAGCGCGGAGTCGTTCGTGAATAATGCGCGCTAAGACGGGGGCGGCAGCGGGAGGGCTTCAACGCCCGAGTCGACGGATTCCTGCGGTTCGCTTTCGGCGAGCGCCGCCAGCCGCTCACCGAATCGCCCCAGCGCCCGCTCTGTCTCCTCGTACTTCGTCTGGGAGTTGCGCAGATGGGTCCCAAGAATCTCGAACGGTGCTTCCACCTTTTCCCACTGTTTTTCGAGCTCGGCCAACCGGCCGAGGATTTCGTGCGCGCTCTTCTCGAGCTCCATTCCGCGCAAGCCGATCGCCACCGTCGCGAGATAGACGTAGAGCAGGCTCGGCGAGACGAGAATCACGCGACGCTCGGCGGCGTACTCGGAAAGCGAAGGCGCTTCCTCGTCGGAGACGATCTCGCAATAGACCGCTTCGGCGGGCACGTACATGAGAGCGAAGTCGAACGTGCCGTCGAAGGGACGGACGTACTTCGTCCGGATCGCTTCGACGTGCCGGCGGACGTCTCCGGCGAAATCCCGGCGCGCGCGCCGGCGCTCGGCCTCGTCGGTCGCCTCCCTCGCCCGGCGGAAGTTCTCGAGCGGGAACTTGCTGTCGATCGGGACGAGCCGTCCCCCGGCGTGAACCACGGCGTCGACGACGGTTCCATCCGAGAAGGCGTGCCGCATCTCCCAGACGCCGGACGGAAGTACTTCGCGAAGCGCCTGCTCGAGAAAGGTTTCTCCCAGGTTGCCGCGAATTTTGGGCGGTTTCAGAAGGTCCTCCAAGCGCGTCATGTCCCCGGCGAGCCGCTCGACCTTCTGAGAGCTCTCGAACAGCATTCCCATCTTCTCGCGCACGTCGCCGAGAGTGTTCACGAGCGTGTCCGCGACGGTTTTCTGCCCCTCGACGAGTCGAGACTCGACGGCACCGACCCGGTCGGAGACGGCGCGGCGGAGCTCCTCGAAACGCCGGTCGACGGACTCCGAAGAAGCGCGAACGCCCGAGAGCTCGGCGACGAGCCGCTCGTTGCGGGTATCGGCGTCGCGCACCCGCAGGAGAAGGGCCAGGAGCGCGCCGGCGACCACGATCCCGATTGCGATCAGAACTCCCGTCGAGAGCATCGGCGATCAAGGATCACCGGGGCCCGCGGACAAATGGTGTCCGACCAGCCGGGATCTGATCCCGAGGGGGTTGGAATCCACCACGGTCTGATCCCCGCATAGGTCAGATTCCATCGCTCCGGCGCTTGTTCGGCCCCTTCCCCGATGGGACAATGTCGCGGAGCATCTGCTTGACCGACCGATTCCCTACCGAGCCCAGCCCGGATCGCGAAATCCCGTACCTCCTCTGCAAGGAGTGCGGAACGCCCTGCTACGTGTTCGAGGTCGAGAAGGGCCGCATCCGGGAGGCCCTCTGCATCGCCTGCGGCAACGACGCCGTGACGATGTTCCTGGTCGGTGACTGGGAAGATGACGAAGGCTGACCCGGACGCGCTGACCCCCCACCCGCTCTCCGCGCGTTACGCCTCCGCGGAGATGTCGGGTCTCTTCTCGGGGCGCCGCCGGTTCGAGACCTGGCGGCTTCTCTGGTTGTGGCTGGCGGAGGAAGAGCGCCGCCTCGGTCTGCCGATCAGCGAGGAGGCCATCGGGCAGATGCGGGCGCACCTCTCCGACATCGACTTCGAGGCCGCCGCTTCCGAAGAGGAGCGGATCCGCCACGACGTCATGGCGCACGTGAAGGTGTTCGGCGAGTCCGCGCCGGCCGCGCGCGGGATCATCCACTGGGGCGCCACGTCGGCCTACGTCACCGACAACGCCGACCTGATCGTCATCCGGGAGGGGCTCGGCCTCGTCGAGCGGCGGCTCGCCGCGGTCCTCACGCGGATGCGCGATCTTGCGCTCGAGCACCGCGCGGTCCCGGCGCTCGCCTACACGCACTACCAGCCGGCCCAGCCGACGACGGTCGGAAAGCGCATCGCGATGTGGGCGTTCGATCTCCTCGTCGATCTCGAGCAGGTTCGGAGAGCGAAGCAGGACCTGCGCTTCCTGGGAGCGAAGGGCGCCACCGGCACCCAGGCCTCTTTCCTCCGGCTGTTCGACGGGGACGGAGCGAAAGTCGAGGAGCTCGACCGCGCGCTCGCTCGCCGGGCGGGCTTCACGAAGCGGCAGCTCGTCTCGGGTCAGACCTACTCGCGCAAGCAGGACGATCGTGTCGTCCAGACGCTCTCCGGCCTCGCGCAGTCCGCTCACAAGATCGGAACCGACCTGCGCCTGCTCCAGCACGACGGCGAGATCGAGGAGCCGTTCGAGTCGTCGCAAGTCGGCTCTTCCGCGATGCCGTACAAGCGCAACCCGATGCGCGCGGAGCGCATCTGCTCGCTCGCACGGCACGTCGTCGCGCTCTCTTTCGACACCGCGATGACCGCGGCGACGCAGTGGCTCGAGCGCACGCTCGACGACTCGGCAAACCGCCGCATCGCCATCCCGGAGGCGTTTCTCGCGTCCGACGCGATTCTCGTGCTTCTCGACAACGTCTTTTCCGGACTCCTCGTCCGCGCGGACGTCACGCGCCGCCGGCTCGAGGCGGAGATCCCGTTCCTCGCGACAGAGAACATCCTCATGGAGGCGGTGCGCCGCGGCGGCGACCGCCAGGAGCTCCACGAGAAGCTCCGCGTCTACACGCGGGCAGCGGCGGAGAGCTCGGCCGGAGAGCCGCGCGACCTGCTCGATCGGATCGCGGCGGAACCTGCCTTCCGGTTGAGCCGGGAAGAGCTCGCCGAGGCCGGTCGGCCCGAGCGCCTGACCGGGCGCGCCGCGGAGCAGGTCGAGGCGTTCGTGCGGGAGGAGCTCGATCCCGCGCTCGAAGGGATCGAAGCGGCCGAGAGCGTCCTCTTGAGGGTGTGAGGGCGCGGAAGCCCGGCCGGTTCGCCCTTCTTCTCGGGGTCATCGGCTCGCTCGCCGCCTGCGCGTCGCGTCCGCCGACCCGCGGCGTCCCGCCGGGACCGCCCGCTCCCGGATGGACCGAAGAGGGAATCGCGTCCTGGTACGGCGGCCGCGACGGGTTCGAGGGAATGCCGACCGCCTCGGGCGAGATCTACGACTCCTCGCTCCTGACCGCCGCGCATCGGGAGCTCCCGCTCGGCACGATCGTGGACGTGATCAACCTCGACAACGGAAAGATCGTGCAGGTGAGGATCAACGACCGGGGCCCATTCGTGTTCGGCCGCGTCATCGACCTCTCGCGCGCCGCGGCCCAGGAACTTGCCCTGATCGGCCCGGGTACCGGCCCCGTTCGCATCACGGTTGTCGTTCCCGGCGCACCGCAGGAGATCGTGTCGCCCTCCGGGCGGTGGGCCGTCCAGGTCGGGTCCTTCGCCGACCGCTTGCGCGCCGAGCGGCACGCCGAAAGGATCCGCGGGACCGGACGATCCGTCTTCCTCGAACCGTTCCGCGGGCTCTCCCGGGTGAAGGTCGGGCCCTTCGAAAGCCGGAGAGAGGCGGAGCGCGAGCTCGAATCGCTCGAGGAGGACACCTTCGAGGGGATCGTCGTCCCCACGGACTAGAATCCCGGGCGGATCATGAGACGGCCAGAAAGGTCGCGGCCGACACGGAGCAGCACGTCGCCGCATTCCGCAAGATGGTGGAGAAGTGACGCCGAAGGCGTCATCCCGAGCTATCCGCCCTCGTCATTCCGAGCGAAGCGAGGAATCTCTCCGTATCAGGGGAGGGATCCTTCGCTGCGCTCAGGATGACAGCCGAATGGGCGCGCTCAGGACGAGGAACGGGGTGCCCTCTTTCTCTCTTCCAGCTCCTCGAGCGTCTTCGGCCAGTCGCTCCTCAGGAGCTGCGAAAGCGCGCGGTCGGCGAGGAGCTTGCCGCCGGTCTGGCAGGTCGGGCAGTAGTTCGCCTGGTTCTCGGCGTAGACGATCCGCTGGACCTTCGTGCCGCAGACGGGGCACGGCTTGCCGTAGCGGCCGTGCACGGCCATGCCCTCTCGGAACGCCGTGACCTTTTCCGGAAAGCTCTTCCTCGCTTGGGCGCCCAGCCGCTCGGTCCACTCGCCGAGGACGCCTCGCGTCGCGCGGTACAGAGTGGAAATCTCCTCGCCGGAAAGCCTCGAAGTCAGTCGGGCCGGCGAGAGTCGCGCGCGATGGAGGATCTCGTCGGAGTAGGCGTTGCCGATCCCCGAGAAGAGCCGAGGATCCGTCAGCGCGCGCTTCAGTGTGTGGTTCTCGCGCGTCAGA
>DASWIB010000237.1:0-10003 GCA_036397915.1 Thermoanaerobaculia bacterium | reverse complement strand
CTCGCGCGGCCCGCCGCCATCATCGTCGCTGACGAGGAGGAGTCCGGGCGAATCCATGCCGACCTTTCGGCCGCCGGTCTCGAGCGCGTCTTCCACGCGCCGGCGCCGGCGCTCACCCCTTACCAGCGAATCCCGCCGTCTTTGAAGGCGCGGCGCGACGAGTTCGCGCTTCTCTCCGCGCTCGCGCATCCCGGCGGAGTCGACGCGATCGTGCTGCCGGCGCGATCTCTCTTCACGCGCCTTCCCGCCGCGGAGCGGCTCCGGACGCTTTCTTTCCCGCTCGAGGAGGGTCAGGAGATCTCGCTTCCGAGTCTGGTCGCGCGGTTGACGCGCGTCGGCTACCACCGCGCCGACCTCGTGATCGAGACGGGAGATCTCGCGGTGCGCGGCGGCCTCTTCGACGTCTTCCCTCCCGACCGGGATCTACCGCTGCGCGTCGAGCTCGACGGCGATCAGATCGCCTCCCTGCGCGTGTTCGATCCCGACACGCAGCGATCGCGCGAACGGCTCACGTCGGTGGTCATCCCGCCCTTTGCCCCCGCCGAAGACGCCGTCGAACCGCGGATGCTTCTCGAACAGCGAATCGGCCGGCCCCCTTCCGAAGCAGAACGAATCGTCTTCGCCCCCGCCGTCGAGGCGATGCCCTCCGGCTGGCTCGATCACGCCGGCGACGCCGCTCTCGTCGTGGTCGTCGAGCCGTCGGCGGTCGACGAGGAGGTCGGGGAGTTCGCCGGGCGCGTCGCCGCGGACCGCGATCCCGACCGTGACTTCTTCGCCCCGGAGGAGCTGCTCCACCCGGTCGAGCGAATCCGGGAGGCAGTCGCGGCGGCGGACGTCTTCTTCGATCGCGTCGGGCTGTCGGCGGGCTCGGGAGGACGGCGCCTCCTGCGCCTGCCCGCCGAGCCGATCGCGGCGCACGCCGGGCGCACGGCCGAAGCGGCCGCCGAGATGGCGCGGGCGATCGCCGCGGGCGAGGAGATCTTCGTCGCGGTCCGCCCGACCGGCGGAGCCGAGAAGCTGCGGCGATTCGCTCTCGAGTACTCGCTCCACGTCTCTTCCGAGCGGCGGGCCGGAGCCCTCATCGGCATCCCGGCGGAGATCTCGGCGGGCTTCCGGCTGCGCGAGCCGCGTGTATCCGTGTACTCCGAAAGCGAGATCTTCGGCGAGGAGAAGCGTTCGGCGGTCTCGCGCGGGCGGCCCTCGGAGGCGTTCCTCTCCGACCTCCGGGACTTGAAGCTCGGAGACGCGGTCGTCCACCGCGACTACGGGATCGGGCTCTTCCAGGGGCTCATCCGCGTGCCGGTCGAAGGGGAGGAGCACGAGTTCATGGAGATCGGCTACGCCGACGAGAAGAGGCTGCTCCTTCCGGTCGAGCGCCTCGACCTCGTGCAGAAGTACTCGGGTGTGGAGGGCGTTCAACCTGCCCTCGACAAGCTCGGGGGCGCCGGCTGGGCGCGGCGCAAGGCCTCGGTCAAGAAGGCGATGCGCGACATGACCGACCAGCTCTTGAAGCTCTACGCACGTCGCAGCCTCGCGGAGGGCTTCGCGTTCTCACGCGATTCTCCCTGGCAGAAGGAGTTCGAGGACGCCTTCGAGTACGAGGAGACTCCCGACCAGGCGCAGGCGATCGCGGACGTCAAACGCGACATGCAGCAGCCGCGGCCGATGGACCGCCTCCTCTGCGGAGACGTCGGCTACGGCAAGACCGAGGTTGCGATGCGCGCCGCGTTCAAGGCGGTGCTCGACGGCAAGCAGGTCGCGGTGCTCGCTCCCACCACGATTCTCGCGGATCAGCACTACCGGACGTTCCAGCGTCGCTTCGCGGCGTTTCCGGTGACGATCGAGCTGCTCTCGCGCTTCCGCTCGCGCGCCGAGCAGAAGACGATCGTCGAGAAGGTCGCCGCCGGCTCGGTGGACATCCTGATCGCGACCCACCGCATGCTCGCGAAAGACCTCGCGTTTCGCGACCTCGGGCTCCTGATCGTGGACGAGGAGCAGCGGTTCGGCGTCTCGCAAAAGGAACGTCTCAAGGAATGGAAAGCGTCGATCGACGTCCTTTCGATGTCCGCAACGCCGATCCCCCGGTCGCTCCACCTGGGCCTCTCCGGCCTGCGCGACCTCTCGATCATCGAGACGCCGCCGCGCGACCGGCTCGCGATCGAGACCCAGGTCGTCCCATCGAAACCGGAGGTCATCCGGGAGGCGATCGACGCGGAGGTCGAGCGCGGCGGCCAGGTCTTCTTCGTGCACAACCGCGTCGAGACGATCGGGCGCGTCCACGAGATGTTGCAGGGCCTCCTCCCCGCGGTGCGGATCACGGTCGCGCACGGCGCCATGCGCGAGACGGAGCTCGAGAAGGCGATGATGCGGTTTTACGCGCGCGAGGCCGACGTGCTGCTCGCGACGACGATCATCGAGAACGGGCTCGACATCCCGACGGCGAACACCATTCTGATCGACCGGGCGGAGACGTACGGGCTCGCGCAGCTCTACCAGCTCCGCGGGCGGGTCGGCCGCAGCGACAAGCCGGCGTACGCGTATCTCCTCGTGCCGAAGAACCTGGCGCTCTCGGAGACCGCGCGCCGTCGGCTCGCCTCGATTCAGGAGTTCTGCGACCTTGGTGCCGGGTTCCGGATTGCGGCGAAGGACCTCGAGATCCGCGGCTCGGGAAACATCCTCGGCGGCGAGCAGTCCGGACACATCGCGTCCGTCGGGTTCGAGATGTACCTCTCGATGCTCGAAGAGGCGGTCCGCGAGATGAAGGGCGAGGAAGTGCGGGCGGAGCGCGCGGTGACGCTGTCGCTCGGGCTCGACCTCACGATCCCGCCCGAGTACGTCGCGGACGAGAACTGGCGAATGATGATCTACAAGAAGATCGCGCGCGCGAAGGACGATCGGGAGCTCGAGGAGACCCGGCGCGAGATCGCCGATCGGTTTGGGGAGCCGCCCGAGGCGCTCGGACGGCTCGTCGAGTATTCGAGGCTGCGCAACCGCGCGGAGCGGCTGGGCGTCACGGCGGTCACGCGCCAGGCGGGGCGCATTCATCTGCGGCTCGCCGAGGACGCCCGCGTGGACGGCGAGCGGCTGGCGGCGCTCGTCGGACAGACCTCCGGCGCGACGCTCTCGCCCGGCGGTGTTCTTTCCTTCCCGGCTCCCGCGGGAGATGAGCTCCTGCCGGCACTCCTCTCCTGGATGTCCGAGCTCGAGCGGCGCGAGGCCGCCTAGGCCGAGGATATGGAGGCGCTCGACGAGATCCGACGCGGGCGCGAGTCGTATGGCCGTCGGGCGTGGTGCGATGCCTACGAGTCGCTCGCGCTCGCTGATCGGGCATCTCCCCTGGGAGGAGAGGATCTCGAGCGGCTGGCCACATCGGCGTATCTGATCGGCCGGGAGGACGATTTTCTGGGCGCCCTCGATCGCGCCCATCATCTGTATCGGGATCTCGGCGAGCCCGTGCGGGCCGCCCGTTGTGCATTCTGGCTGGGGCTGGTTCTTCTCCTTCGTGGAGAGACGGGGAGCTCGACCGGTTGGCTCGCCCGTGCTCAGCGGCTGCTCGACGGCCGTGACTCTCCCGAGAATGGTTATCTGATGCTGCCGGTCGCCGAACAGCAGCTCGCGGGCGGTGACCTCGAGTCTGCCCACTCCACTGCGTCCGAAGCCGCTGCGATCGGAGAGCGCTTCGGGGAGAGCGATCTGATCGCCTCCGCGCGGCACGTGCAGGGCAGAGCGTTGATCCAACAGGGCCGGGTCGAGGCCGGGCTCGCGCTCCTGGACGAGGCCATGGTCGCCGTCGTCGCCGGCGAGTTGTCGCCCCTCTTCACGGGTCTCATCTATTGCAGCGTCATCGAGGCCTGCCAAGAGGTGTACGCATTGGACCGTGCCAGCGAATGGACCTCCGCGCTGTCGAAGTGGTGCGGGCAACAACACCAGATGGTCGCCTTCACGGGCACGTGTCTCGTGCACCGCGCGGAGATCATGCAGCTCCACGGCGCCTGGCGAGACGCGATCGAGGAAGCGCAGCGCGCCTGCGAGCGCACTTCACAGGGTGTCGGCCCAAAGCCGCCGGCTGCGGCCCACTACCAGCGGGGCGAGGTGCATCGCCTTCGAGGCGAGTTCGCGTCAGCGGCGGAGGCGTACCAAGACGCAAGCGAGGCCGGATGCGAACCGCTACCGGGGCTCGCCCTGCTGCGGATGGCTCAAGGACGGACCGACGCGGCCGCCGCGGCAATGCGCCGCGTCGTGAGCACGACCGGCGAGCCATTGCAGCGAGCAAGGTTGCTGCCCGCCCACATCGAGGTCCTGCTCGCCGTCGGCGACGTCGACGGCGCACGCGACGCCTGCCGGGAGCTCGAGGAGATCGCAGAAAAATTCGATACGGGTGCGCTGCACGCGATGGCCGCACACGCTCGGGGTATGGTCGAGTTGGCCCAAGGCGATGCCCGAGCGGCGCTCGCTCCGCTGCGGCGCGCCCTTCAGGTGTGGCAGCAGGTCGAGGCGCCGTACCTGGCCGCGCGCGTGCGGGCCCTGACAGGACTCGCCTGTCGTGCTCTCGGCGACGAGGACGGAGCGCACCTGGAGCTCGCGGCGTCCCGGGCGATGTTCCAACAGCTCGGCGCCAAACCGGACCTCGCCCGCCTCGATTCGGTCACTGCGGACTCCTCATCGGCGAGTGCCGGCGGGCTGACCGCGCGCGAGTTGCAGGTGCTGCGTCTCATCGCGGCCGGTAAGACCAACAAGGCCATCGCGGCCCGGCTGTTCATCAGCGAGAAGACGATCGAAAGGCACGTGAGCAACATCTTCACCAAGCTCGACGTCCCTTCGCGGGCTGCAGCGACCGCCTACGCGTACGAGCACAAGCTCATCTGACTCGAGCGGGCAAACCCTCGGGAAATCCCCCACGCCGCCGCTCCGAAGAAATGGGTGTTTCTGCCGATGCGGCGAACCCCGTCTGCTTCCTAACCTCGGCTGCCAAGGAGGCAAAGATGAGCGCACAAATCTCAGTCCAGGGCCCCGCTCGGCATTCCGGTCAGAACGGACTCCGTGACCGGTTGCTGGCCGGGCTACCCGTAACGGAGCGACGGCTGCAGCTGGCCGGCGTTTCCACCGCCGTGTTGGAGGGAGGGCAAGGTTCGCCGGTCGTGCTGCTGCACGGCCCCGGAGCGCACGCGGGCCAGTGGATGCGGATGATTCCGGATCTGGTGACGAGCCATAGGGTCGTCGCGCCCGACTTGCCGGGCCACGGGAGCTCGGAAGTGAGCGACGGGCCGCTCGAGCCCGGTCGCGTGCTCGCGTGGCTCGGCGAGCTGATCGAGGTGACCTGCTCGACACCGCCCGCGCTGGTCGGGCAGATTCTCGGCGGCGCGATCGCCGCTCGCTTCGCCGCCGAGCGGGCCGACCGGCTCGGCCGGCTGGTGCTGGTGGACACGTTGGGTCTCGCGCCGTTCCGACCGACGCCGGAGTTCGGTCTCGCTCTGAACGACTTTCTCGCGCAGCCGAACGAGGAGACGCATGACCGTCACTGGAGTCAATGCGCATTCGATCTGGATCTTCTTCGCGCTCGGATGGGTGAAGGCTGGGAGCGGCTCAAGGCATATAACCTCGACCGCGCCCGCACGGCGAGCCTCCACGCCGTCCAGGGCCCTCTCATGGAGCACTTCGGCATGGTGGAAATCCCCGCGAATACCCTGGCCCGGATCTCGGTTCCAACCACGCTGATCTGGGGAAGACACGATCGGGCGACGCCGCTCGCGATTGCGGAGGCCGCCAGCGCTCGTTATGGATGGCCGTTGCTCGTCATCGAAGGCGCCGGCGCCGGTCCTCCGCTCGAACAGCCCGACGCATTCTTGAAAGCACTGCGCGGTGCACTGGCTGGCTCCTGATCGCCGTAGTAGCGACTGCCCGGAAGTGAGAGCCAACCGTGAGCAGTTTGCCGCCAAACAACGGCATGCAGCTGACGGATCTCTCGCTCCGCGGCGGACCGAATCGCCCGGCGCAAGGACATCCAATCATCATGACATCTTGACATCACAGGCCGCTGACCTATCCTCGCTTGATGCGCACGACTCTAGACATTGACGAAGACGTGCTTCGGGCGGCGAAGAGCATTGCCCGCGCTCAGGAAACCAGCCTCGGGCGAGTCGTTTCGAACCTTGCCCGCAAGGGCTTGACGCCGAAAGCATCCGGCAGAAAACGAGGTTTTCCGGTCTTCCGAATTCCTCCGGGCGCGCCACCGATCACCGAAGAAATGGTTCGGCGGGCCGAGGAAGAGGGAGAGTGATCTCGCTGTTCGACGTCAACGTCCTGGTCGCGCTGGCGTGGCCGAACCACGTTCATCACGAGGCGGCCCATCGTTGGTTCCGGCAGGCGGGATCCGATGGCTGGGCGACATGCCCGTTGACGCAAACAGGATTCGTGCGAGTTTCCTCCAATGATCGCATCCTGCCCGACGCCAGACAGCCTGCCGAGGCCATCGCCCTCCTGGGAAAAATGACCCTGGTACCGGGCCACGTCTTCTGGTCGGACGACACCTCGCTCTGTTCTTCGAAGTTCGTCTTTCGCGAGCATCTGACCGGCTACCGACAGGTCGTGGACGCCCACTTGCTCGCTCTCGCGCTCACCCGAGGAGGGCGGCTTGCAACTTTCGATCGCGGGGTGCGGGAGATCATGCCCGACTCGGCTTCGGCACGCCGGGCTCTCTGTGTGATTCCGGCTGCTTAAAATAGTTAGGACCGTAGCCGGACAGGGAGCCTTTCCGACCACCTACGAACTTCCCGACGGATCGAGCCATCGGGCATCCATCAAGGCACGGGGCCACTCGACGACAGAACCCGGTCTCTCATGTCCCTTCCGTGAACCGGGCGGCCGCGGCCAGCGCTCTCAGCAGGGCGACGGCGCTCGACCGGCTAACGGCGGCGGCTTCCGGCCGCCAGAGCCAGACACCCGACCGCGGCCGCGAGCTTCTCGTCCGCGCGCCAAGGAGGTCCCAGGGTTTTCCCGATCGCGGCGATTCGCGTCTGAAAAGTCTCGACTGAGATCCTCATCTTTCCGGCGGCCATCTCCCAGACGTCCCGCTCCCGAACCTTCGTGATGGAGAGACCGCAGCGCTCCGCCGAGTGAACGATCGCTTCCCGGAAATGCTCGCCGTCGGCCGTGTGGATCTTGGCGTGCGAGGCCAGCGTGTCGGCGAGATTCCCGAGCGGCCGCCCGGAAGAGAGGAGCAGGCCGCAGCCGACCACCTCACGCCCGCTCTTCTCGACCTCCGCGATCGCGGCACGGAACGCTTCGAGCGCGAGCCTGCGCGATCCCTGCTCGCATCGTCGAATCTGCTTTTCGGCGGCGGCGAGCGCGAGCCCTTCGGCCGCGTGATAGGGCTGCTTCGAGCCTCCGATCGCGGGGTCGGCCAGCTCGATGCGCCGGCGCACCAGCACTTCCGGCGCGCGCGGGTCTCCGGAAACGGCGACGAGCGCCGCCCAACCGGAATGGGCGCGCAGGCCGAGAGAAGCGAGGCCCTTCGTGTGCGAAGTCTCTCACGGCTCGACTGGCAAACGCGGAAATTCCCTTCGGTCGGACGTGTTATGAATGACCCGATGCGATTCCGGCTTCCGGTCCTTTTCGCGGGGCTGCTCGCCACGGCGCTTCCGGCCTTCGGGGCTGAGCTCGTCGAGAAGATCGTCGCGAGGGTCAACGACCGGCTGATCACTCACAGCGAGTTCGAGAAGCGCTTCGCGGTCTTCATCTCCTCGCCCCAGGCGGGAAACAATCCGCTCGAGGCCCGCCGCAAGCTCTTGAACGAACTGATTCAGGAGAAGCTCCTCGAAGAGCGCTCGAAGGAGCTGTCCGTCCAGGCGACCGACGAGGAGGTCGAGACCGCGGTCGAACGCGTGAAGCGCCAGTACAACCTCGCCACGGACGCGGAATTCGAGGCGGCGTTGAAGTCGTCGAACCTGACCCGCGACGATCTGAAGCGTCAGATGCGCAATACGATCACGCTGCAGAAAGTCGTCGGGCGCGACATCAGCTCGAAGCTCGATCTCTCCGAAGACGCGCTGCGGCTCGAGTACGAGCGGCGCAAGGACCAGCTCTACAAAGTGCCGGAGCAGGCGCAGGTCGGAGAGATCGTGATCCGGTTCGACGCGAGCGATCCCGCCGCCCGTGCCCGCGCCGCTTCGCGGATCGAGGAAGCGCGCGCGAAGATCGCGGCAGGGACTTCCTTTGCCGACGTCGCGAAGGAGTACTCGGAAGGAAACGCACGCGAACGGGGCGGCGCGCTGGGAAGCGTCGACAAGGGCGAGCTCGTCACGACGCTCGACGCGGCCGTTTTCTCCGACACTCCCCAGGAGTATCCGCCGCCGGTGCTGCTCTCCACCTCGATCCACCTCTTCCACGTGACGGAAAGGAAGCCCGCGGGTTACCGGCCGTTCGCCGAGGTCAAGGAGGATCTGCGCGCGCGAATCGCGGACGACGTGTACGACAAGAAGTACTCCGAGTACATCGAGAAACTCCGGCGCGAGGCGTTCATCAAGATTTACGACCCCGCGCTCGCGTCGGAAGAGAAGAAGGGCACCTAAAAAGGTTCAGTGCTCTCCGGTCTGGCAGCCCGATCAGCCTGATCCCATGTCTCTGATTCGGCTTCATCTCCCTCCTGGCTTTTCTTTCGACGCCGTCGTCCGCTCACACGGCTGGTACGACCTCCCGCCGTTCGTCTACGATCGGGAAGACGGCTTGCTCCGAACGGTCGTTGAGGTCCACAGCCGTGCCGCCCGGCTCGAGTTCCGCGTACGCGGAGAGAAGCTCGAGGCGAAAGGCGGGGACCTGGACAACTCCGACCTCCGCGTGATTGCGCGACGCGTGTTCTCTCTCGACGTCGATCTCTCAGCGGCGGAGCGATCGTTCGCGGGCATCCCCGTGCTCGCCCGCGCGCTCGGAGAGCGCGGCGGCCGCATGCTCCGAGCGCCGACGCTCTTCGAAGACGCGGTCAAGATGCTGTTCACGACCAACTGTTCGTGGGCGGCGACGCGCGGCATGGTGACGCGGTTGATCGCGCTCGCCGGAGCCGACGGCGTTGCTTTTCCGACCGCCGAATCGGTCGCGGGCGTTTCCACCGCGTCGATCGGGAAGCGCGTGCGGTGCGGATACCGGGCCGAGGCGCTCCGTCTCTTTGCGCGGCGCGTCGTCTCGGGAGAGCTCGCCCTCGCGCCGTGGGAAGATCCGGCGCGCCCTTCGGAAGAAGTACGCGCAGCGATCCTCCGAGAGCGGGGATTCGGGCCTTACGCCTCGGAAGGGCTGCTCCGAATCCTCGGCCGGCACGACTTCTTCGCGCTCGATTCCTGGACGCGACAGCAGTTCCGGCGCATCTATCCGGGGCGCGCCTCGACGACGGACCGCGCGATCGCGCGGCGCTACGGGCGATTTGGCGCACACCGGGGTCTCGCCCTGTGGCTCGACATGACCCGTGGCTGGCACGAGGAGAACCCGCCCACCTGGCCGTAGTCACGGACCCTCGGGGAACCGGGTTCGAGCGGACGGATGGGGAACCAGTAGGGAGTGTCCGAGTGTTTGTCCCTTGGGGACCCCCTAGCCGTTCGGCGCGAAGCCGTCTGCGTCGAATGTCGTCCTGATGGGCCATCGGTTGCGCTTGGCGGGTCGTACGACCGCAACCTATGGCTGTTCAAGACACTAGGGACGGTTCCGATCGCCGAAAGGGCTGCGCTCCTTCCATTGCGCTCCCCTTACGCCCCTAATTTTTTCAGGTAATTCCTTTTTGTTGACTAACAAATTCTCCGGCCCTAACATCTCGCGCCAAGTGGCCTAATCTGGAAAAAAGTGGGAGAAAGTGGCAGGGATCCTTGGATCGCTGCGCGAATTGAACTGTGGATCGCTTTCGGGGGAGCGCTCCGGCTCGTGTCGATGAAAAGGGCCGCCTCAAGGTCCCGAGCCTTTTCCGCGCTCAGCTCGAGGAGGCCTTCGGGCCGGAGCTCTTCGTGACGTCGGTGCACGGCAGAGA
>DASWIB010000236.1:0-3044 GCA_036397915.1 Thermoanaerobaculia bacterium | reverse complement strand
GACGGATGGCCTGACGGAACATCGGGATGGCATCGGCGTAACGGCCGCTTCGATAGTAGAAGAAGCCGAACTGGTTGTAGACCGCCCAGTAGCTCGGCTGCAGAGCGAGCGCGCGGCGGTATGTCGCCTCGGCCTGAGAGTTTCCCGTCGCGCGATACGCGTCCGCGAGGCCGAGGAGAGCGTCGATCGAGGAGGGCTGCTCGGCGAGAGCGCGCTCGAACTCTGCGGTCGCGTCCGCGGGTTTGCCCGTCATCTTGAGGACCTGCCCGAGAGTCGTGTGCACCTCCGGGAGACGGTCGTCGAGCTTTCGCGCGGCCTCACAGGCGGCGATCGCGCGATCCGCCGACTTGGGATCGCGCGTGATTTCGAATTCGTTCAGGTGAGCACGGCCGAGCGCGGCCAGGATCAGGGGCGAGCCGGGGTGCTTGCGGTCCAGATCCGTCAGGATGCGAACCGCCGTCGCGATCGATTCCGGCATGTCGTAGCGGCGGAGCGCGCCGATCGCCTTCAGGTAGCTCTCCTGAGCGTCGCTCTCCAGAAGAACGGCTCGCGGGCGCGCGGGGGATTCCGTTCCCTTCTTCGCGCCGAGCCAGGACAACACGCTCTCGGCCAGGCGATCCTGCGCTCCGAAGATATCGGAGGTCCGCGTCGTCATTTCCTCTCCCCCGATGTGCACTCCGTCCGGTGCCCGGACGAGCGAACAGGTGATTCGAAGCTGCTCGCCGGCTCGCTGAATGGCGCCCCCCAGGACCAGGCTCGCTCCCGTCGACCGGGCGACGCGCTCGAGGTCCTTTTCGCCGGCTGAGAGCTCGTTCGTCGCTCGCGGGGTGACGACCTGAATGCCGGGCACCGTCGCGAGTCGCGCGCTCATCGTCTCCGCGAACGCGTCGCCGAGAAGCTGCCCGTCCGGCTGGCCGCTCAGGTCCTTGAACGGGAGGACCGCGAGAAAACGGGTCGCGGACCGGGGCGCGGGCGGCGGCGAGGGGCGCCGCCCGATCCAGACGATTGCGAGCGCGGCGACGACGGCGGCGACAACGGTCGCGGCGCCGATTGCCGCCAGCCGCTTTCCGGAAGCCTGACGCCGGAGAGCGGGCGGCTCGATCGGGAGCGGACTCCCCCGGAGCGCCTCCAACGCCTGGTCGATCTCGATCCGTGCGTCTCCGACGTCCCGGAGCCTGCGGCTGGGATCCTTTTGAAGCGAGCGCCGGAGCAAGTCGCGGATGGGCGCGGGAATCTCACGAGGGAGGAGATCCCATCGCGGCTCCGCCGTGAGGATCGCGGCGAGGACGTCCGACGCGGTCTCCCCACCGAAAATGCGCCGGCCGGTGAGGAGCTCGTAGAGGACACAACCGAACGACCAGATATCGGTTCGCTTGTCCACCGGCTTGCCACGCGCTTGCTCGGGACTCATGAACTCCGCGGTCCCGAGGATGACGCCGGGCTGCGTGCCATCGGTGACGAGCGTCGGCGACAGCGAAAGGCCCGGCTCGGAATCGGTTACCTTCGTATCGAAGACCTTCGCGAGCCCGAGGTCGAGGACTTTCACGCGCCCTTCGGGGGTGACCTTGATGTTCGCCGGCTTCAGGTCCCGGTGAATGATGCCGCGCTCGTGAGCCGCCTCGAGGGCGTCGGCGATCTGGCGGGCGACCTTCAAGGCCTCATCGAGCGGCAGAGGGCCGTGCGAGAGCGTCTCCGAGAGCGTCTCTCCCGGCACCAGCTCCATCACGATGAACCGGGCATCCTCGGACTCCTCGAGGCCGTAGATCGCCGCGATCGACGGGTGGTTCAAAGCGGCGAGCATCCGCGCCTCGCGCTCGAACCGCGCCAGCCGCTCCGGATCGCGGGAGAACTCCTCGGGCAGCGTCTTGACCGCGACCTCTCTACCCAGCCGGGTGTCGAGGGCGCGATACACCTCTCCCATCCCGCCGGACCCGAGCGGGCCCAGAATCGAATAGACCCCGAACTTCGAGCCCGCCGCGAGGGGCATCTGAGTGGCGGGAATTCTATGGGAAGGATCTACTGCGACGCCGCAAGGCAATGAGCCCGCGTGACGCGCGGGCTCATGTCACTGAAGAGTTTGACTCCTTCCGCGGGAGTCGGTTGGAACGCCGCCTTTACTGCCTGTCGTAGACCGCCGTGTTGTTCACCGTCTGGCCCTTCGCGTTCGTCCCGGTCAGGGTGACGGTGAGGGTCTTGCCGCTTTTCGACACCACGGCCTTTGCGATGATCGTCGTCTTGCCATCCTTTTTCCAGACGTTTTCGTAGCTGTTGTCGTCGATCTTCTTGGCCGCAGCCGTATCCGCGTCCGGGTTGCCCTTCCACGGAACATCCTTGCCGTCGAACTTGGACACGTACTCGCCGTGGGTGGGATTTCCTTCGGCGTTCACTCCGTCCGAAGTGAGCTTGATCCCGTCCGCCGTCGCCTCGAACTTCAGCGTCAGGCTTTTCGGCGCGGGTCCCGGGCTGTACTTCGATTTCGCGACGTCGAGCTTCCAGGTACCCAGCCAGTTTTCGGCCGCGAGGGCGACCGAGCTCGAGAGAACGAAGGCGCAACACGCCGCCAGGGAAACCATGAGCAGGTTCTTCCGCATGACTACCTCCTTACGCACGAAACAATCTCGTTTGAAACTCGGGAACCGTCGATCTCGACGGTGGGCGGATCATACCTCTCAAATCCATCCCACCGATCCCACCGCGCCCGTCTCTCGTGCCGCTGGTTTGTTATCCTCGCGCCCGCACATTCGTGGGGTCTGCGGCAATCACGAGAGGAAACCAATCCATGATCTCGAGGCTCGTTGCTTTCGCGATTTCACTGACTCTGTTCATCCCGGGTGCGCGCGCCGAGGATCCGGCGGCGGCCCCGAACGCCCCACCGACCGCGGCGGAGCGCTACGGGAAGTGGGGAATCGATCTCGATGGAATGGATCGCTCCGTCAAGCCGGGCGACGACTTCTTCCGCTACGTCAACGGCAAGTGGGCCGCGACCACGCAGATCCCACCGGACAAGACGAGCTTCGGCGCGTTCGCGATCCTGCGCGATCTTT
>DASWIB010000235.1:0-21152 GCA_036397915.1 Thermoanaerobaculia bacterium | reverse complement strand
CCTTCCGCCTGGACGGCGCCGCAGGTGACGTTCGTGCTGGGGGCGTGGGAGTCTCGGGCGTTTGACGACATGATTCTGTCGTCGTTTGGGGCTGCATCGACGGCCGGGGCGGTGGAGTCCCGTTCATCTGCACACAGAACGACTGCGGCGGAGACCCCGAGCAGCACCGCGGCATGCAAGGGTTCATCATCATCCAGTGATTTTTTCTTTCTCTCCTCCGGGAGAGAGTCGGGGTGAAGGGCTGAATTCGTGCCCAGGGCTTGAGAGGCTTCCTTAGAATACGCGTGTGGCCGAGGGGAAAGAAGACACGGAGAAGCCGACGAAACAGGCGCCGATCTCCGAAGACGATGCGCGCGCGGCCGCCGCGGCGGCAAACCGGAAGCGCGCACTCGCCGAGTGGGAAGAGAACAAGAAGCGCTGGCGCGCGATGGGTGTGCCGCCCCCTCTTCCCGCCGCGGGCTCGAAGAAGTGACGCCGAAGGCGTCATCCTGACCCGCTGGCCGGAGGCGTCATCCTGAGCCGGCGGATGCGGAGAAGGATCCGGGCAACCCGTCTTCGTCCCGCCCAACCTCGCCGCCCGGCTAGGGGGTTCGGGGGACCGCAAGGTCCCCCGCATAAAGATTACTCGGACACATTCCTAGGGGGTTCGGGGGACCGCAAGGTCCCCCGCTAAGAGATTACTCGGACACACTCCTGTTGAGGAGGTCGCATGTCTCTCGAAATCCGAAGCTCGGCATTCTCCGAGGGCGGCTCGATCCCGGCACAGTACACCTGCGACGGAAAGGATGTATCTCCGCCGCTGTCGTGGAGCGGAGCTCCGGAAGGAACGAAGGCCTTCGCCCTCATCTGCGACGACCCGGACGCCCGTGGATGGGTGCACTGGGTGATCTACGACCTGCCGGCTTCTCTCTCCGGGCTGCCCGAAGCCGTGCCGACTCATGAGCGGGTCGCCGAGGGCGGACGGCAGGGCACGAACGACTTCCGCAAGACCGGCTACGGCGGCCCCTGTCCTCCGTCCGGAACTCACCGCTACGTCTTCACCCTCTACGCGCTCGACTCCGACCTGAAGCTCGCCGGCGGGGCGACCAAAGCACAGCTCCTCGGGGCGACGCGGGGGCACGTCCTGGCGGAAGGCCGGCTCACCGGGAAGTACTCACGCCGCTGAAGAGTCCGGAAACGGAGTTCCGGCGCCTCGAGAGCCGCGTCGTCGCCTGCCGTCGCTGTCCGCGTCTCGTTGCCTGGCGCGAGGAAGCTGCACGCCGTGCTCCCACGCGGTTTCGCGGCGAGACGTACTGGGGCCGGCCGCTTCCCGCGTTCGGAAACCCACGGGCTCACCTGTTGATCGTCGGCCTCGCGCCGGCGGCTCACGGGGGCAACCGGACGGGCCGCATCTTCACCGGGGACGAATCCGGAAACTTCCTCTTTCGCGCGATCCACGCGATCGGACTCTCGAACCGCGCCGAATCGATCCGCGCGGGCGACGGGCTCGAGCTCCGTGGAGCGCTCCTGACGGCGGCGGTCAAGTGCGCGCCCCCCGACAACCGCCCGCTGCCGGGAGAGTTCGGAAACTGCCGCGAGTACCTCGTCCACGAGGTCATGCTTCTCCCGCGCCCTCGGGTACTGGTCGCGCTCGGCGGGCTCGCCTTCGACTCGTGTCTGCTCGCGCTCTCGGAGGCGGGCGCGACCCTCCCGCGCCCGAAGCCGCGCTTCGCGCACGGAGCGCGTTACACGATCGGCGACGACGTCGTGTACGTCTCCTACCACCCGAGTCAGCAGAACACGTTCACCGGGAAGCTCACCCAACGGATGCTGCGCGCGGTCCTGCGCCGGGCGGCGGGAGAAGCCGGGGCGATTCCCCGCTAAGAGATTCACGCGTACGTAGCCAGCCCCCGGCTCCCGGATGGAGTGTAAGAAGTTGGCGGCGTTTCATCGGAGGGCGCGGCTGGGCGCCCTCACCCCGTGTCCGTTCGGAGCCTCTCTCTACGTCCGGGGACGATTGCCGGGCGTCTCCTCGGAGACCCTCTCGATCACCTTCTCGACTTCTTCGCCCACCTCGTCGTGGCTCGAGTGCGCCGAGGCGCGCGCGAGATCCGCCGTCGAGACGACGCCGACCAGCCGCTTACCCTCGGTGATCAGCACGCGGCGCACCTGTGCTTCCTGCATCTTGCTGCTGACCTCCCGCACGTCGGCGTTCGGCTTGCAGGAAACGATGTCGGTCGTCATGACCGCCGAGACGCGGGCCTCCGACGGCCGGACGTCGTTCTCGCCGAGGTAGAGAGCGATGTCGCGATCCGTGACGACCCCGACGACGCGGTGCTCGCCGTTGCCTTCGGTGATCGGAACGATGCCGCAGTTTTCTTCTTTCATGATGCCGATGACGGCGGCCAGGTGATCCTCGGGACCACACGTCTTCGGATCGGGTGTCATCACTTCCTTGGCCTGCATAGAGAACTCCTTTCGTATGTCACCGAGTGTTTTATGCAGGAACCATTCCGGGATAGGAGTGTGTCCGAGTGATCTCTTCGCGGGGGACCTTGCGTCCCCCGAACCCCCGGGAAAGTGTCCGAGTGTTTGTCGGTGGGGGATCCTGACCGCTCCGAGTAATCTCTTTGCGGGGGACCTTGCGGTCCCCCGAGCCCCCTAGTCGGGCGGGACCCGGGACACGGATTCGCTCGATGTCCCTGTCCCTCGTCGTGCCCCGGCTTCTATTTCTTGAACAGCTTTTCGAAGGCGGCGCGGGCGTCGTCGGGGGTCGCGGTTGGGCGTGTTCCGGCCAGGTCGAACGAGCGGGCGGGACCGTAGAAGGTGCAGGTGTTGCGGTTCTTCTTCGAAGGGATGCGTTCGGGAATCGGCTGCGTGCACTCGAAGCGCGCCGAGGTGTCGAAGTGGGCGCACTGGGCGCAGGCGTGGAGGTCCGCTCCGCATTTTGCGCAAGTCGAGTCGAAGCGGATGTCCTCGAGATCCCGCCGCTTCTCGCCGCACGCCTTGCAGGCGAAGACGACCGCCTTGTCCAGGTCGATGCCTCTCCCACGCGGAGCTCCCTCGGTCCGGCCGGGCGCGCCGGGACGCGGGCCGCGAGGACGCGTCTCCTCCGAGGAGTCCATGTACCCGCGGTGTCGGTATTTACGGTCGTTCATGGGAGAAGCCGTTGTCAGTTCTCGCGGGTGAGCCGAGAACCGAGAGCTCGATTCTATTTGACCTTCATCAGGAAGGGATAGGGATTGAGCGCTTTACCTTCCCACCAGTGCTTCTCCGGGCCGAGCTCGAAGATCGCGAAGTGGAGGTGCGGCGTGTCGCGGAGAGCGTTTCCGGTCGTGCCCACGGAGCCGACCGGATCGCCGCGCCGCAGAAACAGGCCTTCCCGTAACCCTTCCGCATAACGGTCGAGGTGCGCGTAGTAGTAGCAGTGCGTGTCGTTGCGATCGAACTGGTACACCGTCAATCCGCCCTGCCTGCTCGTGAAGAGCTTCACGACCTTTCCGTCGTCGGCGGCGACGACCGAAGTTCCGCGCGGGGCGAGGATGTCGATCGCTTCGTGTCTCCCCGATCCCCGCGCCTCCTCGAAGTTGTCGCGCAGATCGAGCGTCCGGGCGCCGACGACCGGCATCGCCAGCGTCCGGCCCTCGAGCGTGCTGAACGCCGAAGACAGAGCCGAAGCCGGAGGGGTCGGTTCGCCCTCCACCGAGGTCGTGGTCGCCGAGCCGGCGACCGAAGCGAAGCTCGCGGGAGTCGTCTCCGGGAAGGGAATCGTCGCGCGCGGCGGCGGGGTCCCGGCGCGGGTGGCGCCGGACAGATCCGCGGTCGTCAAGGCGGCGAAGTGCTCCGGCGCAAGGCCCCCCGTCCGCCAGAGAACGTAGTAAAGCGAGAGTGCGCCGAGGAGAAATCCGGCGACGAAGAGAACCGCGCCGCGCGCCCGAAGACCTACTCCTGCAGGATCGCCGGTGTGCCCGGAGCCACCATCTCCGCGAGCTCCGCCGCGTCCCAGTTCGTCAGCCGGATGCACCCGTGCGACTGCGTCTTTCCGATCGTGGACGGCTCGGGCGCCCCGTGAATTCCGTAGTGCGGCTTCGAGAGGTCGATCCACACGACGCCAACAGGATTGTTGGGTCCCGGCTTGATCGTCGTCTTCTCATCCGTTGCCTCGGCGTCCCAGAAGAGATCGGGATTGTAGTGGAAGGGTGGATTCCTCGAGACGCCGTTGATTTTCCAGTTTCCGATCGGGAGAGGATCGTACTCGCTGCCCGTCGTTGCCGGATACTGCGCGATCGACCTGTCCCGCGCGTCGAGCGCGGACACGGTCGAGTCCGACTGGTCCACGACGACCTTCGCGGCTTTCTGCGGCGGCGGTGTGGAGTGGACGTTCGGGACGACGATCTCTTCGCCGGCCTTTTCGAACGTCTTCCCGGGATTCAGCATCCTCAGGAGCTTCGGGCTCGAATGAAATTTTTCGGAGATCGCCTCGAGCGGCGTCGAGTAGCCGAGCGCCGGAAGCTCCGCTTTGTCCATCATCTCCTCCGGCACCTGCTGGAACGGGCCCGCGACGTCCTCGGGCCGGATCACGTATCGGACGAGGGCGGGAGCGGCATCGGCGCTCAGAAGCTTCCACGTCCCCGCGTCGAGAGCACCGGTCGCCGGCATCCCGTGCGCCTTTTGAAGGCCGGCGACCGCCTTCTCGACATTTCCCCCGAAGGCGCCGTCGATCTCGCCGGGTGAGAAGCGGGCGCGGTCGAGCAGTATTTGGGCGCGGAGCACCGCGGCTCCGGATGAGCCCCGCCCAACCGGCGCGGTGGTGCTGTTGACCTTCACGAAGTCGAACGACACCCGAGCAGGAGTCGGCCTCCCGGCGGGCGGTCTCCTTCGCCCCTTCGCGGGTTCGCTCGTCATGGGCGTCGCGACGAGCAGTGCGGCAAGCGCGATCAGGGCCCGAACCGGGATGGACATCGGCGCCTCCCTTCTCCGGTCTCCTCCCCCGGAGGGGTGCGGATTTCAAGAGGGGTGCCAGCAGGAGTCTCGGGAGCAAACGGATCAGGTCAAGAAACTCAGGTCAGTCAAGTAGGGCTTTCGAAGTAAATGGGGGTCGGGACCAGACGAGATCGAGCTCCGTTCACCAGGGAAGGTGTCCGAGAAGTCTTTTAGCGGGGGACCTTGCGGTCCCCCGAACCCCCTAGCGTGTCCCGGAAACCTGAGCTCCTGTTTGGATCGGCTCCGCCACCACCACGAGACGCTTCGGGGCGGGACCGATGTACGTGAAGGGATAACAAGTGACGAGCGTGAGTCTCGGCGTCGCCGTCGGGCCGAGGACACGAACGGTCTTCGGCGTGACGATCTCTCGTGAGACGACGCGGTAACGGCGAGTGCCGGACGGCGTCTCGAGCTCGACCGTGTGACCTTTGCGCAGCCAGCCGAGGCGGCGGAAGTGCGAGTCGCGGTGCGCGGTGATCACGCAGTTTTCGTACGGGCTGTCCTGTCCCGGCAGTGCGGTCCCCGGCACGTGTCCCGGACCCTTCTCGAGCGTCGGCTCGTCCGCTCCGCCGAACACGACCCAGTCCATGCGTGCAGCGGGAATCCGAAGTCGGGCGAGCGGCTCGCCCGTCGGGTAGTCCGGCGCCGCCGGGATCGCGCCGCTCGCGGGCAGGTCCGCGTGGCCGGGCGGGCCGTCCTTGCGGGCGGAAGCGGTTGCGTAGCGATCCCCGAGGTGCCGGCCGAACTGGTCGCGCGCCTCGTCCTGTGATCTCACTCCGCGCGCGTAGTGGAGGACTGCGGCGGCGATCAGAGCCGCTCCGGCGACGGTGAAGACTACCGAGAGAGCGCGGCGAACCGGTCTTCGGCCTTTGCCTCCCGAACGACGGACGGGGAGTTCCCGGCGAGGGCTGGCATCATCCCGCCCATTCACACTCTTCTCCTGCGGGGGAACCCGCGAGGTCTCCGCCGACGAATACTCGTACCACTCTCCGACAAATCAATCGGACCACTCTCTTGGTGCTAGTCCCGCCTACGAATACTCGGAGCACTCTCTTAGTCCCGCCTAGCCCCGAGGAAGCGCAGCAGGAACAGGAAAAGGTTGATGAAGTCGAGATACAGCGCGAGCGCGCCGACCACCGATCGGCCGGCGACGCGGTCGTCCGGTGTCACGGCCGCCATCGCCTTCAATCTCTGCGCGTCCCAGGCGGTGAGCCCCGTGAAAACGAGGACACCCACGACCGAGATCACGAATTGGAGCGCGGGAGCTCGCCAGAACAAGCCGACGATCGAAGCGAGCACGAGCCCGATGAGGCCCATGAAGAAGAACTGCCCCACGCCCGCCAGGCTGCGTTTCGTCGTCGTTCCGTACAGCGCGAGCGCTCCGAACATACCCGCCGTCACGACGAAGGTCGTTGCAAGCGACGCGCCTGTGAACGCGAGCAGGATCGCCGACAGCGTCGCCCCGTTCAAAGCGGAATACGTGACGAACAGAACCGCCGCCGTGCGCGGGGCCATCCGGTCCACTCGGGCGGAGAGCGCGATGACCAGTCCGAGCTCCGCGACGATCAAGGCGATGAAGAGAATCGGATTCCCGAAGATCGCCTGCACGAGCGCGGGCGAGCCGGCGACGGCGAATGCGGTCGCGGCCGTGATTGCCAGCCCGACGAACATCCAGCCGTAGACCTTGCGGAGAAAGGCGGTGACGCGATCCGCGCCGATCGCGAGCGGCGTCTCGAACGCCGTCCGGGGGGTCATCTCGAAACTGGCCATGCGTGTCTCCTTGGGGTCAGGCACACACTCTAGTGTTGTTGCGCGCCGAACTGCCGAACGACCTGCCTGACCCTAGTTCACCTTCAGCTTCAAGGCCTCGAGAAACTTCAACGCGATCGGGTCGTCCGGGTTCTCCCGAAGCGCGCCTTCGAACTCCTCGACTGCCTGCGCGAGGTCTCCGCGCGCGGCATGCAGCCGGCCGAGGTTCAGGTAGGGAAAGTGACGCGGCTCGTATCGCGGCGCTGTCTTCGCCCGCTCCAGCCAGGGAACGGCCTCGTCGAGCTCACCCTTCTGCATCAGATAGCAGCCGATGTCGTTGTACGGGTTTCCGAAAGCGGGATCCGTCGCGATCGCCTTCCGGCACTCCTCGATGGCGTCGTCGAGACGACCCTGGAAGGAGTAGGCCCAGCCGCGAAAGGTGTAAGCCTCGGCAGTCGGTTCGAGCTCGAGCGAGCGTGTGAAAAGCCGAATCGCTTCATCGACGTCGCCCGTCATGAGCTTCGAGGTGCCTTCTTCCCAAAATCCGAGGGCCTGCTCCCGCTTCTCCGGCATCCATCTGATTCTAGCCGTTCGAGCGGCGCTACTCGCGACGGAGGCCGAGCGGAAGCCGCGTGGCGGCCGCGTCGGCGGCGGGCTGGGCCACTTCCTCCGTCTCGCGGTCCTCCGCCGGGGCTTCTCCGGGGTTCAGGAACAGGTTCGTCTCGATCCCGTACTGGCGCGTGTACAGGTCGAAATAGCGCCCGCCGCGCGCGAGAAGCTCGCCGTGGTCGCCCTGCTCGATGATCTGTCCCCCTTCGAGGACGAGGATCGTGTCGGCATTGCGGATCGTCGACAGCCGGTGGGCGATGACGAAGGTCGTCCGCCCCTTCATGAGCTCCGCCAGACCCTCCTGGATTGCGGCCTCGCTCTCGCTGTCGAGGGATGAGGTCGCCTCGTCCAGGATCAGGATGCGCGGGTCGGCGAGGATTGCCCGCGCGATCGCGACGCGCTGGCGCTGTCCTCCGGAGAGCTTGACTCCGCGTTCGCCGACGATCGTGTCGTAACGGTCTGGCAGCTCGCGGACGAAGTCATCGCACCGCGCGATTCGGGCGGCGCGCAGCACCTCCTCGCGCGGAGCGTCGGGCCGCGCGAACGCGATGTTCTCGAAAACGGTTCCGTCGAAGAGGAAGTTTTCCTGGAAGACGACGCCGAGCTGCGTGCGGTAGTCGGCGAGCCGCACCCGCGAGAGGTCGTGCCCGTCCACACGGACCACGCCGGAGGTCGGCCGGTAGAAGGCGGCGACCAGTCCGATCAAAGTGCTCTTCCCGGCGCCGGAAGGGCCGACGAGAGCGGTCGAGGTGCCGGGCCGCGCCTCGAACGAGACGTTGCGCAGGACGGGAACGCCCTCCTCGTACTCGAAGACGACGTTCTCGAACTCGACGTGCCCGACGATGCGGGGAAGCGGTTCGAGGGAGGCATCCCTATCGTCTTCCCGCGATTCATCGCGGATCTCGCGGATTCGCTCGAGTCCCGCAAACGCTTCCGTGATCTGGCTGCCGATCGACACGACCTGGATCACCGGTCCGACGAGCATCCCGAGGTAGAGTGTGAACGAGAAGAACGAGCCGAGGGTCATGCGGCCGGCGAGAACTTCGTTCGAGCCGATCCACATGATCGCGACAGCGACTACCCCGAGGAGGAGCGTCGAGAACGCGGAGACCGCGGCGAATCCGGTCATCGTCTTCGCGACGTTGCGGAAGAGGCGGTGCGCGCCTTTCGAGAAAACGAGGGCCTCGCGCCGCTCCGCCCGGTACGCCTTGACCACGCGGATTCCGGAGAACGACTCGCTCAACCTTCCGGAGACCTCGGCATTGATTCTCGAGCGCTCGCGAAAGAGGGGACGGAGCGTCTTGAACGCGTAGAGGAGCACGAGGCCGAAGAGGGAGAGCACCGAAATCGTGATCACCGTCAGCTTGACGGAGAGATAGAAGAGGATTCCGAGCGCGAGCGCGGCGGTCAGAAGTCCGCCGGCGACCTCGACCAGACCGGTGCCGACGAGGTTGCGGATCCCTTCCGCATCCGCCATCACGCGGGAGAGGAGAGCGCCGGTTTTCGTCTGATCGAAGAACGCGACCGGAAGCTTGCCGACGTGCCGCTGGACGCGGCGCCGCATCTCCGTAATCGAGCGCTGGGCGGCTTTTCCGAGGACCTGAGAGAGAGCGAACGAGGTCACCGCCTGGACGAGGGTCGCCCCACCCGCGGCGAGGACGAGAACTGCCAGGAGCTCGCGTCTTCCCTTGCCGATCACCTCGTCGAGCAGGAACTTCGTCGTGCCGGGCAGGACGAGCCCGCAGATCCGATTGACGGCGAGCAGTCCGAATCCGAGCGCGAGCCGGCCCCTGCGCGCGTGCACGAGCTCGGCCGCGTCGCGCGCGACGACCTTGAACGGTGGCGCCTTGCGCTTCTTCTCGTCTTCTCGGACGCGTGAGCCGCCGCCCCCCCGGCGGTCGCCGCGGGGGAGACTCGCCAGCCCACTACCCAGCCGTACACCCCGAGCCATGACGCAACTCTATCTACGAAAGAAGGGCCGGCGCGGGTGCGCCGGCCCTCGAGGGATCGAGTCGGAATCTGTTCTATGGGATGCGGGCTCTCCCCGCGCACTTCTGGATGCCCGCTTTCTCTTTATTCGTGATGAAGCCGTCGCGTTTCAGATCGTTGGTCAGCTGCGTGACGCAGGCCGTGAAGTCGTCGTGCGTGACGGCACTCGCGGCGCAGTCGTCGATGCGGTCGGTGATCTTGCAGCCGTCGGAGAAGAGATCGTTCTCGGCGCCCGAGTCGCAGCCGTCGATCACGACGGTCGCGCTGGAGCTCGAGGCATCGCACGCGTCCGAGTCGTCCGGAACGCCGTCCCCGTCGATGTCGAAGGTCAGGGAAACCACGATTCCGTCGTGGTCGGAGATGCGTTCGGGACGGGTCGCATCGTTCCGGAAAGACTCGGGAAAGTCCGAGCCGACGCGGCCGTACTCGATGCCCCGGACGTGGCCGAGGAGGTTCGAGCCGGCGAGGATGTGGTCGAGGACCTGCGCGTTGCCGTCAAAGACGAAGGAGTAGCGCTCACTCGGCGGCAATGAGTCGATCAGGTTGGTGAAATCCGGGTTGACCAGGTCGCTCGAAGCGAGGACGACCTCGTCCGGGTCGGCCGGCGTGCCCTTGATCGTTCCGATCGAATCGACGTAGCCGTCGTTGAACTGGAAGGCGTTGAAGTCGCCGACCAGGACGATGCGCTCGTCGGAGTCTGTGCCCTGGCGTACCTGAACCAAGTTCGCCAGGAATTCGGCCTGCGCGCGGCGCTTGGTGCGGACCCGGTTGCCCTCCACAGCGTCGTCGACATCGCTCAGAGACCGCAGGTGGTTCACGATGACCGTGACGCCGAACGATCCGCCGCCCGAAGGCTTGATGTCCGCGCGGAGGACGAGCGGCGGCCGGTCGTTCAGCAGCTCGGGCTGCCCGTTGTTCGGATTGATGTACGTCGTGTTCTTGCCCTCCTGGGTCAAATCCGAAACGTCCACCCTCGATTCCTTCACCAGGAAGCCGACGTCGATGCCGCCAACGTCGTTGCCTTCGACGAGATAGGCCGTGTAAGCCGGGTTCGCGCCGCCGTCCCCGACGGTGTCGTTGTTGATCTTGTCGGCGATCGCCTGAAGCGCAGTCAGGTTCTCCACTTCCACCACGCCCAGGACGTCGGGCGACCCGAGAACGTTCCGGATCGCGAGTGATGCCTTGTTCAAGCGGCCGTTGAACGCGGTCTCTGTCAGGACCGGCTCGCTGATTGCCGGGTCGTCGGCGGTGTCGAAGAAACGCTCCAGGTTGAACGAGGCCACGGTGAACTCGTCGGCTCCCGGCGCGGAGACCGGAGTTGCGACGACGTTGCCGATGACGCTGGCCTGCGTGAGGGTGCCGGGGTCCGGAAGGATCGTGTAGGTGCGGAACGCGTAGTCGAGAGGCCCGATGAGGTTCGCGACCGTCGCATGAGTGGTCGCTTCGACCCGCACCGCGCCGGCGAGGCCGTCGCTGTCCACGCGGATGCGCTCCGGGTTCTCGTCGAATCGCGGCACGCAGCAAGGTGATCCGGCGGGAAGCGGATCGAGCACATTGATGCCCGGCTCGCGGAGAGGCCGCGGGAGTCCGGTGATGACGCCGTAGAAAACGCCGTTCGAGTTCGCCGTCGCGTTGGCCTCGTTGATCGAGCCGAGCGTCGGGCCGACGACGGTGAGCGAGCTGACGTGGACGCGCATCCCCTCGAACCTCTCAAGCTGCTCGGGTGAGCCGGCCGGGCTCGTGTCGGCCGCCGTCAGCGTGACCGGCGCGGGGAGCAGATTGTTGGTCGAGAGGAGCGTCACGATCGGTGATCCGGCGATCTCCGTCAGCGGGGGACTGAAAGGATCCGGGGAGGGGATGAATTCCTGAACGGTCCCGGTGACGCGGACCAGGTTGCCCACCTCCGCGGCGGCCGGTGGCGCGGAGGAAGTGAAGACGAAAATCCCCTCGGAGGTGTTCGGGTCGCCGTCCACGGAGGCGTCCGGCTCCTGGAGGAAGAACCCGTTGTTGAACCTTCGGCCGGTGACGATGCCCGTCGTCGAGATGAGCTGACCCGCATAAGGCGAGGCTGTTCCGGATCCTTGAATGTCGTGGATTTCGACCAGGGGCGGTTCCACCGTCAGGTTGATCGTCGTCGTTGCGGAGCGGAGCTGCGCGTCGGCGATCGAGATCGGAAGGGTCTTGTTGCCGGGAGTCGTTCCGACCGCGACGGTCGCCTGGTAGGAGAAGACGTTGTCGCCGGGAGTCACGTCGCCGTTGGTCCCGTCGTCGAAGAACGGTTGTGTCGCGGAGCCGCCGATCATGGTGAGGTCGCCGGTGACGGTGATGCCCGTGCTGATCGGATTCTCGACCGGAGTCACCGCGACGGTCAGGAACGTCGAGGCGCCGGGGGCGACCGACGCGGGATTCGCCGAGCCGACGCCGATAAGGCCGCAGTGGGAGCCGAGGCCGGAAAAGGTGTTGTTCGCGAAGCCGTCCCACTCGATCGATGGATCGAAAGCGTCGCTGCCGTTGGTATCGCCCATCGTGATCGCGCACTTTCGGCGCAGTGTGTTGTCGGCCGTTGAGGTCAGGCCGGTGCCCCACTCGGTTCCCGGATCGAAGCCGATCTGCCCGATCACATCGATGACGGCCGTGTCCTTGCGCAGCACGACCGCGTCGTCGCCGTTGAACCATCCCGCGCCGTTGGTTTGGTCCGCCAGCGCGAGGATCGCCGGGTCCGCCGAAGAATGCGCGAGGACGAATACGTCGCCATTGGCGACGGTGCCGCTGAGGTTGATGGTCAGGCCGGCCACCGGGTTGCCATTGAAGTGCATCTGCACGTTGTAGACGCTGGCCGCCAGGTCGACAGCCGTGCCGGTGCCGTTGAAAATCTCCAGCGCCTTGTTGTTGGACGAGCCTTCGATGTACTCGGAGAAGAAGAGCTCCGTCGGCTGGCTCCGGCCGATGGCCGTGATGGAGATAGACAAGGCTGCCGCAAGGAACGCGCTGCGCGAGAACGGTCGCCTCATATCCACCCCTCTTGAGTTTTCGAATCTGCCGCTTCGGGCCGTCAAGCTTATACGCGAAAGCTCTGTTCTCCGACGAGGTGTCTGTCCGAGTAATCTCGGCGGGGGATCTTGCGGACCCCCGAACCCTCTATACGAAGGTCGAACGTTTCTTCGCCGCCACGACGAGCAGATTCGGTGAGCCGAGACGAAACGGCTCTCCTTCGATCGAGGCGCAGGTCTCGAAGTTTCCGAAGCCGGCATTCGTGAGCATTCTCAATATCTCGCTGCACGTGTAGATCCGGTGAACGGCGCGTTTGGTTTCGATGAAATCTCCGCGCGTGATCGTGTAGAGGTTCTCCATCGTGCCGATCAAAGGGTCGTAGCGATTCCGCGCCGCGAATACCAGGTCGCCCAGCCGCATCTCGTAGCTCTCGCGGAAGTTGGGCAGCACGGACTCGGCCGCCTTGAAATCCGCGAAGAAGCGGCCGCCGGGGGTGAGCGTCCGAGCGACCGCGGCGACAAAGGCGGCATCGCCCTCGTCGCCGAGATAACCGAAGCTCGACCCGGCGCAGTAGGCGGCGTCAAACACGCTGTCCCATGGAAGATCTCGCATCTCGCCCTGTCGCCACTCGATCTCGAGACTCCGCTCCCGCGCATCGGCGCGAGCCGCGTCGAGGAACTCGGAAGAAATGTCGACGCCCGTTACCCGGCACCCGCGCGACGCGAGCTCGATCGCCAGCCGCCCGGCGCCACAGGGCACGTCGAGCACCCGTTCTCCGGGGGAGAGGCCGAGGTGCTTCTCCAAGAAATCCGCTTCGGCTCGCGTCGTCTCGCGCGACATCGCGGCCCGCCAGAACTCGACGACGAGGCCCTCGAAAAAGCTCTTCCACCAATCGTCCGCCATGGGAAAGCTCTCCTCTTTTGCCACGCGGGAGCGTGGCGGCTCAAAGGTTTGGAGAGTCGGGCGCCCCGAGGCGCTTCAGCGGACGGCGATCATAGGCAGTTTCGGTCAGTCTATCGTGACGGCGGGAATCTCGGGCTGCACACGTTTCGGCGTCGCCGCCTTCCGCGGCTTCGCGGGCCGCGCGGCGGGCCTCGATCGCGCCACGTCCTTCAGGAGGCGCAGAACGAGCGCCGTCCAACCGGTTTGATGGGAGGCACCGACTCCGCGCCCGGTCTCTCCGTGGAAGTACTCGTGAAAGAGCACGAGGTCCTTCCAGTGAGGGTCTCTCGCGTAGCGCTCGTCGTCCCCGTGACAGGGACGGCGTCCGTTCTCGTCCGGAAGGAAGGTCGAGGAGAGTCGGCGCGCGAGCTCGAGCGCGACTTCTCGCAGGTTCGCTCGGCGTCCCGAACCTCTCGGGAGCTCCACCGTGAGCTCGTCGCCGTAGTAGTGGTGGTAGCGCTCGAGCGCTTCGACGAGCAGGTAGTTGACGGGGAACCACACGGGCCCGCGCCAATTGGAGTTCCCGCCGAAGAGGCCGGTCGTGGACTCGCCCGGATCGTAGGCGACGCGGTACTCCTGTCCGCCGATCCTGAACGTGTAGGGCCGCTCGCCGTAGACGCGCGAGACCGCTCGGATCCCGTGCGGCGAGAGGAACTCGCTCTCGTCGAGGAGACATCGGAGCACTCGCTCCAACCGCTCCTTCGAGGGGATCGCGAGAAGCCGGTGCCCGTGCGCGTCGCCGGACCGGCCCTCCATGTAAGAAATGTGGCGAGCCAGGTCTTTGCGATTCTCCAGGAACCACTGCATGCGCTTGCGGAAGCCGGGCAGCTTCGCGATGACCGACTCCTCGAGAACCTCGACGGCGAAGAGCGGCACGAGCCCGACCATCGAGCGCAGCTTCAGTGGGACCTGATGTCCGTCGACGTGGAGCTGGTCGTAGTAGAAGCCGTCCTCTTCGTCCCAGAGCCCCGTGCCGCCGAGCGTGTTCATCGAGTCGGTGATCGCCACGAAGTGCTCGAAGAACTTCGACGCGACGTCCTCGTAGGCCGGGTCTTCGCTCGCGAGCTCGAGAGCCATCGAGAGCATCGTCAGGCAGTAGAAGGCCATCCACGCGGTGCCGTCCGCCTGCTCGAGGTGGCCGCCGGTCGGTAGCTCCATGGACCGGTCGAAGACCCCGATGTTGTCGAGGCCGAGGAAGCCGCCGGCGAAGAGGTTTTTCCCCTCCGGATCCTTGCGGTTGACCCACCACGTGAAATTCAGCAACAGCTTCTGGAACACGCGGGCGAGAAAGACGCGGTCGCGCGATCCCCTCAGGCCGGTCATCTTGTAAGTCCGCCACGCCGCCCACGCGTGCACCGGCGGGTTCACGTCGCCGAACGCGAACTCGTAGGCGGGGATCTGGCCGTTCGGGTGCATGTACCACTCGCGCAGGAGCAGGATCAGCTGTTCCTTCGCGAAATCCGGGTCGAGCCGCGCGAACGGAATCATGTGGAATGCCAGGTCCCACGCCGCATACCACGGGTATTCCCATTTGTCCGGCATCGAGATCACGTCACGGTTGTAGAGGTGTGTCCAGACGCTATTGCGGCCCTCCTTGCGCCGCTCCGGCGGCGGAGGCTGAGCCGGATCACCTTCGAGCCAGTCCTTCACGGCGAAGTGGTAGAACTGTTTCGTCCAGAGCAGGCCACCGTAAGCCTGCCGCGCAACCCGCCGCTCCTCTTCGGTCAGGGCTTCGGGAAGGTTTTCGCCGTAGAAGGCGTCCGCTTCCCGCCGGCGATCCTCGAAGACGCGATCGAATCCGTTGTCGAAGGCGGCCGGCGGCGCTTCGTCTTCCGACGAGAGGCGCAGGCGGAGCGTGACCTCCCCGCGGGCGGGAACCTCGACGACGTAGTGCGCCGCGGCCTTGGTTCCGACCTCCTCCGGGTTGACCAGGTCCTTCCTCCCATGGACGACGGCCTCGTGGAACGCGTCCTTCACGTACGGCTGTGGATTCGGGCTCCCGAAGAGCCGCGCCACGTTCGTCTCGTTCTCCGTGAAGAGCAACGTCGGCTCGACCGGCGCGTTCTCGACGTCGAGTCGGAACCTGCCGAGGTCAGCGTGCTCGGCGAGAAGCGCGCCGCCGGCTTCGCGCGAGATCCGCGGCTTCGGCCAGTAGCCCTCGCCGGTCCGCCCCCACGACCACGTGTTCCGGAACCAGAGCGTGGGCAGGAAATGGAGCGGAGCGGATTCCGGGCCGCGGTTCGCCGCCGTGATCCGGATCAGGACGTCGTTCGGAGAACCCTTCGCGTACTCGACGAACACGTCGAAGTAGCGGTTCTCGCCGAAGGCCCCGGTGTCCACGAGCTCGTACTCCGGGTCGAGCTTCCCGCGGCGGCGGTTCTCATCGACCAGCCGGGCATAGGGATACTCCGCCTGCGGATACTTGTAGAGGGCCTTCATCCAGGAATGCGTCGGCGTCGACTCGAGGTAGAAGTAGGACTCCTTCACGTCTTCGCCGTGGTTGCCCTCGGGCCCCGTGAGACCGAAGAGGCGCTCCTTCAGGATGGGATCGCGCCCGTTCCAGAGCGCGAGCGCGAAGCAGAGGCGCCCCTCGCGGTCCGTCATCCCGAAGATGCCGTCCTCGCCCCAACGGTACGCGCGGCTCCGCGCGTGATCGTGCGGAAAGTAATCCCAGCAGTTTCCGTACTCGGAGTAGTCCTCGCGCACCGTGCCCCACTGCCGCTCGGAGAGATAAGGCCCCCAGCGCTTCCAGTTCTTCTCGCGGCGCGCGTCCTCTTCGAGGCGCCTCCGTTCCGCGTTCGGTTCCATCTTCATCCCTCCGCGACCTCGCAAAAGACCTTGATGGCGCCGCGTCCGTTCGACAACGTGTCGAAGAGCTGCCTGTAGTTCTCGAGTCCCCTGACCGGATGCGTCAGGAGCTCTGCGAGCCAGCCGGGGTACTCCGCCTGCGCCTGGGCCATGTCCTTGACGCCCATCTCGAAGTACTCCCGGTTCGCGTTGACCGTGCCGACCATCACCTTGTTGCCGAGGACGAATCCGAGGTTGATCCGGTCCGCGGGCACCTCGACCCGGCGGTCGCCGCCGGTGACGCTCGACAGCACGAGAACGCCGTTCTTGCCGAGAGCCTCCATGCACTCGAAGACGACCGGAGAGAAGCCGGTCGCCTCGAAGATCAGATCGAAGGGGCCATATTTGCCGGCGGCCCTGGTGACCGGAAGATCCGTCGTCGTCTCGTAGCGCGCGCCGATCCCTTCGAGAAGCTCCGCGTTGCGGTACGGCTTCGGCGTGCGGCCGAACGTCGTCACCTCGATGCCGCGCAACCGCAGGATCAGCGTCGCGAAGAGCCCGATCGTCCCGGCGCCCAGAACCGCCGCGCGCCGCGGCCGCCAGACCCGAAGCCGCCGCTGGATCTCGTACGCCTGCGCGATGCCTTTTTCGGCGACCGTGAGCGGCTCGAGCAGGACGGCGACGTCCTTCAAGCCCGCCGGCACCTTCACGATGTACTCGGGATCGTCGGCGTAAAACTCGGTCAGGAACCCGTGCCGCCGGCTGATGCCGTGCTCGAAGTACGTATCGTCGGTCGTCACGTCGTAAGTGCCGATCCGGTCGTAGAGGCTCGAGCCGGGACGTCGAACGGTCGCGACGACGTAGTCACCGGGAGCAAACTCGGTGACGTTCGGGCCGACCGCCTCGACACACCCGAAGTTCTCGTGTCCGACGACGAGGAAGTCGTCGCCCGGAGGCGCGGTGCCGTACTCGCCCGCGTTGATCTCCTTGTCGGTGCCGTCGACGCCGCAGCGGAGTACCTTCACGAGCACGCCCCGGCCGCCGGGCACTTCGTCGAGCGACGGCTTCGGCAGGTCCGCCAGGTGAACCGACTCGGGCTTGCCGGGATAGACCGCGATTCCTTTCATGAGGACCTCGGAAAGGCCATGTCCGGCATCGAAGTCTCCTTTCCGTCAGCCTTCCGTTGGATGTCCCGGCAGGTCGCGGGTTTCAGCGGGCGGGACGCCCAATAACCAACTTGCACCCGGGGCAGGTATGGAACTCTTCGACCACGCCCCCGAGCTCACGATCCATAGATCGCGGATCCACGAGCGCCGCCGAGTAATCGACCTTCTCGGCGTGAAAGTTCATCTCCGCGCCGCACTCGGGGCAGCGGACCTTTTGTCTCTCAGCCATTACTTCCTCCAGTCAGAGCGCGACGTTCTCCCGCCCGTACCGCAGCACCTTCGCCATCCAGACCAGTTCCTTGAGAAATTTCTCCAGCCGCCGGGTGTAGGCCGGCTCGAGCAGCGCGCCCGTCGCCGGGTCGAACGCCTTTTGCACGCCCGAGAAGTTGCCGTCCCAGAATATCGTCACGAGCCCGAGCTCGCGCATGACCGGCAGCATGTTCTGGATCACGCGCGTCCCACCCCATGGCCCGGCGGAGACGCCGACGAGACCCACGGCCTTGTGGATGTACTCCTTCAGGTTCGTGTCCAGAACGTGCTTCAACAAGCCCGGATAGCCGTGGTTGTACTCCGGCGCCACGATCACCAGCGCGTCGGCGCGCATCATCGCGGCGGAGAATGCCGGGTCCTTGATCTGCTCGCCGGCATCGCTCGTGGGAAACGGGAGCTTGCGGACGTCGAAGAGCTCGGTCTCGACTCCGGCGAGGCGCGCGACCTGTGACACGACGAAGTTCGCGACGTATTCGCTCATCCTCCCCTGGCGCGGAGTGCCGAGGATGACCGGAATGAAGAGTGTCTCGTTCGAAGCGGCGGCGGTTGTTTCCATGTCCTCACCTCGCTGTGAAGTCGAGCATCCGCTCGATGCGAAGGAGCTCGCCGACCGACCAGGCCTGGAACGGGCAACCGCGGGGGCGGTGCGGAGGATCGCCGTCGGCGATCTCCGAGACATGGCCGAGGCCGGCTTGCTCCAGATGGCGCCGGAGCGGCTCCAAAAACTTGCGGCGCGCAATCGCCTTCGCCGCCGGTGTGCTGCCGCGGACGCGGAGCCACGCCTCGACGAACGCCCCGAGGAGCCAGGACCAGGCCGTGCCCTGGTGATATGCGCCGTCGCGCTCGGCGACTCCGCCCTCATAGCGACCCACATAGCCGAGGCTGCCCGGCGCGAGCGAGCGGAGTCCGAGCGGCGTCCACAGACGCCTCTCGATCGCTTCGACGACGCGCGCCGCCCGCTCTCCGGAGAGGAGCGGGAACGGAAGACCTCCGACGGCGAAGATCTGGTTCGGCCGGAAGGCGGCGTCGACGGCCCCACGCTGGTGATCGCGGTCCACGACATCGTACAAGCAGCCCTGCGCGGCGTTCCAGAACCGCGCCGGGAACGACTCGCACGCTTTCGTTGCAAGCTCTCCCCAGCGCGGCGCGAGCTCCCCTCCGATGCGCAGCGCATTCACCCACAGCGCCTCGACCTCGACCGGCTTTCCGATCCGCGGCGTGATGACGCGATCGCCCACCTTCGCGTCCATCCAGGTGAGCTGGACGCCCGGGACGCCGGCTGCGAGAAGGCCGTCCTCGTCCGCGCGGATCCCATAGCGGGTGCCGGCGGAGTAGCCGGCGAGGATCGCTTCGACCGCACTCCCGAGATCCTGGCGGTCCACCTGGCGGACTCGCTCCCCGGCGGCCCGGCACGCCTCGAGGTATTCATGCACCGCGACCACGAACCAGAGCGAAGCGTCCACTGAATTGAACTCCGGAGCGTGCCGGCGGTCCGGAACGCGGTTCGGGACCATTCCCTCCGAGACGAGGTCGGACCACGCGAGCAGGATGTCCCGGGCATCGTCGAGCCACCCGGTCGCAAGGCACAATCCGCGCAGCGCGATGAACGTGTCGCGGCCCCAGTCGGTGAACCACGGATAGCCGGCGATGATGGTCCGGCTGGCGCCGCGCCATACGATGTAGTCGTCTGCGGCGCGCTCGAGCCGCGATCGGAACGCCCCCCGCCGCCGCTCTTCACGCGATTTCAACTTGCGCGCGAGGCCGCGCACGTCGGAGAAGGGCGCCCCGGCGGCGTTCGGCTCGAACAGGATCGCCGCCTCGCCGCGGGAGAGATCGAAGGAGAAGGTCCCGGGCGAAGCCAGGTCTTCGACGAAGTCGAGACCGCGCGCCCGCTCCTCTGCGTAAGAGAAGTTGCGGTACCAGACCGGCTCGTGCCGATACTCCCCGTTCGAAGTGGCTGCGATCGCGGGCAGGCCCGGGTACGGCCGCCAGACGATCCGCCGTCCCGTCGGCTCGGCGTCGAACCGGAACGCCGGGTTCTCGTGATGGAGCGCGTGATAGTCGCGCTCCGAGAGGAGCGGCCGCACGGAGAGCGAGACACCTCCGCGCGGTTCGAGGAGCCTCCAGACGAGCACGGTCGCACGTGTCTCGCGCGAAACGAAGAGCTCATGCGCAATCCGCGTTCCGTCCTCGAGTCGAAACGTCCACCGGGGCCATGGGTCCGCCTCGAAGCTCTCGATGCGCGACGCGCCGTCGGGGTGCACGAGGTCGGGGGCATACGCCTGCGACGAAAGAGGGAACCGGCCGGAGGGCGTCTCTGCCCAGGCCTCCAGTCCATTCACCAGGACCAACCGTCCCAGAGGAGGCCTGGTTGCCGAGACGAGAAGGGCGTGGTATCGCCTCGTCCGGACGAGGCCGGACGTGCCCGAGGCGAACCCGCCGCGGCCGTCGGTCTCGAGCCACTCGTGCTCGGGAGAAATCGCGCTCAGGATCGGGCCTCCGCGCAGTTGAATGAGCCGGCTCGCGCAGCTGTTTCGGAGGTCGCCCGCCTACCCGACCATCCAGACCCGCAGGGCTCGCAACGCCGCCTCACAGCCTTTTTCCACGCGCTGCTAGACGAGGAGGCTCGGCCGCGGTGGAAGCGCCCGCGCCGCGAGGATTCCGAGGACGAGCTCCTCCGGCATCTCGCCCGACGCCGCTTCGTCGTCGGAACCGAGAGAGCGTCCGAGGAGGACCGCCGTCTCGTAAGTCTGCGCGTAGACGGCGCAGTCCGGGCAGCCGGCGAAGTGCCGCTGGGCCGCGAGCTCGTCCGCCCCCGAAAGCTCGCCCTCGATGAGACCGAAGAGAGCCGCGACGAGGTCGCGGCAGGTCATGATGCGAACGCGGGGCGGAAAGTCGGATCGAGGAGGGTTCGAAGAGCCTGCCGCGCTCTGTGGAGCCGGATCTTGACCGCGTTTTCGGTCACGCCGAGGAGACGCGCCGCATCTTCCGTCGTCAGCTCCTCGATGTCCCGCAGGAGCAGGACCGATCGGTATGTCTCCGGTAGTTTGTCGATGCATCGGCGCACGATCTCGCGGGTCTCGCTCCGAGCAAGGAGCTCTTCCGCGGAGCCCTCCCACGGCGGATTGGGATGATTCACCTGATGCCCATCTTCCTGGAACTTCGGCAGGAGGTCCTCGATCGAGTCTTCCGCCCGACGCCGGCTCGACCGGAGCTTCATCAGGCAGGCATTGATCAAAATCCGGTGCAGCCAGGTCGAGAACCGGGAGCCCTGGCCGAAGCTCTCGATCGATCGGAAGGCGGATAGAAACGCGTCCTGCACGGCGTCCCGCGCGTCTTCCTCGTTGCGGAGGAAGCGACGCGCGACCGCGAGCAGCCGCCCACCTTCCCGGCGGACGACGAGCTCGAAAGCCGTCTCGTCGCCGTTGCGGAGGCGGGCGACGAGTGCTTCCTCGCCGCCCGCGTCGGACGGGATTCTCGCTTCTCGCTTGCCGGCGGGGTCGAGCTCGATCATGTCAGGTCGCCCAGGGTGCGTCGAGGCAGTCAGTGGTTTTCCCGCGCGCGCAGAACCGCCGAGACGAGCTCCTCGGGTGCACATTCCTCCGCGGGCTGGTCCGGGTCGGTGAAGGCCGCCTTCCCGAGCGCGATCGTATCGCGATACGACCGGAGGTAGTTGACGCAGGAAGG
>DASWIB010000234.1:0-7810 GCA_036397915.1 Thermoanaerobaculia bacterium | reverse complement strand
TAAAAGTAACCCGCCGAGCCGGCACTGTCAACGAAGCCCGGGGTGGGCTGCTCCCGCGCCGCGAAAAAATGGCGTAAACGCGGCCAGGCGGTGCGGGGACCACAAGGTCCCCGCCGACGAGAACTCGGACACTTCCCGCGGATTCAGGGTCCCGGGGTTCCCCCTGCTGGCCTACTCTGGACTCTGGGCCTTGGCCTGTGGACTCACTGCCGAGGCCGCGGCGGCCGGCGGCTTCTCGCCCCGGACCTTCCGCGCCCATTCGCTGTCGGGAAATTCCTCCTTCAACCTGGAGTAGTAACGGTCCGCCTCCTCGCGGCGGCCAAGCTTCTCTAAGACCCGTGCCGAATAGAAGTAGAGCTTGTCGCGGGCGCCGTACTCCGGGAATCTCTGCTCGAGATCCGTGAATCGGGCGAGCGCCGCCGCCCGCGCGCCTTTCCGCATGTAGAAGAAGCCCACTTCGAATTCGTGCTCGGCGAGAAGATCCGAGAGAACGCGCGTCCTTTCCCTGGCGGCGCCCGAGAATCCGGACGTCGGGTATTCCCGGATGAGAGCGCGGTACTGGTCGATCGCCTCGCGGGTCGCGGTCTGGTCGCGGTCCGGCTTCTCGATTTCCTTGTCGTAGGTCAGCGCGAACTGATAGCGGGCGTAGTCCCGTCGCGGACCGCCCGGATAACGGTTCAGATAGTCGCGGTACCGGAAGCGCGCTTCGGTGTAGCCCGTTCCGCCCTGCTTGAAATGGGAGTCGGCCACGAGAAGGAGCGCGTCGCGCCCGAGCGGATCGTTGGGGTATGTCTCGAAGACGAACGTCAAGTACTTGCGGCCCTGCTCGTACCGCTTCTTCTCGACGAGCCCCTTGCCCTTTTCGAAGAGCTCCTCCTTCGACTTCGCGAGGAGCTCCTGGGTCAGCTTGTCCGGCTTCTTCGAGCCCGAGCAGGCAACGATCGAGAGGAGCAGCACCGCGACGGTCGCGGCGGCCGGCTTCATCCATGCACTCCCGTCTTTCGTTCGTCCCATCCTCATGCCCGGACCCCTTCGGCCGCGGCGCGGAGCCTTCCGATCGCCGCGACGGGATCACTCGCTCCGTATATCGCCGTGCCGGCGACCAGAATTTCCGCGCCGGCGTGCACGAGGGCCCCGGCGTTTCCGTCGTCCACGCCTCCGTCGACCTCGATCGCCGGTCGCGCGCCGGACTCGGAGGCCTCTGCACGCAGCCGACGCACCTTCTCGACGGCTGCGGGCAGAAACGGCTGTCCTCCCCAGCCCGGATTGACCGCCATCACAACCGCGTAGTCGAGGTCCGTCCACGCGGCGGCGAGCGCCTCCGGCGGGGTCGCGGGGTTGATCGCCGCCCCGGCGCGCACTCCGGCCTTGCGGATCGTCGCGAGGCAGCGCTGCAGGTGCCGGGTCGCTTCGACGTGAACGGAAACCCAGTCGGCTCCGGCATCGAGGTACTCGCCGAGCGTTCTCTCCGGCTCCTCGATCATGAGGTGGACGTCGAGAGCGAGTCGCGTGGCGGCCCGCAATGCCCGGACGACCGGGGGTCCGATCGTCAGGTTCGGAACGAAGTGACCATCCATGACGTCGACGTGGACGAGGTCCGCGCCGCCGCGCTCCGCCAGGGAGAGCGCATCGGCGAGCCGCGCGAAGTCCGCCGCGAGGAGCGACGGAGCGATTCGTACGTTGCTCACGACGCCGGAGGAATCGCAGAAGCCGACTGCGAGACGGTCAGCGAGACGACGTCGCGCCGCGACAGCGGGTAGCCCGCGGGGGGAAACTGCTTCAGGATCGTGTTCGCCGGCACGCCTTCGTACGCCTCGTATCGTGCGCTGCCGACCCGAAAGCCGAAAGTCTCGAGCCGCGCGCGGACTCGATCGGCTTCCTGCCCCACGAAATCGGGCATGACGAAACGGACCTCGGGCAGTCCGCGATTCGTCAGAACTTCGACCGCGCTGCCCTTGGTCGCCGGCGTGTCGGGTTGCGGGTTCTGCGCGACGATCCCGGTGGGGGCGTCTTCATCGCGATACCAGGAAACCGTGCCGAGCTGGAGGGACTCCCGAGCGAGCTTCAACGCCGCGGCACGCGGCGCGAGCCCGGCGAGATCGGGCACCTTGAGCTCGCGCTGGCCGAGCGACAGGACCAGCCGGATCACCTGGCCCGGCTTGGCGAGCGATCCCGCCTCCGGCTGCTGCAGCAGCACGCGGTGGCGCAGAACGTGCTCGTCGTACCGCGCCCGCGGGGCCTCCTCCTCGACCTTCAGCCCGACGTCGTGAGCGATGCGGATCGCTTCGGGCACGGATTTTCCGGAAAGATCCGGCACGGCGACCGATCGGCCGAGGATCGAGCGCCGGAAAGCCACCCATCCGGCGAAGAGGAACACGGCGATGAGAGTGGTGCCGTAGATGAGGCGAAACAGGACTCGCGGCACCGGCAGAGCATAGCCCAGGGGGTTCGGGGGACCGCAAGGTCCGCCGCTGAGATTACTCGACACACCTAGTCGGAAAACGAAAAAGGGGAAACGGGAGACGAAGGCCCCTTCATCCCTTCCCGTTTCCTCTCCCGTTTCCCGACCCGCTTGACTGCCCGGCCCGTCGCTTGCACACTCGCCCTTTCAATGTCGAGGAAGAGCGCAGGAGAGTCCGAACGACCGGGCTGGTTTTCCGACCGCCGCTTCAAGAAGGCGGACCTGCACTGTCACTCCGTGTATTCGACCTTCAAGTATTTCCGAATCGCGAACACGCGGGATTCGTACAACCGGCCCGAAGACGTCTACCGGCTCGCCAAGCAGCGAGGAATGGATTTCGTGACGCTGACCGACCACGACTCGATCGACGGTTGCCTCTACCTGCTCGACAAGCACCCGGAGCTCGACGACTTCTTCATCTCGGAAGAGGTCGAGACCTGGTTTCCCGACACCCGCCAGCGGATTCACATCAACGTCTTCGGAATCGACGAGCGCCAGCACGGGGAGATCCAGAGGCGGCGGGACAACATCTACGACCTTCACGCCTACCTGAGCGAGGAGAAGATCCTCGCCTCGGCGAACCACATGTTCCAGAACTACCGGATGCGCAACTCTCCGAGGCAGTACTTCGAAGAGATGCTCCGGATGTTCGACGTCTTCGAGGTCAAAAACGGCGCGATGGCGTCGCAACACAATCGGCTGGTCGAGGACCTGATGGCGGTGGTGCGCGAGAAGCGCGGAGACCTGTCGCTCGTCGCCGGCTCCGACGCTCACACACTCGGACCGCTGGCGCGCGTTTACACGGTCGCGGAAGCGGAGTCCGTTCCGGAGTTCCTCGAGAAGGTCCGGCTCGGCCAGTGCTTCGTCTGGGGCAGCGAGATGGGGTTCCGGGTGCTGCTCTCCGACGTCTACCGGATGGTCTTTCGGTATTACGGAAGCGTGCTGGACTTGAAGAACCCGGAGTACACGCGTGGAGAGAAGGCGCGACACCTGGCGCTCGCCGCCGTCGGCGCGCCGATCACGGCGGCCGGCGTGCCGCTCGCGATCACGTCGTTCAACTACGTGAAGCAGATCTTCGTGACGCGTCGCATCGGTCAAGCATTGATGGACCACCTCGGCGACGAGAAGCCGTCATAGCCGCTCTTTGTCATTCCGAGGGCCGTCCCTTGTCATTCCGAGGGCCGAAGGCCCGAGGAATCTGATCGCGTAGCGATCATCCTGAGCGAAGCGAAGGATCTTTTGCTCGTCAACGCGAGATCCCTCGCTGCGCTCGGGATGACAGATTCGCGGTCAGATCCCTCGCTTCGCTCGGGATGACATTGCACTGACGTCGCTACAATCCAGCCGTGGGAACCTTTCTCGATCTCCCCCTGGGCGCCCATCAGTCCATCGCCGGAGGAACGCCGCGGGCGGTCGAGCGCGGGGTCGAGGTCGGCTGCCGCGTCCTTCAGATCTTCGTCAAGAACGCCGCGGGTTCCGCAACCTGATGACCGACCCGCGCCTCGCCGCAATTCCGAAGTTCCTCGAGACGCCGAAGGACGACACCCTCGAGCAGGACCGGAAGAATCTCGCTGCGCTCCGCCGCCTCGTGCGGCCTTTCTCTTCTGGTTATGTCATCCCGAGCACAGCGCTCTCCGGTCGTGTCATCCCGAGCACAGCGCTCTCCGGTCGTGTCATCTCGAGTCCTTCGCCTTCGCTCAGGACAGGCTCCGCGAGGGATCCCTCACCGCCCCGCGGCCCGGGATGACAGACGGAACTCCACGAGCGCGCGGGTCACGGCGTTGAATCGCCGAGATCTCCCTGCCCTTGCCGGCGCCGCGATCCTCGCCGCGTTTTCCGTCGCGGCGCTTCCCTTCTCCCGAGGGCTCTTCCGCGCGCCTCGTACGCCGTTCGAGGCCAGGGCCGCGTCTTTCAGCGCCGGCGCGTACGTCCTCCTGCAGCGCGCGGGTGGTGTCGTTCCCCCGGGAGCTTCCGTCGCCGTCCGAGTCGAGCCGCCCGACCCGACGACCGACACGTACCTGCACCGCTTCGCGATCGCGCTCCTGCCGGGGCGAAAGATCGTTCCGGCGGCGCTGTGGGGCATACCGAGAGAGCCGGAGACTCTTCGAGAAGCGCAGTACGAGGTCGTCCTCGGCCGTCGTCCCGCCGCGCCTGTGGGCCCGCTCGTGCTCGAGATTCCCGAGGGGACCATCTGGAGGCAGGAGCGATGAGGGCAGGATACCTCTGGCTTGCATCCTTCCTCGTCTTTCCGATCGTCGGCGCGCCGCTCCTCAACCACCGTACGTTCCGCGTCTTCGGCTTCCCGACGCGCGCGGTGCTCTCCGCGGGCGTGGGAGCGGTGCTCCTCTCGTGGACGATGACCGTTTTCGCGCTGCTCGAATTGCGATGGGGGCCGGCGCTGGTGCTCGTCGCCGCCGCGATCGCCTTCGCGCTTCGGCTGGCGCTGCGAGGAGATCGAGAAATTCCCTCTCCCCGCTTGCGAAAGGGTGGGGGTGAGGGGCGTTCTTCGCGCGCGATCGCTCTGATCGGCTACGGCATCACCGCCGCTTCCCTCGCCGCCGCTTTCCTCGCGACGATCGCCGGGCGCTCGACCTCGACCGACCTGGTGCTCTTCTGGGGACCGAAGGCACAGCAGTTCGCGGCCGCGCGCACGATCGACGTGGCGTTCCTCTCCGCGCCGTTTCTCGAGTACCTCCACGTCTACTATCCGCCGCTCGTCACCAACGCGCTCGCCTTCGGCGCGATGATCGCCGGGCGCTTTCCGTGGGGTGCGGCCATGCTGACGTTCCCGCTGCTTCTCGCGGCCACCGCGGTCGGACTCACCGGAATCCTGCGTACGGGGGCGCCCCCTCCCGCGGCCGCCGCGACGACCGCGCTGACCGTCTCGGCGATCGCACTCCTCGGGATCCACGCCTCCGTCGCCGGCAACGCCGAGCCCTTCTTGCTCTTTTTCGAGATCCTCGGTCTCGCTCTCCTCCTGACGCCGATCGCCCGCTCGACGGGCGGGAAGCTCGCCGCCGGCCTGCTCTTCGCCGGCGCAGCCGCCTCGAAAGTCGAAGGGCTCGTCTTCGTGCTGGCCGCCGGCGCGCTCTTCGTGCTGATCGAACGGAATGCCTCTCGCCCGCTCTGGCGGACGCTCCTCCTGCTGTTTGCGCCGACCGCTCTCGCACTCGGCACGTGGTTTCTTTTCGGCGCGTCGCGCAGCCTCTTCTGGGGATACAAGGGTTACGGAGGTCTGGTCAGAATCAGTCTCGAGAGCCTTCCATCGATCCTCCAGGCCGTGGGGGTTTCGCTCCGGAGGGCGGGCTACGCTCTTCCCTGGCTCGTTCCGCTGGCCGTGTTCCTGTTGATTCCCGGAAAGAGCCGCCGCGCACTGCTGCCGGGGCTGGCGGCGGTCGCTCTCGCCGGGTTCCTTCTCTTCACGTACCTCACGACCCAAAGCGACCCGCGTCTGTTGATCTCCTGGTCGGCCGCCCGCGTTCTCTCGCCCCTCACGGCCCTGTTCGCGCTCGCCTCCTTCGCCGGAAGAAGTGCGCAATGAGGCAGGCGACCGCCGTTACGCCGGAGATCGGTGCCCCCCAGACGAACCCGTCGGGCAGATAGGTCAGCACCGCCCGACGCGCGCCGGCGGGGACCTCGAAACCGAGGAAAGCGCGGTTGTAGGAGAAGAGCGGCGCCCGCCGCTCATCGATCTCGAGCTTCCACCCGGGCCAGCGCGGGATCGAGGTCCCCACGATCGCCTCCGACCGCGCATCGACCGAGAGGACGAGGCGCTGCGGACGATATGATTCGACGCGAATCGTCGCGTCGCCGTTCGGTCTCCACTCCCCGGCCGGCCAGGCGGTCCCCACGCCGGCGACGACCCCGTGTTTCGCGAAATCCATGATCGAGCCGAGCGCCTCGCGCTGCCTCGCTTCAATCGGTTCGGCCCGCACGAAGCGCGGCGCGAACGCCCTCGGCAGTGCCCGCGGATTCTCGAGAAGCCGCGTGCCTTCCCCCTCCGAAAGGACCCTCCACCCCGGCGGTACTCCGGCGTCCATCGGCGTAAGGACCCAGCGCACGTTCAAGAAGGAAAGAAAAGGCGTCGTCGGGTCGTCCACGCGGTTGAACCAGACCGGCTGCGGCACGCACCAGAGCGGGAACGTCTCGGTCAGGGGACCGAAAGTCATCGCCTCGTAGCCGCGGACCTCCTCGAGCTCATAGAGCGCCGAGACGTTCGGGACGAACTGGAAGCTCGACGCCGTGAAGCGCCACGGGGCCTGTCGGGGAATCGGGTCGAGCACGGCGAGATCGGGATAGAACGCACGGTTGGGAAAGGTCGGGTAAAGACTTCCCGCTTCCAGGCGGCGCTCGACGGCGAGGAGCAGGAGCGCCGCGGCCGGAAGCGCTGCCGCGAGCGAGGAGCGCCGACGAGATCGCAGCGCGGCGATGGCGCCGGCGAGAGCGAGGACGAGAAGCGGGGCGAGCTGCCAGAGCAGCCGCTCCCGAAGGAACGCGTCGTCGAGGCCCAGACGAACCAGCGTCGGCCGCACTTCCCGGAAGAGGGCCCATATCGTCGCGCTCGCCGCGATCGAGGCCGCGAAGAGCCATCCCCCGCTTCTGCCCCGCCGGACCCGCTCGGCGCCCAGCGCGGCGAAGGCGCAGACGCCAAACGCGCCGAGAAAGACGAGCCGCTCGTTCAGGCCGATGTCGAAGAGCGGCAGGGACGAGACGAGGTCGGTGACGACCGGCAGCCGCGCCCACATCGCCAGTCCGATGAACGTGATGACGAGGATCGGCCACTTCTCCCGCCGAGGCGAGAGGAGGCCGACCACCGCAAAGGGCAGAAGAACCGCCCCGGCGTAGGCCGCCGGCTCGCCGAAACCGATGGCACCCTTCCCGCGTCCCGAGACCCCGAAGGCGTAAGGCACCACGTCCTGGATCGACCGCCGCAGGCTCTCGGGAAGGCTGACCGACTTGTCCACGTGCGCGTACCAGGCCGTCCGCAGCGCATGCTCCGCGCTGTGCGGCAGCGCTTCGACGAGCGGCAGGAGCAGCACTGCGGACAGCCCGAGCGTGATCGCGCCGGCGAGAAGAGAGAGAGCCAGAGGCGCCGCTCGCTTTCCTCGCCCGACGAAGCCGAGCTCGAAGAGGAAGAACACGCCGGCGGCGGCGACGGCGTGGAGGAGCGTCTCGGGATGGCCGGAGGTCACGTTCAGGAGGAGCGCCGCGACCGTCAGTCCGACTGCCCGCCCGCCCGGCTCGCGCGCGAGGCGCCGGAGCCCGAGGAGGAGCATCGGAAACGCAGCCGCCGCGGGCGAAAGCGGATAGCCGGCGAAGAAAACGAGATAGTCCGAGAAGCACCACCCG
>DASWIB010000233.1:0-6855 GCA_036397915.1 Thermoanaerobaculia bacterium | reverse complement strand
TTTCTCGATCCGAAGATCGCCGCAGCCGCCGCGATCGCGAGATAGAGAACAAGGGCCGCCGCGAGACCCGCGATCGGCCCGCCGAGCAGCCGCGCGAGGAGCGAGGCCACCAGCGCCGTCGCGATCAGCAGGGCGAGCCCGCCAAAAGCGACGGCGAGGGAAAGGCCGACGGCGGCCTTCGCGAAGAGGGAGCGCTTCCCCGCGAGCTCTTCGCGGAAGATCTCGGCGCGTGTCGCGAGAAGCGCCTGTGCCGCGCGGCGGACCGCCGCGAACCGCGCCCTCCAGCCCGGTTCGGGCGCGTCTCCGGAGAAGGCGTTCGGGCTGCTTTCCATCAGGCCTCGCCGTCGGCGCGCGCGCTCACACCGCGCCGCCGACTTTGCGGTTCGCGGACGCGATATCGAGCGGCGCGATGCGGATCCCGGTCATCCGAAACCGCTCGTGGATCTTCCTCGCGATCTCGGCGGCGCCGGGCGTATCGCCGTGCAGGCAGATCGTGTCGGCGCGAACGCTGATCCGCGACGAGTCCTCCGCGACCACGAAGCCGTCCCGGGCGAGACCGACTGCCTGTTCCGCGGCCTCCTCGGGGTCGATGATCACGGCGCCGGGCCGCCCGCGCGGCACGAGTGTCCCATCGGGCCGATAGCGGCGGTCGGCGAAGGCTTCTTCCGCGACCGGAAGGCCCGCTTCCTGTCCGGCTCCGACGAGCATCGAACCCGCCGCGCCGACGAGGACGAGGTCCGTGCCGACGCGCCGCACTCCCTCGACGATGGCGCGCGCGACGTCGGGGAACTCGGCGCCGCTGTGGTACAGAGCTCCGTGTGGCTTCACGTGGGTGAGCCGGCCGCCGCGCGAGTGAACGAACCCCGCGAGCGCCGCGACCTGATAGACGACGAGGTTCTCCAGGTCGTCGGCGGGTATTTCCATTGCGACGCGTCCGAAGTTGGCGCGATCCGGATATCCGGGGTGCGCGCCGACGCGCACTCCACACGCGAGCGCGAGCCCGACCGTCTGGTCGATCGTGGTCGGGTTGCCGGCGTGCATGCCGCACGCGACGTTCGCCGACGTGACGTAGGGCAGCAGCTGGGCATCGTCCATGCCCTCGCCGACGTCGGCGTTCAGGTCCACGCTCAAAGCGCCGCCATGTTAGCTGGTCCAAGGTCTCCGGTTCAGCTCTTCCCGGCCTCTGCGAGAGTCGTCGCGCGAAAGCGCACCGCCGTGCCCGGCGCGGCCTGGGCGAGGAGCGGCCAGTCGCGTGCGGACACCGTGCCGATCTTGGCGTAGCCACCGGTCACGGGGCGATCGGGGCCGAGGACGATCGGCAGCCCGCTCGCGGGAACCTGAATCGCGCCGAGCGCCGTCCCTTCCGGCGGTATGTCGGACGGCCGGCGAAGCTCGAGCGGCGGTCCATCCAGGCGGATGCCGCGCCGGTCGCTCGCCGGAGAGACCCGATAAGTCCCCGAGAAGAGGCTCTCCGCCGCTTCTGCCGGGAAAAAACCGGCCTGGGGACCCGGAAGCACCCGGAGGGTCAGGCTCCGATCTCGGTGAGATTCCGGCGCCGCGGGCGACGGGGAGCCGGGGCGCGCTTCGAGGCGCGATCGCGCGACCACGTCTCCCGGCGCGAGCCGCCGGAGAGGTTCTCCCGGCCGTCGCTCGACGAGACCGCCCTGGACGCAGAGGTACGCTCGTGCGCCGCTCCTGGCGTATCCGAAGGCGATGTGGTCGCCGGTCTTGACCTCGAACGGCGCGTCGAGATCGACCGCCTTTCCGTTCCAGCGCGCCTGGAGGTCCGCTCCAGTGACGCAGACGAGCGCGTCCGCGAGCACCCGGAGCTCCGGCCCCGAGAGCGTCACCTCGAGAGCGGCGGCTCGAGCGGAGTTGCCCACGCCCGCGTTGCCGCGTTCCAGTGCGGCGAGATCCATGGCTCCGCCGGCCGGGACCCCGCACGCGCCGAGACCGAATCGCGGCGCTCCCTGCACCGAGGTGAAGAGCCCCGGTGCGAGCGTCGCCAGCAGCGGATCTCCCTCGTCGCCCGGGGAAGACGGCCGTCGCGCCGCCTCGTTCGCCAGCCGGCGCGCGAGCTCTTTCTCGTCGATCGGCTCGAACCGGACGCGATCGCCCGCGCGCAGGAGCGCCGGCGGGGAGGCTGTGGGGTCGAAGAGCCGCACGGGTGAGCGGCCGATGAGCCGCCATCCTCCCGGCGACTCGCTCGGATAGACGGCGGTGTACTCGCCTCCGATCCCGACGCTCCCGGCGGGAACGCGTGGGCGCGGGCTTTCGCGGCGCGGAGCCGCGAGCTCCGCGGGAAGGCCGGTCAGGTACGCGAATCCGGGCGAGAAGCCGAGGAATGCGACCCGGTACTCGGCGCCCGCGTGACGCCGGATGATCTCCTGCGGATCGATTCCCCGGTCGCGCGCGAGCCGGGAGAGGTCGGGACCTTCCTCTCCTCCGTACGCGACCGGGATTCCGAAGAGACGGGACTCGGGCACGCCGGCGGGCGGTTCGTCAACGGCCCGGCGCAGTCGCCGCAGGAGGGCTTCGCGGTCGGCCGCCTGCGGATCGAAGAGCAGAAAGAGCGTCCGTGCGCCCGGAATCGCATCGAGAAGCCCCCGCGGCCGCTTCACGGCGAACCGTTCGGCGAGCGCGATGGCGGCCCGGTTGGCCTCGGCGTCCGGGCTGTCCGGGAACTCCGCGAGCAACGAGCCCTCGGAGACGTCGCGGGGCTCGAGCTTCACGTTCCCCCAGTCATCTCAAGTCCCTCGCGTTCGCTCGGGCAGGCTGCGCGAGGAACCGCGCCGGCGCCCCCAGGCGAAGTAGACGGGCACCCCCGTCAGAACGAGCGCGTATCCGGGCCACGTCGTCCTCGGGCTTCCCGCGAGGAGGACCGCGATCAGCACGGCGCCGGTCGCCGCGTAGAGAAGGGGCAGATACGGGTACGCCGGCGCGCGGAACGGCCGGGGGAGATTCGGCCGCTTTCGGCGAAGCACGATGACCGCGACGACGAGAAGCACGTAGAAGAGGATGTCGGCCGAGATGACGTACTCGAGCAGATCGCTGTAGCTGCCGGAGAGCGCGAGGACGGAAGCCCACATTGCCTGGGCCCAAAGCGCATTGCCCGGCACCGCGGCGTCGTTCAATCGCTCGAGCCGGCGAAAGAAGAGGCCGTCGCGCGCCATCGCGAACGAGACGCGGGCGCCCGAGAGAATCAGCCCGTTCACACATCCGAAGGTCGAGACCATGATCGCGAGAGCCATGGCGTTCGCGGCCGCGGGGCCGAAGAGCGACGTCGCGACTGCGGTCGCCACACGGTCCGCGGGAGCGCTCTGGACCGAGCGGAGCGGCAGCACGTTCAGGTAGGCGATGTTCGCGAGCACGTACAGGCTCGTCACGAGAAGGCAGCCGACGAGGAGCGCGATCGGCAGGGTCCGGCCGGGCTTCTCGACCTCCTCCCCGGCGAAGGTCACGTTGTTCCACGCCGACTGCGAGAAGAGCGGCCCGACCATGGCGGTTCCGAGGGCGGTCAACAGCGCCAGACCGGTCAGGGTTTCGCCCCCGGGCGAAACCGCCTTCCAGAAGTCCCCGACCCGGAATGCGGCATCCTCTCCGCCGAGCCGGAGACCTAAAGCCGTCAGCGCGACGAGGGCCGCGAGCTTCGCGAACGTAAAAACGTTCTGCGTCGTTGTTCCGGTCTTGAGTCCGGTTGCATTCGACGCCGTCAGAAGGAGGATGACGGCGACGCCGACCGCCTGAGCGGCCGAGACCGAGAACGGCCCGATCCGGGTCTTTGCTTCCGAGACCGCCGGCCAGAGGACACCGAGGAACTTCGCGAAGGCCACGGCGACGGCCGCGATCGTGCCGGTCTGGACGACCAGAAACATGGTCCAGCCGAAGAGAAACCCGAAGAGCGGCCCATAGGCCTCCCGGAAGAAGACGTACTGGCCGCCCGCCTTCGGCATCATCGCGGCGAGCTCGGAACAGCAGAGCGCGGCGATCATCGTCAGGACCCCGGCGATCGCCCACGCTGCAAGGACCCAACCTCCCGAGCCGAGCACGCGCGCGCTCTTCGCGGACACGATGAAGATTCCCGAGCCGATCATCGATCCCACGACGAGCGTCGTAGCATCGAGCCAGCCGATGCCCCGGACGAGCTCGCGCTTCAAGAAGCCGGAGGGGCGCTGCGGCGCCGCCGCAGCCACGCTTCGAGCGGTTTGATGCCGCGAAGAGTCGCGAGATCGAGGAAGGTAACTCCGACCGCGAGCAGGTATTCGGTGAGCGCGACGCAGATCCCGATGGCGGCCGCGAAGAGAACGGAGGCAGCCGTCGTCAATCCCTCGATGTGATCCCCGCCGCGACGAATGATCATTCCCGCGCCGAGAAACCCGACCGCGGTGACGACGGCTTCGATCACGCGTATCGGGTCGGCGCGGACGAGGTCCCCGGCGAGTGGGAAGCGCCGGATCATCGTGTCGCCGAGACCGACGAGGAGCGCCGCCGCCCCGGCAATCAACATGTGCGTACGGAGGCCGGCGGGCTTGTCGGCGAATTCACGTTCGAGCCCGATTACGCCGCCGAGCGCCATGGCGATCGCGACCTCCCCGAGGATCTGCCAGCCGGGATTCATCTATTCCGGATCTTCCCGACTCCCGGCTCAGGCTACTGGCGGGACTCCGCGCGTGCCGTGAAAGCCGCGAGACGATCCATGATCTTGGGGATCAGCTTTCGGGACATCCAGGCTTCGCCGGAGGCGACCGCCTCCAGCACCTCGGGGAGGAAGCGGTTGATGTCCTTCTTGTACAGGCAGCCGACCGCGCCGTGGGACAGCGCCTCGAGGATCTTCGCCTCCGAGGCGCGGCCGACGAGCAGGATCACGCGGGTGCGCCCGCTCCGGCGCCTCATGACCGAGATGAGGGTCGCGCCGAATTCGGAGGCGAGCTTCAGGTCGAGCAGGACGACACCCGGCTTAAAGCGCGCCGTCGCCGACACCGCTTCGAGCCCCGTTTGTGCCTCTCCGACGATTCTCATTCCCCGAAGCGACTGGATCACGCGCGCGCAGGCCGTGCGCGTCGCCTTGTCCGGGGCTGCAATCAGGATATTCACCATCAGAAGCGGCCGCTTCCGCACCCACTCGAGACCTCTGCGCTTGCGCCGGCGCGACGCGGCGCGACCAGACCGCCTCACCCGGTCACCCGGTTGAACTCGGTCACGAAGAGGGCGAGGCCGAGCCGATCGGAAAGTCCCAGCTTGCGAAAGATTGCTGTCAGGTGCGCCTTCACCGTGGCCTCCGTGATGTTCAGTCGCCCCGCGATTTCCTTGTTGCTCGCACCTCCGCCGATCAACTGAGCGATTTCTCGCTCCCTCGGAGTCAGCCGTTCGAGCCGGGTGTCCAGGTTTGGGGGGAATTCCTTGTGGCGCCGCTCCGTCAGCGACGTCAGCTCTTCGAGCAGGGGCGCGTAGACGTTCCGCGCGACCCAGATCTCACCCTTGAGGACGACCATGACCGCCTTGCGCAGCAGCGCGGGATCGGTATCGAGGCTGCAATAGCCGCGCGCTCCTCCTTTGAGAGCGGCGAGGCCTTCGCGGTCGTTCGGGGTGCTCGTCAGCAGGATGATCGAAGTCATCGGCGAGAGGTGCTGGACCGCGCGAGCGCCTTCGACGCCGCCGAGACCAGGAAGCGCGAGGTCGAGCAACAGGATCGCGGGCTTCAAGTCCGCCATGCTCCGCTCGAGCGCGGAGCGTTCGGCGGCTTCGTAGAGTGCGAATCTGTCCTGAAGTCCCTGGGTCCACTGGCCGCGCACGCCAGAAATCGGGCTGGCGATGAGAACTACGGAAGCGGCCCGAGCTCGGTCCGACATGGGTGGAAGCTTGCGAGAAGCTACAGGGGCACGGGCAGAGTGTCAACTTGTTCACTCACTTGCCTTTCGTCACTGGCAGTTCTCTGCTCCTCGCACATCCGAAAGGCGCGTGCCGATCGGAGGTATTTCGATGACTGGTGAGCCGTCGACCAGGACATCACGGCGGCTCGGGAGACTGCTCTCGCGAGGGGACCATGGCGCAAGGACCCGCGTGAGCATAGCCGGTTTCCTTTTCGAGCCTCGTCGTGTCCAATCCGCATGGGTACGACGCAGGCGGCCGGAGCCGCAGTTCCGGTGTCCTACCAGGAAGGCATGTCAGCCGACGCGGAGGAGCGGAAGCTCCTCCAACGAATCGGGGCGGGTGATCGCGAGGCCGCCGAGGCCCTCGTCGAGCGGACCTACGGGGCGGTCTTCGCCTGCCTGGTCCGCCTCTGCGGAGGGGACCGGGACCTCGCCTCGGACCTGACCCAGGAGACCTACCGAAAGGCCTGGCAGGCGCTTTCGGGCTTCGACGGCCGCGCGCGCTTCTCGACATGGCTCTACCGGATCGCTTACAACGCCTTCGTCAATCACGCTCGGCGGCCACTGCGGGTCGTCCCGCTCGGGCCGGATGGGGTGCCCGTCCCCGCGGATCCCGGGGAAAGCGCCGAAGAGGCGATCCGAAGCTCCGAGACCTTTCTCCGACTTCGCCGAGCGATCCTCGCCCTTCCGGAGGAGCTGCGCTTCTCCGTCACCGCGCGGTTTTGGGCGGGGCAGTCCGTCTCCGACATTGCCCGGCAAGAGGGCATCACGACCGTCGCGATCCGAAAGCGCCTGCGCCGCGCGCTCGCGATGCTGGAAGCGGCGCTCGAAGGGGTGGTTCCATGAATCCGCACGAGAAGATCGAAGAGATGCTGACCGAGACGCCGGTGGCGGCGCCTCCCGAGGACCTGCTCGAGAAGCTCAAGGGGGAGATCCCGGAGGAGCTGCCGAACCCTCTCGCCGGGGTTTCCCGCTCGCCCGTCGG